>NZ_JBIUWJ010000006.1:0-198041 GCF_044743405.1 Pseudomonas sp. NPDC087626
CGAGCCCAAGCGAGATGCCGAGTGGTGGGGCAAGAGCCTTTTGCTTACTTTTGGGCTCCTCCAAAAGTGAGCCGCTGTAAAAGCGGAACCATAGGTGGCCGTTACCGCAAAAATGGATATGTACTCGGTCTAATCCAACATCCTGGTCGCACCACAGTTGTGTAGATACCTACGCCTATCGCAGGCAAGCCCGCCCCCACGGGTTGGGTCTAGGGTTGTCCTGTGTATCCCCTCCTCATTTGTAGAGGTCCGTTCTGCGCTGGTGTTCTATAGGGTGATGCCAGCCCGATAACAACAAGAGAGCGTCCCGATGCAACGATTGATTCCCAACCTGCTGGCCGCCGCGCTGGCCCTCACTGCGGTACCGGCGATGGCCGCGGCCGACCTGGTGCTGTTCAACGGCAAGGTGTTTACCGCAGAGCCCGGCCAGGCGCTGGTGCAGGCGGTGGCGGTGCAAGATGGCAAGATCCTGCAAGTGGGCAGCGACGCCGAGATCCAGGCCCTGGCCGACGCCAACACCCAACGTATCGACCTGGCCGGCAAAGTGCTGATGCCGGGGTTGATCGACACCCACAGCCACCCGGTGGTGGCGGCCTTCGACAGCATGGGCGCCAACCTGCTGGACGAGGTCAAGCCGCTGGCGGAGCTCGAACAATGGATCATCGAGCAGGACCAGGCCGGGCGCGCGCGGGCCGGTGACGTGATCAGCATTGCCGGCACCAGTTCGGCCTACTGGGACAAAAGCCGCGAAATGGGCCAGCGTTTCAATCAGGGCCGCTGGGCCGATCAGCCGCTGGTGTTCAGCGGCATCGACGGGCATACCGGCTGGGCCAACAACGCCATGCTCAAGCGCCTGAAGATCGATGCCGCGCTGGTCAAGGGCCTGTCGGAGCAGGACCGTAGTTTTGTCGGGCATGAGGCGGACTTCACCCCCAACGGCTATTTTGCCGAATCGCGCTGGGACAAGATCCGCAACGAAATCCCTGCGCCCAGCCAGGAAACCATGCTCAAGGCCGCCCGCGAGGCAGTCAGGATCAACAACCAATATGGCGTCACTGCCTGGATGGACGCCGCGGCGAATGCGGGGAGCGACGATTCACTGTTCGACTTCAAGGCAACCGCCGACAGTACCGGGGTCCTGCCGTTGTACCGCGCACTGGCCGAGAAAGGCGAACTCAGCGCCCACGTCGCGGCCCTGATGCTGACCAATCCGAAGAGCCGGCCCGAGGACCTGGAAGTCCTGGCCACGGTGATGAAACAGTTCGAGGGCGTACCCAACCTGACGTTCCCCGGGATCAAGGTGTTTGCCGATGGCATTCTCGAGTTCCCCGGACAGACGGCGGCGGTCATCGTGCCCTTCAAGAACAGCCATAAAAATGGCCAGTTGTTGATCGACCCGGAGCACTTCGGTGAGCTGGTGGTGGCGGCCGAGAAGCGCGGCTGGATCCTGCACATGCATGCGGTCGGTGACCGTGCGGTGCGTGAAGCCCTGAATGGCGTGGCCTACGCGCGCAAGCTCAGCCCGACGCCGGTGCCCCATAGCATCGCGCACCTGCAACTGGTCAATCCCAAGGAGTTCCCGCGCTTCAAGCAACTGGGGGTGATTGCCTCGATGCAGTTGCTGTGGGCCACCGGCGAATCGTACACGGTGGAACTGGTCAAGCCCTACATCAGCGCGTTTGCCTACGGTTACCAGTATCCCGCCCGCTCGCTGCATGACGCCGGTGCGGTGATTGCCGGTGGCAGCGACTGGCCGGTGTCCAGCCCCAATCCGTTCAACGCCATCGCCCAGGCCAGTACCCGCAAAGGCCCGCTGGGGGTGTTGAATGCCAAGGAAAGTCTCGATCGCCAGAGCATGTTCTATGCCTATACCCTCAACGCCGCCAAGACCCTGCGCCTGGAGCGGCAGATCGGTTCACTGGCGCCGGGCAAGCAGGCTGACCTGATCATTCTTGACCGCGATGTGTTCAAGGTCAGTGACGACGAGTTGTTCGACACCCAGGTCCTGAAGACCTTCTTCGCCGGCAAGCAGGTGTACGCCCCCGCGTCCTGAACCGCGCTACCCCCTAACACCCGCGATCCAGCCAAACCACCGGGCGCCTTGCATCTCAAGGCGTCCGGCAACGCCGTGCCTGCAATAACCCGCACACTCATAACAACAAGGGTTTTCCATGAACGCACTCTCTCGCTTCGCCCTGGCCAGCCTGGCCCTGTTGCCAATCACCAGCCAGGCGTTGCCCCTCAGCGACGACTTCAGCCTGGACATGAGCCTGACCGCCGCCAGTGACTACCGCTCCCGCGGAATCTCCCAGACCCTTGGCGATCCGGCGCTGCAGTTCGGCGCCACGCTGCAACACAGCAGCGGCCTGTACCTGGGCGCCTGGACCTCGAATGTCGACTTTGGCTATGACTACAAGACCCGCCAGGAAATGGAGTACTACGCCGGTTATTTCTGGCAGGCCACGGATGCCATCAGCCTGGACCTGGGATACATCAAATACGACTACCCGAAGGAGGGCCAATTCAACCTCAGTGAGGTCTACGCCATCCTCGACCTGTATGGAGTCAAGGTGGGTGCGTACTACTCCAACGACACACCCAATGTGTTTGGCCAGGACCAGGACACCCTGTATGCCTATCTCGGCTACACCCTGGTGTTGCCGGCCGAGGTGAGCCTGGACTTGCGCCTGGGGCGCAACGACACCAAGGATGAAGCCTTCCTGGCCACCAACGGCAGCGGGAGCTCGGCCTACAACGAATGGGAGGCCAAGCTCAGCCGTGAGTTCGTGGGCGTCACCTGGGGCCTGAGTTATGTCGACACCAACCTGAAAAAAAGCCAATGTGCCAGTTGGTATGGCTATGACGACCTGTGCACGGCCACCGTCGTGGTCAGTGCCAGCAAGGCGTTCTAAGTCGACGCCGCGATAACAACAACAGTGTCTGCTCCTCCAAGGAAAAACCGTTCATGACCAAGGTCATCGAGAGTTCCAAGCGCAATCCACTGATCGAGACCCGCTCGATCGACTACATCCCCGAATCCGAACGCCATGGCAGCCTCTACAGCCAGTTCACCCTGTGGCTGGGGGCCAACCTGCAGATCACCGCGATTGTCACCGGGGCCCTGGCAGTGGTGCTGGGTGGCGACGTGTTCTGGTCGCTGATCGGCCTGTTGCTCGGCCAGGTGCTGGGCGGGGCGGTGGTCGCCCTGCACGCGGCGCAAGGGCCGAAGCTGGGCCTGCCGCAGATGATCTCCAGCCGGGTGCAATTCGGGGTCTATGGCGCAGCCATCCCGATTGTCCTGGTGTGCCTGATGTACCTGGGTTTCAGCGCCACGGGCGCGGTGTTGTCGGGGCAGGCGATTGCCCAGTTGATCGATGTCAGCGACAGCGCCGGGATCCTGATCTTTGCCGCGTGCATCGCGTTCCTGACGATCTTCGGCTACCGGGTGATCCACCTGGTGGGCAAGGTCGCGAGTGTGCTGGGGATCATTGCCTTTGTGTACCTGTTCACCCGGCTGCTGACCCTCAATGACATCGGCCTGCTCCTGGAAAACCGCCACTTTGCCTGGGGCACCTTCCTGTTGGCGGTGTCGCTTTCGGCCTCCTGGCAGATCGCCTTTGGTCCGTACGTGGCGGACTATTCGCGCTACCTGCCGAGCACCACCTCGTCCTGGAAAACCTTCACCGCCGTTGGCCTGGGAACCGTGCTCGGCGCCCAGGCGTCGATGGTCCTGGGGGTGTTCGCCGCGGCGTTGGCGGGCGCCGGCTTTCGTGGGCACGAGGTGGCGACCATCGTTGGCCTGGGCAGCACCGGAGTGATCGCTTCCTTGCTGTATTTGAGCGTGGTGCTTGGCAAGGTCACCGTCTCGACCCTCAACGCCTACGGCAGCTTCATGTGCGTGGCCACCATCATCAGTGGTTTTCGCAGCAGCCTGCAGCTGACGGCCCGGCACCGCATGGTATTCGTGCTGCTGATTGTCGCGGCGTCGACCACGCTGGCGCTGCTGGGGCAGTACTCGTTCCTCAACTCGTTCAAGTACTTCATCCTGTTCCTGCTGACCTTCTTCACTCCCTGGAGCGCGATCAACCTGGTGGATTACTACTTCATCAACAAGGAGCGCTACGACATCCCGGCCCTGTCCGACCCGGCGGGCCGCTACGGGCGCTGGAACGTGCTGGGCATCAGCGTCTACGTGATTGGCGTGTTGATCCAGTTGCCGTTTGTCGACACCCACTTCTATTCCGGGCCGATGGTCGCGCAGTTGGGTGGGGTGGATATTTCCTGGATCGTCGGCCTGGTGGTGCCGGGCGTCCTCTACTACCTGCTGGCCAGGTCGACGGCCCCGGCCGTGGTCCCGCAGCGCCCGGTCTAGGGGAGATTTTTGTCGAGGAGGCTAACCGTGGGTGATCTACACTGGTTTGACTGCACCGAGCCGGTGCAACGGCTTCAGGGAGGTCATCATGAGTAGGTTGTCATCCATTAGCCTGTGCGCTGCCTTGTCGCTTGCCTGCACCCAGGGATGGGCGGAAACGGTAGTGCCGACAAAAGGTCAGAGCGCGCAGCAAACCCAGCTCGATATCAGTGAATGCCATAACGTGGCAGCCAGCCAGAGTGCGAGCACCAACACGGCTTCCGGGGGACGTTTGCGCGGCGCCGCCGTGGGTGCCGCGGCCGGTGCAACGGGGGCCGCGGTGCGCGGCAACCAGCATGACGAGGTGTACGACCGGGTCGACGACGATGTGAAGCAGGACTATCGTCAAGATCGCGCCAAGCAGACCGCAGCGGCTGGCGTGGTAGTGGGGGGCTCGCGGCAACGGCAGGAGCGCCGGGAGCAGGAAAAGACCAGCGCCTCGACCAGTTCCACCGCCTATACCAGCTGCCTGCAGGGCAAGGGTTATCAGGTCACGCCCTGAGGTTGTTTGCGCGGGTTAATTCAAGTGAGGGACGCGGTCCATGAAGACCCCCGAGGATGTCGCTCAAACCCCGGCCCCCGGCTGGCGCTTCAAATTGGGCATCGGCATCATCTGCGTGATGCTCGGCTCTTGGGCCATGGTGCCGATCGCGGCGTCGCTCGGGCTCCCGGGCTCGAAAGTCGCGGCCCTGACCGGTGCGCTGTTCATCAGCAACAAAATCCTGCTGATCCTGGTCATCGCCGTCATGGGCAAGGCCGGGTTCCAGCGGGTCAAGCGCAGCCTGTTCGGCTACGTCTCCGGGCTGGCGCCGAGTGCCGACGTGGAAGTGGGGCCGGTGCGCCATGCCATCGGCATCGTGATGTTCTGCCTGCCGCTGATCTCATCGGTCCTGGAACCTTACGTCGACAGTCTCTGGCCGGGTTTGCGGCCCAACGTGTGGCAGATCCAGCTGCTGGGCGATGCGATGCTGATCGGCAGCTTTTTTGTGCTGGGGGGCAGTTTCTGGGACAAGGTGCGGGCGCTGTTCGTGCGTAACGCCCGGGTGGTCACTGGCCAGGCGGGTTGAGTCCGGGCTCCGCCAGGGAGCCTCGGACTCGAACCGGGTTACGGCTTGGGCTGCCAGGCCGTGGAACCGGCGGCGGCCTTGAAACGTGCGTGGTTCTCGGCGGTGGCCGGTGGCTCGGAGTCGCCAAAAATTGCTTTCAGCCAGTGGCCGTCGGTGGGGTTGGGGAAGATGATGAACTTGCGGCCGAACTCTTGTTTGTCCTCGTTCATCAGGCTCATGCGTTGCTTGACGTCCCCCACGTAGTACTTGCGCTTGAAGTCGTTGAGGTTGTCGCCCAGCATCACCACCACCTCGTAGTTCTTGGCGATTTCCTGCTGCCTCGGCTCTTTGTTGGAGCTGTCGCGATACACCGTCAGGTGCTGCTCATCGGCATAGGGCAGGTTGTTCTTGCGCAGGTTGGCCAGGGCGTACTCGAAGGTTTTTTCGCCTTGATCGCGACTGGTGACGTAGAACACCTCCACGCCTTTGGATTTTGCGTAGTTGAGGAAATCCACCGCGCCTGGCGTGGCCACCGGGCCATTGTCCGCCACCCATTTGTCCCAGGCTGCATCGTCGAAGAACTCTTTGTCGGCGTTGATCATGTAGCCCCAGTAGCTGTTGCTCCCCAGCACGGTGTCATCGACGTCGCTGATGATCGCCAGCGGCCGGTCGCCGTCCTTGTGCGCCTGCAGGGCCCGATCCAGTTGCATTCTCGCCACGTTGAAACCCTGGTAGTACAGCGCCTCGAATTCGGCGGCGGTCTGTTTCCAGGCAACGGCGGCAGTGAGCAGGTTCGAAGCAGAAGGGCTGGCCTGCTCGGCAGCAGTGGCGGTGCCGGACAGCAGCAGGCAGGACAGGAGCAGGGGAGTGGCGAAGGTTTTGGTTATGGTTGTCTTCAAGGTTCAGCCCTTATCGCGAGGATTGATCAGCGTCGGAAAAATACCGCCAGGCAGTTCTATCCCAAGCGGGATTATTGCTCAATCCAGGTGTCGCGTTTATGGCTCAATGGGGCGTAATTCCTGCGGTTTGCTGGCGATGGTGCTCAGTGTCTGACGGTGATGTGGGGGCTGCCGTAGGCTGCGATCTTTTGATCCTTGAGGGGACATCCCTTGTGGGAGCGGGCTTGCCCGCGATGGTCGTTAACGATATCGCGTGCATTCAAGGTGTACGCGGTGTTCTCCAGGCGAACACCAACCTCGGGTACGCCGCAAACCCTGTGGGAGCGGGCTTGCCCGCGATGGTCGTTAACGATATCGCATGCATTCAGGGTGTACGCGGTGTTCTCCAGGCCATCCCAGGCCAACACCCATGGTGCCTGACACACCGCTATCGCAGTTCAAGCCAGCTCCCACAGGTCTCTACCTTGCTTAACTTCCTGGGGTTTTGTTCAGCGCTGCTTCTGCTTCGGCGATCTGTGCCTGGCGTTTGCTGATCATGTCGCCGATCGGTGGGCCCTGGAAGCGCCGGGCTTCGAAGCCGAACCAGACGATTGCAGTCAGGATCAGAAAGCCGATGGTGATGTACAGCGCCCAATCGTTCGGTGGCTGGATGCCGATGATGAAGATCACCGCCATCGAGATGACTGACAGAATCGCAAACAGCGAGTACCAGCCGCGTCCCATGTTCCAGGGGCCCATGGTCGGCCACTTCGCCGTGCCGTAGGTGAACAGGCCGAGCACGATCGGGATGATGAAGGAGAAGAACAGGAAGATCACCGTGCAGGAGACCACGATGGTGTAGACCGGGGTGGCGCCGATCGAGATCACCGATGAGCCCCAGTCGAACAATACCGCCAGGGTCGCGCCGGTCCAGATCGCGGCGACCGGGCTGCGGAAGGTCGGCGAGACCGAGGCCAGGGTTTTCGAAAAGGGCAGGCCGCCATCCCGAGAGAAGGCGAAGATCATGCGTGACACCGAGGTCACGGTCGCCAATCCGCAGAGCACCTGGGAAACGAAAATTGCCACGTACAGTGCGAGTTTGACGTTGGGATTGACCTGGGTGTCCATGGCCCAGAAAAACACGTTCCAGCCCTGTTTGGCCGCTTCGTCCAGGCTCGGCAACAGCAACACGAACGAGCACAACATGACCCAACCGAACAGCAGCGACCAGACCACCGACATCACCATGCCCCGGGGCACCGACATGGCCGCGTTGCGGGTTTCCTCGGAGGTGTGCGCCGAAGCGTCGTAACCGGTAATGGTGTAGATCGGCAGCAGCAGGCCGAGCATGAAGATCCAGGCATTCGACGCCTCGGGCCAGACATTGCCGCCAGCCGCGCCGGAATAGTTGCCGAAGGTCCACAGCCGGGCGAACTCATAGCTGGGCGCCGAGACCAGGCAAACGATCGTCAGCGCCAGGGCCGTGGCGAAGATCAAGTAGCCGGAAAAGTCGGTGAGCTTTGCCGTCAGGCCAATGCCCAAGTGGTTGCACAGGGCCTGGAGGCCGGTGAGGACCGCCAGGAAAATCACCCTGACCGTGGTGGTGTCCTCCATGCCCAGCGCTGGTCCGAAGGCGCCGAAAAAGAAGTAGTAGGTGCCGACGTTGATGGCGCCGAGCACGGTCACCAACCCCAGTAGATTGAACCAGGCGGTCAGCCACCCCGTGAAGCGGTTACCCAGGATCGAGCCCCAGTGATACAACCCGCCAGCGGTGGGGTAGGCCGAGGAAATCTGCGCCATGGCCAGGGCAAATACCCCGGAGATCAGGCAGCCAAGCGGCCAGCCGATGCCAATTGCCGCACCGCCTGCCCCCGAGGTGCCCTGGGCCAGGGAGTTGATGCCGCCGGAGAGGATGCAGATGATCGAAAAGGAAATCGCAAAGTTGGAGAAAACCCCCATTCGTCGCGAGAGTTGCTGGGCGTAGCCCATGCTGTGCAGCACCTTGACGTCGTCGTCATGGGGGGTGCCGCTATCGGGCTGGCTGGCTGGTTTCATGTGGGTGCCCCTTCAGGTTTTGATACGCATCCACCCGCGCTGACAGCGCCGGATGGCTTGGCTTTCAACCCCTTGTCGTACTGCTCCTGTCACTGCTGGGTAAACCCTGTCCCGGCCCGTGGTCGGGCCATGGCCAGGTGACTGCTCTAGAGGCGACCGTGATAGGCCGCGGCAAATATCTGCGCCGCACCCTCGCGGGTCAGGGGCAGCGGATTGCCTCCTGCGCAGGGGTCGACCACGGCCATGTCGGCGATCAGTCCAGCCTGGCGATCGTCCACCCCCAGTTCAACCAGGGTATGGGGCACGTCGATGTCCTTGCGCAACTTGAGGACGAAGGCCAGGAAGCTGTCGAACCCGGGAGCGGGCAGGCCCAGGTAGGCCGCCAGGCGGGTGATGCGTTCCTCGATGGCCGGGCGGTTGAACGCCAGGACATAGGGCATGAAAGTGGCGTTGGTCATGCCGTGGTGGGTGTCGTACAGCGCCCCCACCGGATGCGACAGTGCGTGCATGCCGCCCAGACCTTTCTGGAAGGCGGTGGCGCCCATGGCGGCGGCCGCGAGCATGTTGGCGCGGGCTTCGAGGTCGGCTGGGGTGCGCACGGCACGGACCAGGGCCCCGGCCACCAGGCGTATGCCTTCTACTGCAATGCCGTCGGCCATCGGGTGGAAACCGGGGGCGCAGTAGGCTTCCAGGCAGTGGGCAAATGCATCCATGCCGGTGCCAGCGGTGATCTTGGCCGGCATGCCAACACTCAGGGCCGGGTCGCTGATGACCACCCGCGGGAGCATTTTCGGGTGGAAAATGATGCGCTTGGTGTGGCTGCGTTCATCGATGATCACCGCGGCCCGGCCGACTTCGGAGCCGGTCCCGGCAGTGGTCGGCACGGCAATGATTGGGGCGATGCGGCTGTCGTCGGCGCGGGTCCAGTAGTCGCCGATGTCTTCGAAGTCCCAGACCGGCCGGCTCTGGCCGCTCATGAAGGCGATGAGCTTGCCCATGTCCAGGCCACTGCCGCCGCCGAAGGCAATCACCCCGTCGTGCTGGCCAGTGCGCCAGGCCTCCAACCCACCCGCCAGATTGGCTTCCACCGGGTTGGGCTTGAGGTCGCTGAACAGCGCCACGCCTAGGCCGGCGGCGCGCAGGGCGTCGACTGCCGCCACCGTGATCGGTGCCCGTGCCAGGCCGCTGTCGGTGACCAGCAACGGGCGCTGGATGCCCTGGCTGCGGCAGACGTCGGCCAGTTCGGCAATGCGCCCGACACCGAAGCGCACGCTGGTGGGGTAGTTCCAGTTTCCCGTCAGGCTCATGGTTCAGATCTCGTGGCGCAGATGAAAGGATTTGGCGCGGGTCAGGTGTTCATAGCCCAGGCTCGACAGGGTGACGCCGCGCCCACTGTTTTTCACCCCGGTCCAGGCCAGGGCCGGGTCCAGGTAATCGCAGCGGTTCATGAACAGGGTGCCGGTGTCGATCGCGTGGCCCAACTGTTCGGCAGCGGCCAGGTCCTGGGTCCAGATCGAGGCGCTGAGGCCAAACTCGCTGTCGTTGATCAGGGCGAGGGCTTCTTCGTCGCTGCGCACCGGCATGATGCCCACCACCGGGCCAAAACTTTCGTCGCGCATCAGCGCCATCCGATGGCTGACATCCACCAGGACCTGGGGCGCGAGGTAAGCACTGCCTGGCACATCGGCGGGAAAATCTTCGGGCTTGATCAAGGCCCGGGCACCCTGGTCCAGGGCCTGGGCGATTTGTCCACGGACCAGGTCCGCGGCTTGGGGGGTGACCATCGGACCCAGCGTGGTGGCTGGGTCCAGCGGGTTGCCCAGCACGTACTGGCGGGTCAGGGCGACAAACCGTTCGACGAAGGCGGGGAAGAGGCTGGCGGCGACATAAATGCGCTCGACAGCGCAACAGCTTTGCCCGGAGTTGAAGAAGCTGCCATCCACCAGGTTCTCCACCGCGTGGTCGAGGTTGGCGTCTGCGCGAACGTAGGCCGGGTCCTTGCCGCCGAGCTCCAGGCCGACGCCGAGGAAACCGTCGACGGCCGCCCGTTGCATGTCCTTGCCGCCGCCCACGGAACCGGTGAAGTTGACCCGCTGGACCTGGCCGCCAGCGATCATCTGTGCGGTATCCAGGTGGCTGAGCAGCAGGTTGTGGAACAGCCCTTCGGGCAGGTTGGCGCGGCGAAAGGCCTCGGCGAAACGCTCGCCCACCAGCAGGGTTTGCGAGGCGTGTTTGAGGATCACGCTGTTGCCCGCCATCAGCGCCGGAATAATGCTGTTCACGGCGGTCAGGTAGGGGTAGTTCCACGGCGCGACCACCAGCACCGTACCTAGCGGCTCGCGACTGATCCAACGGCGAAACCCGGCGCTCGGTTCCGGCTCGACCGCCGCCAATGCCTGGGGTGCCAGCGCGATCATGTGCCGGGCCCGTTCGGCAAAGCCGCGCAGCTCGCCCGCGCCAAAACGCACCGGACGGCCCATCTGCCAGGCCAGCTCCGGGACGATCTCGGCCTGCATCGCCAGCATCGCGTCTACGGCGGCACTGCACAACGCCGCACGCTCGTCTAGCGAGCGGCGCTTCCACAGTGCCTGGGCGCTGGCAGCGCTCGCCAGGGCCAGCTCGATCTGCCCGGCATCGGCGCGCTGACGCTCGGCGTAGACCCGGCCGTCGACCGGGGAAATCAGTTGGATGGTCGAAGTCATGGCGGTCTCAATAGCGCTCGAAGCCGCGCTGCAATTCCCAGTCGGTAATGCGCCGGTCGTACTCTTTCTGCTCCCATTCGGCGGTGTGCACGTAATGGTCGATCACGTCGTCACCGAACGCTTCGCGCAACATGCCCGAGCCCTTGAGCGCGGCGCAGGCCTCGCGCAGGGTCTTGGAGACTTCCGGCAAATGACTGTCGACATAGGCATCGCCCTCGAAGGGCGCGGCCAGCTCGAGCTGCTCGTCGATCCCGGCCAGGCCTGCGGCGATCAGGGCGGCGAAGGCCAGGTAGGGATTGAGGTCGGCGCCGCCGATCCGGCATTCGATACGGATGGATTTGCTGCCCTCGGCGCACAGGCGAAAGCCGGCGGTACGGTTGTCCAGGCTCCAGACGGCACGCGTGGGCGCAAAGGTGCCGGCCTGGAAGCGCTTATAGGAGTTGATGTAGGGCGCAAGAAAACAGGTGATGTCGTTGGCGTACTTGAGCTGCCCGGCCACCCAGGCACGCATCAGCTTTGACATGCCGAACTCGGCCTTGGCCTCGAAGAACAGCGGCTTCTTGCCGTTTTTGTCCCACAGCGAATTGTGGATGTGACTGCTGGAGCCGGCGGCGTCGTAGCGCCACTTGGCCATGAAGGTGATCGCCTTGCCTTGCAGTTGGGCGATCTCCTTGCAGGCGTGCTTGATGATGACGTGGTGGTCGGCCATGGTCAGGGCATCGGCGTAGCGGATGTTGATCTCTTCCTGCCCCGGGCCCCATTCACCCTTGGAGTTCTCCACGGGAATGCCGGAGGCCTGCAGGTGCTTGCGGATCGCTCGCAGTACCGGTTCCTCGCGGGTGGTCTGCAGGATGTTGTAGTCCTCGATGTAGTGCCCGGCGGTTTTTGGCTGGTGGTAGTTGCGCTGGTGGATGGCCTCGTAGCTCTCGTCGAACAGGTAGAACTCCAGTTCCGAGGCGAACATGCCGGTGTAGCCGCGCTGGCGCAGGCGTTCGACCTGTTTCTTGAGGATCGCCCGCGGGCTGTGGGGCAGGTCCTGGCGGTGGTGATGGTCGAGTACGTCGCACAGCACCAGGGCCGTGCATTCCAGCCACGGCACGCGGCGCAGGGTGCTCATGTCGGGTTTGAGCACAAAGTCGCCGTAGCCTTTGCTCCAGCTGGCGGCCGCGTACCCGGGCACCGGCTCCATGTCGATGTCGTCGGCCAACAGGTAATTGCAGCAGTGGGTTTCTTCGTGACCGCTGTCGATGAAAAACTCGACCTGGAAGCGCTTGCCCACCAGGCGCCCCTGCATGTCGACCATGCACACCAGCACGGTATCGATTTCGCCATTGGCAGCGGCGCGCTTGAGTGCTTCGAAGCTTAAGAGGGGCTCGGTCATCACGGCAAATCCTGCGGCAAGGAGGAGGGCAGTCTGATCAGTCGTTGCAGACGCTCTCCAGAAAACCCCAAAACCTGCAGCATGAGCATCGTGTGCAATGAGCTGCTCAAAGCTTAGCTTACTGTCGCCAAGCGCAAGTCTGGCCGCGCAAAAGCTGGAAAAAACTGCCCGGGAACGCCGCTCATGGCCATTACTTATGAGCAAGTAGCTGTTTTCAAACAAATTTGTTAAAAAAAAGCTTCCCAGGTTCGAACAAACTTGGTAAATTTCCGCGCATTCTTGCACTGGCCTTTACCGGGTCGTCAGTCGTGCAAGGGTTCAGCAAGTGAGTGCCCAGCACTCGTCGCTACATCTACAGGGGCGTCGCCAAGCGGTAAGGCAGCAGGTTTTGATCCTGCCATGCGTTGGTTCGAATCCAGCCGCCCCTGCCATTTTCCAAAGCAATCTGTCTCGTAAAATCTGCTGCGCCGGCCTGGGTCGTGACGCGGGTTTTTCCGTGCCTGGGATTTTTTTCCAGCGGATCACTCAGCGTGGGCGCGATGGGGCGGTAGACTGCGGGACTTTTTCCCCCTCAAGCAGGAGCACCCATGGCTAACCAAGACCTGACCTTCATCCCCGATCCGGACGCCGATTCGATCTCTTCCGACGTTGCCGGTTTCGCCGGCCTGCTGGTTTCCACCCAGATTCCTACTCGCGCCGACGGCAGCCTGGAGCTGGGTGATATCGAGTTGCAGAGCGAGTGCACCTTGCAGGCGCTGAAAGTCGCGCTGGAGAAGGCCGGCAGTTCCATGGACCGGGTGCTGCACCTGACCATCTACCTCACCGACATGGCCGACCGCGCCGCCTTCAACCAGGTGTACCAGCGCTTCTTCGCCAAGCCATGGCCAGTCCGCGCCGCCGTGGGCGTGGCCGCCCTGGCGGTTGAAGGGATGCGTGTGGAAGTCACCGCGATGGCCGCCAAGGCCTGAGTCGACGGGCTCGGACGGCGGCCTTGCCCAGGCAACGGCCGCCACCTGGCAGCACACGGGTGCCGCTCCGGCGATTCGCCGCTACAATGCGCACCTACCGTGACAAGTCGACTAAAAAAATATGTCCCTGCCTAAACATCATCTGGAATTACTCAGCCCCGCCCGCGATGTCGCCATTGCCCGCGAGGCCATTCTGCATGGCGCCGACGCCGTGTACATCGGTGGACCGAGCTTCGGTGCGCGGCATAACGCCTGCAACGAAGTGAGCGAAATCGCCGGCCTGGTGGAATTTGCCCGGCGCTACCATGCCCGGGTGTTCACCACCATCAACACCATCCTGCACGACAACGAGCTGGAGCCGGCGCGCAAGCTGATCCATCAGCTCTACGATGCCGGCGTCGACGCGCTGATCGTCCAGGACCTGGGGGTGATGGAGCTGGACATCCCGCCGATCGAGCTGCACGCCAGCACCCAGACCGACATCCGCACCCTGGCCCGGGCCAAGTTCCTCGACCAGGCCGGCTTCTCCCAGCTGGTGCTGGCGCGCGAGCTGAACCTGCAGGAGATCCGCGCGATTGCCGACGAGACTGACGCGGCGATCGAGTTCTTCATCCATGGCGCCTTGTGCGTGGCCTTTTCCGGCCAGTGCAACATTTCCCATGCGCAGAACGGCCGCAGCGCCAACCGGGGCGACTGCTCCCAGGCCTGCCGCCTGCCGTATACCCTCAAGGACGACCAGGGTCGTGTGGTCGCCTTCGAGAAGCATTTGCTGTCGATGAAGGACAACAACCAGAGCGCCAACATCCGCGCCCTGGTGGAAGCCGGCGTGCGCTCGTTCAAGATCGAGGGGCGCTACAAGGACATGGGCTACGTGAAGAACATCACGGCCTACTACCGCCAGCGCCTGGATGATGTGCTCGAAGACCGTCCGGACCTGGCCCGCGCCTCCAGCGGCCGCACCGCGCACTTCTTCCTGCCGGACCCGGAAAAGACTTTCCACCGTGGCAGCACCGACTACTTCGTCAGTGACCGCAAGATCGACATTGGCGCCTTCGACACGCCGACCTTTACCGGCCTGCCGGTGGGCATCGTCGAAAAAGTCGGCAAGCGCGATTTGCAAGTGGTCACGCAAGAGCCGCTGTCCAACGGCGACGGCCTCAACGTGCTGATCAAGCGCGAAGTGGTGGGCTTTCGAGCCAACATCGCCGAGGCCAAGGGCGAGTTCGAGGAAGACGGCGAGAAGCGCTACCGCTATCGCGTCGAACCCAACGAGATGCCTGCGGACTTGTACAAGGCCCGGCCAAATCACCCGCTCAATCGCAACCTCGACCACAACTGGCAGCAAGCCCTGCTCAAGACCTCCGCCGAACGCCGGGTGGGCGTTGACTGGCACGTGCAACTGCGTGAAGAGCGCCTGGAGCTGACGGCCACCAGCGAGGAGGGCATCAGTGCCAGCGTCGCCCTCGCAGGCCCGTTCGGCGTCGCCAATAAACCCGAGCAGGCCCTGGAGCAACTGCGCGATCTGCTCGGTCAACTGGGCACCACCCAGTACCACGCCGCTGCGATCAAACTGGATGCGCCCCAGGCCTACTTCATCCCCAACTCCCAGCTCAAGGCGGCGCGCCGCGACGTCATCGAAGCGCTGACCGCAGCCCGGGTCGACGCCCATCCCAGGGGTGGACGCAAAGCCGAGACCAGTCCGCCGCCGGTGTACCCGGAGTCCCACCTGTCGTTCCTGGCCAACGTCTACAACCAGAAAGCCCGGGACTTCTATCATCGCCATGGGGTCAAGCTGATCGACGCGGCCTTCGAGGCCCACGAGGAGACCGGCGAGGTGCCGGTGATGATCACCAAGCACTGCCTGCGGTTCTCCTTCAACCTGTGCCCGAAACAGGCCAAGGGCGTCACCGGCGTGCGCACCAAGGTCGCGCCGATGCAACTGATCCACGGCGACGAAGTGCTGACCCTGAAGTTCGACTGCAAACCCTGCGAAATGCACGTGGTCGGCAAGATCAAGGGCCACATCCTCGACCTGCCCCAGCCGGGCAGTGGCGTGCAACAGCAGGTAGTCGGGCACATCAGCCCGGCGGACCTGCTCAAGACCATCGTCCGCGCCCCTCACTGAGTGCCAGGCGAACGCGATGCCAAGGCGTCGCGTTCGCCTGTCGGGCAAAGAAGGGGCAGGTTCACTTCGAGATACACCTCTCGGCGGCCTGCTGCTCCAAGTCAGCAGTTGACGGTGTAAGATGCCCAACAAATATCCACCATCGAGGTTGCCATGACCGGGATATCCCTGATCCTGCCGGAAGACCTATCAAACTCCCTCGCCGATCTGGCCAAGACCAACGGGCAAAGCGCGAGCTATCTCGCGATGGACGTTCTTCGCGATTACATCGCGCATGAGCGTGCGCTGACTGCACAGATCGAATTGGCGGTAAAAGAAGCCGACGAGGGCAAATTTGCCACTGAGGACCAGGTAGCAGCGATGCGTGCTCGTCGCTGGAGCCGTAGTGCGGGTTGAGTGGCTGGAAAGAGCCCTGAAGAACCTGGAAGACGAAGCTAGCTACATTGCCCTTGAAAATCCCAAGGCTGCCAACGACTTTTCCGATGCTGTCTTCGCCAGTGTAGAAAAACTGGCCCGGTTTCCAGCTATGGGCCGTGAAGGCCGGGTCAAAAACACACGTGAATGGGCGGTGCCCAACTGGTCCTATCTCATTCCCTATCGAATACGCGATGATCGCCTTCAAGTTCTTGGCGTATTCCACACACGACAGCGCCCACGTTCCGAGTGGTGATGTCGGCGAAATCTGATCCGTCTCGTCACTCCTTCGTCGCACCGCGCTCAAGTAACCCCTGCCCATCCTAGAGTGTTATCTGTTGATTGCGTCCCCGCTATGCAGCACCCAGGATAAGAGCTGCTACGCTTGAACCATTAGCTTTGGCGCTTTCTAGCCTACCGCCGCACCTGTCTTCTGCGGGCTGATGGAACAGTCGAATTATCAGGTCCTGTGCCCAAGCGAATCAGACTTCGTTGAGCGTAGGAGGGCACATGCCCCCGCCAAAAAGCAGGCCTGCCGCCGGCAATCCAGAGCCGTCGGACGACACCGGCGACGAACAGGTTTTTCAGTCGCGCAAGGAGCGGCTGTACGCCGGTGCGTTATTGCGCGAGCGCCTGCCCCATGGCCAACACGCCCAGTGGAAGCCCGCGCGCAAGCAGCGTAACGCCATCGAGCTGCTCGAAGAATCCAACCGCTATCGACTGCCCAACCTGGTGCCAGTGCGCTACGGCCGCATGCTGCGCAGCCCTTTCACCTTCTTGCGCGGCTCTGCCGGGTTGATGGCCCATGACCTGGCGGCTACCCCGACGACCGGCATCCAGGTCCAGGCCTGCGGCGATTGCCACCTGATGAACTTCGGCTTGTTCGCCACCCCCGAGCGCAACCTGATTTTCGACATCAACGACTTTGACGAAACCCTGCCCGCGCCCTGGGAGTGGGATGTCAAACGCTTGGCGATCAGCTTTGCCGTGGCCGCGCGCGACAACGACCTCGGCGACAAAGAAGCGCGAGCCATTGCCGCCGGCTGCATGGGCGCCTACCGCGAGCACCTGCGCAGGTTTTCCAGGATGAACCCGATGGACGTCTGGTACGACTGCCTGGACGCGCAAACGATCATCGACATGGCGCCCAATGCGCAGATCAAGAAAATCCGCGAGCAAGTGGTCGCCAAGGCCCGGATGCGGGTCGGTGATTACCTCTACCCCAAGATCAGCGGCGAAGTCGGCGGGCGCCGGCGCCTGATCGATCAACCGCCGATCCTGTTTCATGTGTATGAAAAGGGTTTCATGCGCAACGTCCAACTGACGCTCCAGGACTATCGGCTGTCACTGCCCCATGAGCGGCGCGTGCTGTTCGATCGTTACCGCCTGGAAGACATTGCGGTCAAGGCGGTGGGCATCGGGAGCGTCGGTACCTACTGTTTTGTCGGCCTGTTCTTTTCCGCGGAAAATCACCCGTTGCTCCTGCAGTTCAAGGAGGCCTGTCCTTCGGTCCTGGCGCCCTATGCCGGCAAGAGCAACTACGACAACCACGGTCAGCGAGTGGTCACCGGGCAGCGCCTGATGCAGTCCTCCAGCGACATCTTCCTGGGCTGGACCCGCAGCCAGAACGGCCGCTGTTTTTTTGTCCGGCAGTTGCGCGACATGAAAATGTCCGCGCCGATCGAAGGCGTATCCGCCGCGCGGATGAAAATGTACGCCCAGTGGTGCGGCCTGACCCTGGCCCGCGCCCACGCCAAATCCGGCGATGCGGCGCTCATCAGTGGTTACCTGGGCAAGACCGACTCCTTCGACCAGGCCATCGGCAAGTTTGCTATCGCCTATGCCGATCAGAATGCCGCCGACCATGGCACGCTGCTGGCCGCCGAAAAATCCGGGCGGATCATCGCGTTGCGAGAAGAGGAGTGAGGCGCGGCGCTGATGTCGCACCAGGCCCCAGCAGGAGATAACCATGCGCAAACTTATCGTTGCCGCGTTCATCAGCCTGGATGGGGTGATGCAAGCCCCCGGCGGGCCACAGGAAGATACCTGCGGCGGCTTCCGCTATGGCGGCTGGATCGTGCCTTATGCCGACCCGGTTTCCGGCCTGGCGATACAGGCACTGTTTTCCCTGCCGTTCGAATTGCTGCTGGGGCGCCGGACCTACGACATCTTCGCGGCCTATTGGCCGCAGTACAGCCAGGCCGATGCCGATCACCGCACTATCGCCGACCTGTTCAACAGCGTGCCCAAACATGTAGCCACCCATCACCCCGAGACCCTGGCCTGGCACAACAGCCATGGATTGCAGGGCAACCTGACGGAGTCGATACGCGCGCTCAAGCAGGAGCAGGGCGCTCAACTGTTGACCCAGGGCAGTGGTGATCTGGTGCGCCAACTGCTGGTGGCAGGCCTGGTGGACGAACTGCGGCTGATGATATTTCCGATCCTGCTGGGCAAGGGCAAGCGCCTGTTCGACCACAGCGCCCAAGCGGCGGCTTTCACCCTGGTGGAGTCCAGCAGCACCCCCGGCGGCGTGCTGCTGACCCGTTATGTGTACTGCGGTGAGGTGCGCACGGGAACCTTTGACGAGCCCGGCCCAGGCGGCTAAGCGCGTTACTCTTCGTCCGGCCCGACTTCCTTCCAGCTGTCATCCGGGTCAAAGACGGTCATCCCCTGGGCCAGCTTCTCGCTGTCCGGCCCCAGGTCTTTTTCGAACACCTGGCCTTCATGGCTGATCATGAAGCTCATCACCCCGGTGTCGGCGTATTTTGCCGGCCAGGCGATCAGGGCAAACCCCCGGCTCATCTTGTCGCCGATCAGGTAGCTGTAGGCACCGCCCGGGGCCGAGGGTCCCTGGCCATGCAGGATGCGGAAGTGATAACCGTGCCAATCCTCGCCGGCAACGGTCTTGCCGAAGGAGGGGCCCAGCGGGCTGATCTGGCCGCTGTCGTCGTCTGCCCAATAGAGCCCGTCATGCAGGCCCGGGTGGCTGAAGAGGTTTTGCGCATACTCCAGGGCACCATCGCCGTCACGGTCGATTGAGGCATATTCCATCTGCGCATCGTGATAGGCCAGCGCCGCCTGTACCGCAGAGAGTTCGTTGCGGCCTATGCGCCGGGCCCGGACTTCGGCGCCGCCGGCCTTGATGTCGAAGCGCCAACCGTTGGCGCTTTTGACCAGGGGGATCGGCAGCGTCCAGTGGTTGCTGCCGACCGACAGCAGCGCCTTGCCGTCGCTGGTTTGCTCGATCTGATGCTGTTCGTGGTACTGCTTGATGAACGCATCGACATCCTGGCGTTCGGCACCTTCACGCGGGATGAAACTACGCCACTCATTGCCCAGCAACGCCGTCAGGCGCTCGTGGTCGGCGTGTTTGCTGCCCAACGCTTCGACGAACGACTGGGCGGCCTGTTCAGGCGTGGCAAATTCCTGCTGGGCGCTGGCCAGGCACGACCAGGCCAGGCCGACAGTCAGCCCCAGGGCATGCAGGAGCCGGCCGGTGAGTGGCTTGCTGCGAGGATGGTTATTCAACGACGGCTCCCCCGTTGGCGCGCGGGTGCGCTGGATGGTCGACTGATTTGATGGCCAGCGGCGCGCGAGGCGCTGGG
This sequence comes from Pseudomonas sp. NPDC087626, assembly GCF_044743405.1. Taxonomy (NCBI): domain Bacteria; kingdom Pseudomonadati; phylum Pseudomonadota; class Gammaproteobacteria; order Pseudomonadales; family Pseudomonadaceae; genus Pseudomonas; species Pseudomonas sp. NPDC087626. The sequence goes on from NZ_JBIUWJ010000006.1 coordinate 19,589, forward strand.
GCGCTGCGCGGAGACTTGGCTGGCACGGCCACGATTGGCCTGGGCGTTGACCTGGGACGGTGAGCGCGCGCCGGCGAAGGCATTGTTGCGCGCCGCGCCCTGAGTGGCGGCCGGGCGTTTTTGCGTGGTTTGGCGCGCCTGCGCCGGCCGCTGGTCGCGCTGGTTGACCTGCCGGTTGTGCTGGCGCGGCTGCTGATTGTCGCGGGTGGTCCGGGGCGTGCCCTGGCTGCGGTCCGTAGTCCGTGGCCGCTCGTTACTCGCTTGCATGCGGTTGCCCGCCGAGGCACCGGACTGGGCTTCGCGCACCCGGTCCCGGGCTTCGCGGTTGCTGGTGGCGGGGCGTTCGATACCGTGCTTGTCCATCGAGCTACGGGCGTTTTCCCGAGCCTGGGCGCGCTGGGCGTTGTCCCCGCGGTAGGCCTCACGCTGAGTGGCACCGTCCAGTTGGCGACCGTATTGCTGGCGGCTGCGGTTGTCGCGATAGGGCACGCCATTGCGGTGCGCGGAGTTGTGCTGCCACTTGTTCTGATTGTTGCTGATGCGGTTGTTGGCATTGATGTTGTTGTAGCGATCGACGTCGATGTCGATATCGTTGTCGTCCCAGTCACATTCGCCCCACAACGCGCCGACGATCGCCACGCCGGTGCCGAACGCCAACCCGGCCATCAGCGCCGAACCCGGGTAATAGGCGGGCGGCGGCGGATAGTAGGCCGGTGGCGAGGCCGGGTAGGGCCAGGTGCCGTAGGTGGTGGTCGGGTTGTAGGTGGGTACGTACACCACCTGCGGGTCGGCGGGCTGGATGATGGTCGAGGTGCTGCTGGCCGGGGCGGGCGCCGAACTGCTGGAGCTGGCGGCTGGAGCCGGTGCCGGGGCAGCGGCCTGGACCGTGACGTTCTGGTACTGGTTGCTCTGCAGGTTGCCGGCGGTTTGCGCCTGGCGGCGCAAGCGTTGCACGCCCTCCATGACGTCGTCGGGCTGCGCCAGGAAGGCATCCCCCAGGCGTTGGACCCAGACCGGATCCTGGCCCAGCGTGACCATGACCTGGGGAAACGCGACCAGCGCCTGCACGCTCGGGTCCCACGGCTGGCTCGCCACCTGCTTGACCGCGTCATCGCCCTTGGCGTCCGGGTGGGCCTTGGACCAGGTCACCGCCTCGGCGATTTCCCCGGGGTAGGTGCTGGCCATCAGCAGTTGGGCCAGCAGGGGGTCGGGATACAGGGCAATAGGCGCCAGCATCTGGTCGAGCTGTTCCTGGGTAAACACCGGGTCCTTGGTCGCTGCCGTGACCGGCGCTGGCGCAGTGGTGCTGGCGGGTGGACTGGCGGCCGGCGCTACGCTTTGTGCCTGGCTGGCCGCTGCACTGACAAAAAGGACGGCTGAGAACGCGTAAATTAATGGAATGCGCATTGCAACTCCATGGGCTCAGGCAGGTTGAGAGGGGTGATTCAAAACCAGGGAAGTGTCAGCCGACTGTGCAAGCCGCAGGCGTCGGTGTCGATACCGTTCGCTAATAGTAGCAAAGCTTAAAAAACTGCCAGGAAACTCCCGTTCTTTTCCGCACGCAACGGTTCGGCAAGTGCGCAAAACTGCAACTACGCTTTCCAGCGCCAGGCTGGAAATGCCGCCTGGGGATGCCAATGTCTGGCGAGGGAGCGGCCTGCGATGAATAGCCAACCGAGTCATTACACCCGTGCGACCTTGCTGGTGGTCGACGACACGCCCGATAACCTGTTGCTGATGACCGACCTGCTCAAGGATCGCTATCGGGTCAAGGTCGCCAATAGCGGGGAAAAAGCCTTGCGCCTGCTCCAGGGTGACTCGCTGCCGGACCTGATCCTGCTGGACGTGATGATGCCTGGGCTGTCCGGGCATGAAGTGGCCAGGCGTCTCAAGGACGATCCTCATACCCGCGAAATTCCGATCATTTTCCTCACCGCCATGGCCGGCACCGAGGACGAGATTCATGGCCTGGAGCTGGGCGCGGTCGACTACATCACCAAGCCGATCAGGCCGGCACTGGTGCTGGCGCGGGTCGACACCCAGCTCAAGCTGAAGGCGGCGGCCGACTTCCTGCGTGATCACAACGACTACCTCGAACAGGAAGTGCAGCGTCGCACCCGCGAGGTGGTCGCCATCCAGGACGTGGCGATCCAGGCCATGGCCTCCCTGGCGGAGACGCGCGACAACGAAACCGGCAACCACATCCGCCGCACCCAGCACTACGTCAAGGTGCTGGCCGAACATCTGCAGGATCACCCGCGTTTCCGGCACTTTCTCAGCGTGGCGACCATCGAGTTGCTGTTCAAGTCGGCGCCCCTGCACGACATCGGCAAGGTCGGCATTCCCGACCATATCCTGCTCAAGCCGGGACGCTTTAGCGCAGAGGAATTCGAGATCATGAAGAGCCACACCACCCTTGGGCGTGACGCCATCCAGCGCGCCGAGGACCAGTTGGGCATACGCGCCGAGTTCCTCAGCCTGGCCAAGGAGATCGCCTACAGCCACCAGGAAAAATGGGATGGCAGCGGTTACCCCCAGGGGCTGGTGGCGGACGCTATCCCCATCAGCGCGCGGTTGATGGCAGTGGCCGACGTCTATGACGCGCTTATAAGCCGGCGTGTGTATAAGGCGGGGATGCCCCATGAGCAGGCTGTCGAGATCATCACTCAGGGGCGCGGCAGCCACTTCGACCCGGACATCTGCGATGCCTTCCTGGCCTGCTGTGAACAGTTCCAGGAGATCGCCCAGCGTTTCGCCGATACCGACCAGGACATGGCCGTGCAGTTGGCGGCCCTGCAACGCAGCGGGCAGACGCCTTGAACCCGCGCGTGCGGGGCTTTTTCGATCAGGTTCACGAGGATAGGTAATGGCTGGATTTCGCACCCTGCTCGAGCGTCTCGCGCTGCTGCACAAACTGCTCCTGGGATTCGCCGCGCTGCTGCTGTTGGTGCTGGTGCTCGGCGTGCAAAGCCTGCGCACTCAGCAATCGCTGAAGCAGGACATGCAAAACCTCTATCTGCAGGAACTGGTCGGCATGGAGTACTTGCATGAAGCGCGGGTGCAACTGCCCCATTTGATGCAAACCCTGCAGCGAGCGGTGGGCACCGACAGTGCGCAGATCCGCGTCGAAGCCCTGCAGCAGTTGGCTGACAACCGGCAACGCCTGCAATTGGCCCTGGCCCAGGCCAAGGTCACCCTCAAGCGCCCGGAGAACCTCGCGCGCCTGGCCGAGATCGACCTGATGCTGCAACAGTTGCAGCGCTACAGCGAACAGGCTTTTGTGTTGATCGACCAGGGTCGGCAGAGTCAGGCGCTATTGCTGCTTAACAGCAGCGAGTTCCAGAGGATCGCCCGGCAGGCCGACAGTCATTTGTACGGTATTGCGCAAATCAAGGAAGCCTCGATTCGCGACACGGCCAAGGGCATAGTCGAGTACGCCGAACGCAGTACCTTGCTGACCTACATCCTGTTGTTCGGTGGCCTGTCGTTGGCGTTGTTGCTGTCGTGGCTGGCCAGCCAGTCGATCCGCAATCCGTTGAATCGGGTGCGGGTGGCGGTCGATCAACTGGCCGCCGGGCAGCTCGACCAGCCGATCCCCCACACCGACCTGAACAATGAAACCGGGGACCTGGCGCGGGCCATCGCCCAACTGCAGACCGAGTCCCAGCAACTGGAGCGCCAGCGCTGGATCAAGGGCCATATCGCCCAATTGCAGATCGACCTGCAGCAGGCCGACACCCCGGACGAACTGGCGCAGGTATTCCTGCTGCACATCGCGGGCTTGCACGGCATCTGCCAGGCGGTGCTGTACAGCGCCCAGGAAGACGCCGCCACGCTGCAGCTGATGGGCGGTTATGCCACCGATTCCGAGCACCCACCCAAGGACCAGGTGCCATTCGGCGACGGCCTGTTGGGCCAGTGTGCGCTGGATCGCCAGGTGCGACAGTTGCAGGCGTTGCCGCAGCAGTACTGGCGGTTGCACTCGCCGCTGGGCGAGGTAGCGGCCAGTTGCCTGCTGCTGCAACCGATCGTGCATGGCGAGCGCCTGCTGGGGGTGTTCGAGTTGGCCAGCCTGCAGCCTTTGGACGAGCGTGAATGGCTACTGTTGCAGGAGGCCACGCCACGACTGGCCGCCGCGATGGCGATCATGGAGCGCAATCAGGCGGTCAAGACCCTGTTGGCGCAAACCCGGCGCCAGGCCAGCGAAGTGGCGCAACAGGCGCTGCAACTGGAGGCCCAGGCCCAGGCGCTGGAAACCCAGCAAGGGGCACTGCGCGCCACCGAAGCCTGGTATCGCGGCATCATCGAAGCGGCGCCCGATGGCATGCTGGTAGTGGACGATGGTGGGCACATCCTGAGGACCAACCGTCAGCTGGATCAACTGTTCGGCTACGCCCCCGGCGAGCTGATCGGCGCGGCCATCGAGCGTCTGGTGCCGCTGGCCAGTCGCGGCCGTCACGTGGCGCTGCGCGACGGTTTCATCGGCCACGGCGACACCCGGCAGATGGGCGCCAACCTCGAAGACCTGCAAGGCGTGCGCAAGGACGGCAGCCTGTTTTCCGCCGAGATCAGCCTGTCACGCTTGCCCAGCCTGGAAGGGAGCGGCATGTGTGTGTGCGCCTCGGTACGCGATGTCAGCGAGCGCCGGCAACTGCAGGCGGCGCTCAAGGCCAGCGAGGTCCAGTTGCGCGCGGTCCTCGACAGCAGCCCGGTGGCCATGCTGATCAAAGACGCCGATGGCCGCCCGACCTACAGCAATCCGCAATTCGACCGCTTGTTCGCCAGCCAGCTTGGGCAACTGCAGGGCAGCGACCTGAGCCAATTCTGGGTCGAGCCCGAGGCCCATCAACGGTTTCTCGCCGAGGTGGCACAAGGGGCGGTGCTCAACTTCGAGGCCAGCCTGCAGCGCACCGACGGTGAGCGTTTCGAGGTGCTGGTGTCGAGCGTCACCCTGACCCAGGGGGAGCGGGGCATGGGGGCTAACTGGTACTTCGATATCACCGATCGCAAGATCGCCGAGGCCCAGGTGCAGCGCGCGCGCGAGACGGCAGAGGAGGCGACCCGGGCCAAGAGCGACTTCCTGGCGACCATGAGCCACGAGATCCGCACCCCGATGAACGCCATCATCGGCATGAGCCACCTGGCCTTGCGCACCGAGCTCGACCATCGCCAGCGCAACTACATCGAAAAGGTCCATCGCTCGGCGGAAAGCCTGCTGGGGATCATCAACGATATCCTCGACTTCTCCCGGATCGAGGCCGGCAAGATGCACCTGGAGCAGATTCCCTTCCACCTAGAAGACGTGCTCGACGGCTTCGCCAACATGATTGGCCTCAAGGCCGAGGACAAAGGCCTGGAACTGCTGTTCAGCATCGCCGCCGAACTGCCCACCGGGTTGATCGGTGATCCGTTGCGCCTCGGCCAGGTGCTGGTCAACCTGGGCAACAACGCGACCAAGTTCACCGAGCAGGGCGAAATCGTGCTCGGCGTGGAGCAGCGCGGTGGTGGGGAAGGGCAGGCGCAGCTGCATTTCTGGCTGCGTGACAGCGGCATCGGCATGAGCGCCGAACAGTGCTCGCGTCTGTTCCAGCCCTTCAGTCAGGCAGACAGTTCCACCACCCGCAAATACGGCGGCACCGGCCTGGGCCTGGCGATTTCCCGGCATCTGGTGGAACTGATGGGCGGCGAGATATGGGTCGAGAGCGAGCCGGGCCAGGGCTCGACCTTTCACTTCGAGGTCAGCCTGGGGCTGCAACGCGAGAGCCATGTGCGGCGCATGCTGACCGCCGACGAATTGCTCGGCTGCCGGGTGTTGGTGGTTGACGACAACGCCAGCGCGCGGGAAATTCTCTCGACCATGGCTCGCAGTTTTGGCGTCGAAGTCGATGTCGCGCAGAGTGGCCGGACGGCCCTGGCCAAGCTGGTGGACGCCGAAGCCCGGATGCTGCCCTACGACCTGGTGCTGATGGACTGGCGCATGCCCGGCATGGATGGGGTCGAGACGGTGCTGCAGATGCATGCCGCCCAACTGGCACAAACCCCGTCGGTGATCATGGTCACCGCCTTTGGCCGCGAAGAAGCCCGCGAAGAAGCCAGCCGCCACGGTATTCAATTGCCGGTGGTGCTGACCAAGCCGGTGACCCCCTCGACCTTGCTCGAAGCGCTGGGCACGGTTCTCGGCAAGGCGCCCCAGGTCGACACCCGGGCCAACGAGCGCTCCGGCCAAAGCGCCAGCGCCATTGCCAGCCTGCGTGGCGCGCGGGTGCTGCTGGTGGAAGACAACGAACTGAACCGCGAGCTGGCGTGTGAGTTGCTCGAGAGCGCCGGGATCGAACTGTGCCTGGCCGTCCACGGCGCCGAGGCGCTGGAGCAATTGCAGCGCGACTCGGACTTCGACGGCGTGCTGATGGACTGCCAGATGCCAGTGATGGACGGCTACACCGCCACCGGCAAAATCCGCGAGCAGCCGCGCTGGGCCGACCTGCCGGTGATCGCCATGACCGCCGACGCCATGGCGGGCGACCGCGAGCGGGCGCTGGCCTGCGGCATGAACGACCACATCAGCAAACCGCTGAACATTGACGACATGTTCGCCACCCTGGCCAAGTGGATACACCCACGTCCAGGGCGCGGCGCCCCTGCCGCCGAGATGGCCGCGGCCAATGCAACGACCAGCAGCCTGCCCGCCAGCCTGCCCGGGATCGACCTGCACGCCGGCCTCGCCACCTGCATGGGCAAGACCGACCTCTACCTGCGCCTGCTGGGTAAATTCAACGCCAGCCAACAAGGCTTTGACGGCCAATTCCGCAGCGCGCGAACCCAGGCCGATCCAGCGGCGCCAGCCAGACTCGCCCACACCTTGCGCGGCACCGCCGGCAACATCGGCGCCACCGCCCTGGCCCAAGCCGCCGGTGCCCTGGAGCAAGCGTGCCTGCAAGGCGCCAGCGAACCGGACCTGGCCGAACGCCTGGCGGCCGTCGAACAGCACCTGACCCCGCTGCTGGCCGGCTTGGCGCAGCTAAACGAAGCACCGGTAATCGACGCGCCCCCACTGGACAGTGAATGGCACACCCAACTGGCCCACGTCCGCGACCTACTGGCCGAAAGCGACGCCCAAGCCCTGAGCGCCTTGCACACCCTGCAAGGACTGGCATCAGGCCCACGAGTGGCCGAACAGTTAAATCAAGTGATGCAACAAGCCCAATCCTACGACTTCGACCAAGCCCTGGAGCTCCTGGAAAACCTGTCCTGACCAACTGACGGAGATAGAGCAGGGTGCCAAATCACTACAATCCACACCCCCCAACGCTAAGCTATCCTCAGCACCCCGGAGCCCCACCCAAAAAGGATCAACATGACACTAACGGCCAAAACCCTGCTCGAGGTCGCACTGGCCAACCCAGTCAACGCACTCATCACCGCCCGCCTACCCGCACTCGGCCTGGACCAATGCATGCTCACCGCCGGCTGCCTGTTCCAGGCCATCTGGAACCAACAGGCCCAACGCCCCCTGGACTGGGGCGTAAAGGACTACGACATCTTCTACTTCGACCCAGACCTGTCCTGGGAAGCCGAAGACCAGGTCATCCAGGCCGGCCGCCAACTGTTCCACGACCTCGACGTCAACATCGAATTGAAGAACCAGGCCCGTGTCCACCTGTGGTACCGCCAGCGATTCGGCAGCGACTATCCGCAATTGCACTCAACCCGGGACGGCGTCGACCGCTACCTGATCGCCGGCACCTGCATCGGCCTGGACATCACCAGCGGCGAACTCTACGCCCCCCATGGCCTGGCCGACACGCAGCAGGGTTTGTTGCGGATCAACCGGAAGAACCCCAAGACCGAGTTGTTTGCCCAGAAGGCACAGAGTTACCAGCAGCGCTGGCCTTGGCTGAAGGTTGTGGATTACTGCTCTTGAGAACGAGGCGAATCAAGGTGCTGCATCAACCTTGCTGGCGACCACTGGAACCTCAGGCCGCTTGGCCCCGGCTTCCATGGCCGCCACCAGATCCTTGGCACCCAAACCCCATTTGCTGATGACCTTGAAGGCATCAGTGAAGGACACATCCAGCGGATGCACGCGGCTTGCTTCCAGCACATAGATGGCGCCGGCCAATGGCGTGGGCACCGAAGGGACGAAAATCGTATAGCGGCCGTCCTCGAACACCTCAATGATGAACGCCGGGACCAGCGCATCTTCGATTTCGACCAAGGCCGGCTTCCAGACGTTTTGCCGGCTATCACCCGCCACTTGCTGGGTCAGGCTGCGGAACAGGCTGTAGCCGGGGATTTTTTCAAACACCGCCCGTTCTGCCCGCGCGCGGGTGCGCTCGCCCAAACCGGTACGCAGGGCGGCGCCAATGAAAAAGCAGATCAACAACACCAGGATCAACGATAACAACTGCTCGGCAGGCAGCCATTCCGGCAACAGTTGGGAGAAGGGTCGCACCAGTTGTCCCAGCGACTTCATGCCCTTGAGCAGCACCAGGATCGCGAGGTAAATCGGGACGATAACCAGCAGACCAGCAAGTACCCGTTTGGCGAAGTATCCGAGCGCCGTCTTCATATGCACTGCCCCTGTCGGGATTGGCGGAATAGGGCCGCGCCCCTTGATCGCCCCCTGCAGTTGTTGTGCGCGGCGCTCCAATCAACACGCCGCGCAGCTCCAACCGATAACCGAAGGATCAACCTGTCCTGACCCCGCAGCGAAGTGCGGGGGTGAGATCTACGCAATCAGTACTTGATGTCTCGCGCAGTGTCGCGCGTGTCTTGCTTGGTATCGCGCTTGTCCTGACGGCAATCGGCGCGACTCTTTTCGTCGCCTTCCTTGCAGGCCTCCTTGGTCTCCCGAGAAGCATCACGCCCCTCCTGCTTGGTATCGCGCGACTCCTGCCGCTGGTCAGCCTGATCGGTGGCGAAAGCCAGTGTCGGCACCCAGGAGCCGCCAACTGCAAGGGCCAGGGCGGTGAGGGCGGTTAGATAGTATCTGCGGATCATGAGCATTCTCCTTGCACTGAATCTAATCAGTGCTTGCCCCGATCTCTGTATCACACGCGGTTAACTGGGGCTGTTGGGCCGCGTGAATTTAAAGGTGCTCTGAGGGATTTAACGATAGGACGAGATGGGGGGTTGTACAAGGTGGGGGTTTTCCGTTTGTCGTGATGGGCGGGGAACTGCCACAAGCGGACATTCGAACCACACATCAATCCGGCGGGCTTGGCAATCTACTAGGCAAAAACCGTGATCGACCCGTAACGCGTAAAGCGCTACCTGTGCCGCAAGACATCTTTGCAGCCTGTTCTAATTTTTAGCTGAGTGGGCACCCTTTCATGACAGACGGCTGCGCCTTGTCTTTACAGATTGTCTAGTTCTGGATAATATGTCTGATATAGCTATTGTGCCAGGCGCGTAAAATGTCCAAGATTGAAATGCTAAAACTGCTGGATAGGGACAGTGTCAATGCCCTAGTGCTACCCGAGCAGATCCTCTTCGCCGTTCGCGAAGCCTTCTACCTGCACAGCGCAGGAGATGGCCAAATCTTCCCCGTTGTTCGCGAAGCGCTGAGTACGGGTGGCATCTTTGGAATCAAATCCGGTGGTATCGCCAACCAGGGCGTGCTCGGATTCAAAGCCGCCGGTTTCTGGCCCACTAACCGTGCCCTGCAAGGTGAGCCTCATCAAGCGACCATCCTGCTGATTGATCCTACGACCGGACGGCCACTGTGTGTCATTGATGGCAACGTCATTACGACACTCCGTACAGGTGCTGCCGGGGCCTTGGGTCTGGAGATGTTTGCTCGTCGAGGCAGCTCGCGACTCTGCGTTTTCGGCACCGGCGTACAGGCTGGCATTCAAGTGGACTACGCGCTTCGCGTGATGTCCGGCATCAAGCATGTCACCTATCTGACGGCAGATGGCGTACCGAGTGCCCAATTTGAATCGCAGTTTTCAGAACGTGTTTCCATGCGCCACAGCGCATCGGCAAACGATGCCGTATCCAAAAGTGATGTAGTTATCACAGCGACGCCCGGAGGGCAGGTGCTGTTTGACCTGGACGCCGTCCAACCCGGTACGCACTTCAACTGCGTGGGTGCAGACACCAAGGGCAAAAGGGAAGTGCCGGAAGGGCTTCTGCCCAAGGCCAAAATCTTTGTCGACGATAAAGCTCAAGCTTGCCAGCTCGGCGAAACGCAATGGGCGCCGGCTTCACCAGTAATCGAAATCGGTGACCTGCTGACAGGGCAAGTCGAATTCATACGTAGTGCCAATGACATCACCCTCTTCGACATGACGGGGTTGGCGCTGCAAGACCTGACAGTTGCTCAGCTTCTGTTCAAGCAAGCCAATATCGAAGGTATTGGCCACGATATTTCTTGGCCGTGGTAAATCTTTGAGGACATTTTTCTATGCACATCTCTCTGCCAACTTATCAAGACGTAGTCGACGCGGCTACGCGACTTGAGGGAGCAGCCAACGTCACGCCTGTTCTGACTTCTCGTACGATCGATGAGGAAGTCGGCGCAAAGGTATTTTTCAAATGCGAAAACTACCAACGTACCGGCTCCTTCAAGTTCCGCGGGGCATACAACTCGCTCGCTAAATTCAGCGAAGAGCAACGTCGAGGCGGTGTTGTAGCGTTCTCTTCGGGGAACCACGCACAAGGAATCGCCTTGGCGGCCAAACTGTTGAAGATCCCGGCCACCATTGTCATGCCAACTGACGCTCCTGCAGCCAAGGTCGCTGCTACCAGAGGCTATGGTGCCGAGGTTGTGTTCTACGACCGTTATACCGAAGACCGCGAGGCTATCGGTCGGGCACTGGCCGCCAAGCATGGCATGACGCTGATCCCGTCCTATGATCATCCAGACGTGCTGTCCGGCCAGGGTACTGCCGCCAAGGAGCTGTTTGAAAGCGTCGGTCAATTGGACGCCTTGTTTGTAGGCCTGGGTGGCGGCGGCATGTTGTCGGGAACCACCTTGGCGACACGCGCATTGGCGCCAGCGTGCGCTGTGATCGGCGTTGAGCCTGAAGCAGGTAACGACGGACAACAATCTTTCAATTCAGGTGAGATTGTTCACATCGACACCCCTGACACCATCGCGGATGGCGCTCAAACCCAGCATCTTGGCAACTATACCTTTCCAATTATTTTGAATGGTGTGAACCGGGTTGTAACTGTCACTGACGAAGAATTGCTTTCTGCAATGAAATTCTTTGTTCAGCGCATGAAGATTGTGGTTGAACCCACCGGATGTCTGGGGCTTGCCGCAGTAAGAAAGTTCAAGGATGAACTCCAGGGCAAACGAGTTGGCGTCATTATTACAGGCGGTAATATTGATATCGACAAGCTTGGAAAGTTTCTCCAGTCCTAAGGATAGTTAGCTTTATCTGGTGAAAATCAGGTGCTCAACAGCGCCTGACGGCACCATCTTGCCGGAATTTAACGAACATATATTTAGCCCAGACAACATGGCCATAAATAAGGCCACTATAAAAAGAGGTGCACATGAAAAGCCGCCTTCTCGTTAAAGCGATAGTTATCGCGATGATTTTCGGCGTGGTCCTAGGAGGCACGCTCCACAGTCAGCTGGATGCTGCGGCCGCAAAAGAAATTTCCGGATACCTGAACCTGGTCACTGACGTGTTTTTACGTCTGATCAAAATGGTTATCGCACCGTTGGTGCTTGCCACCCTGGTCACCGGGGTGGCCAGCATGTCAGGGAACGGTTCGATGGGTCGTATCGGCTTTAAAGCCATCACCTGGTTCCTGATTGCCTCTCTGGTATCCCTGTCCATCGGTTTGGTCTTAGCCAATATTTTCCAGCCAGGTGTCGGTCTGAACCTGACCGTGAACGGTGAAGCCGTGAGTACAGGCTTGAACACTTCTGGCTTTAGCCTGCCGATCTTCCTCACCCATGTATTTCCTCGAAGCATTATTGAGGCAATGGGTACAAACGAAGTGCTGCAGATCGTTGTGTTCTCGCTGTTCTTCGGCTCTGCATTAGCGTTCGTCAAGGGCAGAGGCAAAGGCAAGTCCATCATCGTGGACATGCTCGAAGAATTGGCCAATGTCATGTTCAGGGTTACCGATTACGTCATGTATGTGGCTCCACTGGCTGTATTTGCAGCCATCGCCGCCACCATCACCGTACATGGTCTGGAAATGGTCGTGACCTTTGGCAAGATGGTTGGGCAGTTTTACCTAGGCTTAGCAATTCTTTGGTTGTTAATTACGCTTGCCGGCTACATGGCCCTCGGCCCACGCATCAAAGACCTGTTCAAGTATATGCGTGAGCCAATTCTGATTGCCTTCTCTACGGCGAGCAGTGAGGCCGCGTACCCGAAAACCATTGCCGCCATGGACAAATTTGGCGCCAACAAACGTGTAAGCAGCTTCGTCCTGCCGTTGGGTTACTCATTCAACCTGGACGGCTCGATGATGTACCAAGCCTTCATCGTGATGTTCATCGCCCAGGCGTACAACATTGAAATGACTGTCTCCCACCAGATCATGGTGTTGCTGACGCTACTGGTTATCAGCAAAGGTACCGCAGGTGTAGCGCGGGGCGCTCTGGTCGTCCTGGCTGCGGGTCTGCCGATGATGGGCCTTCCGGAAGCAGGCCTACTTCTCATCCTCGCCGTTGACCCCATCCTGGACATGGGGCGCACCGCTACCAACGTGTTTGGCTGCGGTGTCGCAACAGCCGTCATCGGTCGACACGGTAATGAGCGTGAGGAAGTTGAAACTACAATTTACGCTGAGAAAAGTTCTCAAGTCGTGTAATCAAAAACTGGGATTACCAAGTGTCCTGTTACTTGCAGCGGGTTGAACTATCGCAGGTTCCGCCAGCAAGCGTGAAATCGGTGATACCAAATGCGGCTTTGTGGCATCGATGGACTTAAACACACAGTAGTCTCGGGTTCTCCCAAACTTCTTTCCGCGAGCGGCGTCACCGAGCCTGGCAAGGTTCAGGCAGCCTCCACAAACGCTCATTGATACATCCAAGAGCTGACGCCGTAGGCATCGCTTGCTGCGCCGGCTCCACCTAGACAAGGTTACTTATGAAAATTGTTAGCACCGATGCGGCTTCCCAACCTGCCGGTCACTACTCGCAAGCGGTTATTCACCAAGGCTCGCTTTACATTTCGGGCCAGCTTCCCGTTAGTCCGGATGGCACTCACAACGTTGAGGCGTCGTTCACCGAACAGGCACAAGTTGCACTGAACAACCTGCTGGCCATCCTGCATGCCGCAGAGTGTTCTCCCTGCGACCTGGTCAAAGTCACTGTTTACGTCGCAGGCGTGAAGCACTGGCCGGCCTTTGACCGGATCTACTCCGAAATGTTGGGCAGCCACCGTCCAGCTCGCGCCGTGGTACCGGTACCAGAGCTGCACCATGGCTACCTGGTTGAGATTGAGGCAGTTGCACGCACTGAAACCAACGCTACTTGAAGCGCTGAAGGTACGTCCATTTCTGGCATTTCAGAGGAGATCGATGATGCTCAATGTCGCGTCGAATGAAGCTTGGCCCACGGGCTTCCAAATCAATCCATCACCCGCTGTTATCCCTGAAGAGTGGCTGACTGCGTACAGCCAAGTCCCCAGCGCAATCATCAGTGATTGTCTGGGTCGCAACGTAGGCGGGCTAGGACTTCGCCCTTTTCACGGGCGCGGCCACATGTGCGGCACAGCGATCACCGTGCGAGTTCGCCCCGGCGATAACCTGATGACGCTTAATGCCATTCAGATGGCACGTCCTGGGGATATCCTGGTGGTAGATGGCAGTGGGGACCAGACTAGAGCCATCATTGGGGGGATCATGCGGGCGATGGCGCTCAAAGCCGGGATCGTCGGGATCGTCATAAACGGTATGCTTCGTGACCATGACGACTGGCTGGACGGCAAGATGCCGATTTTCGCCCTCGGCTGTGTCCACCGTGGCCCAAGTACGGACGGTGCTGGTGAGATCAATATCCCAGTGTCGTGCGCAGGGCTGGTCGTTAATCCGGGTGACCTGGTGATAGGCGATTCCGACGGCGTTGTTGCCATCGCTCAGGACCAGCTCGCAAGGGTTTATGAGCGCTGCCGTCAACTGCTGGATCGGGAAGCGTCGATCCTCAAGGGAATTGAAGACGGCACACTTGACCCTGATCGGTTCAATGCGATGCTCAGGGCCAAAGGCTGTCCTGTGTAGCCGAGCTCATACGAGGTGTTGATCACCTCGTATCGCTATACACCGTTGCGCGGGATACGCCGAGGTGTGAAGCCACCGTTTCCATGGCCTTTCTGATATCGAGGAGGCCACACGCCTTCAACTCCTGAAGTAATACTCGCCGATCGCCAGCCTTCAGCGCACGGGGAGAAGTGGATAGCCGTGCAGCAAACTGATCAATGCGCGCGCGAATCGTTTCTGCACCGCTCGATTCGAGCGACTCATGCGGACGATCGCCACTGAAGGATCCGAACTGATCCAGCATGCCCTGCAGCCCCCTAAACAGGGTGAGATCAATGTTCATGCAGAGCGCGGCCACATACCGTCCAGTGGAGTCCTTGATTCCAATAGAAGTGCTTTTGGCCTGGCGCCCATCTTTGAATTGATTGGGATAATTGGCAATTATTTGGGGATAGGCGGGATCGGCAATCCGGGCAAGCCCCAACTCGGTAGCCGATTGCCCGGTCTCCCTGCCAGAAAGATTATTGTGAATGGCCAATATTGCGTGCTCGGGATCTCGCAGATCGTGCAATACGACTTCGCAAAATGGGCTGAAGGTCTGGCTCAAGCCTTCTGCTATTTGCTCCAGCTGACTTATCAGCGCCTGTTGCTCGGGGGTAGTTTTCTTCATCGTGAAGATGTCCAGCAAAAGTAAAAGGTTTCAGTGAGAGGACGATAACAGGCTATGACCCGCTTTTCTCAGTACCTTTCGTTTTGAATGATTCACTCAAGAAAGAAGCTAAGAGTTAGCATTCGCTCTCCAGATGTGCGCTGACACCCAATGGCACAATCGCCAGTGGCCATCCGCACGAGCGCTTCTCGCAAACCCAACGACACGGTCGTGTGGATTGCGAGAAGCGTTTTATTTTGGGTATAAGGCGAACAGATGTGTAACGCGTCAAAGGTGGCGATGCCGGCTAAAATCTAGCCGTTCATTTTGCCATCCACCCTATTAGCGCGTGGTTAAATTCAGCGGGTTCCTCCATTTGAGGGGCATGACCCAAACCAGGAAACTCGATCAGCTCTGCCCCAGGGATCGCCCCTTTAGCGGCCCTACCCAGCTCTGGGTAATTTCCGATCTTCGCTTTGACCTCAGCCGGAGCGCTGTCACTACCGATCGCCGTAGTATCGGCCTGGCCAATCATCAAGAGCGTTGGCACTTGGAGTTTAGGAAACTCGTATACGACCGGTTGGGTGAAAATCATGTCGTAGATCAGAGCCGAGTTCCAGGCTACAAGACGGTGTCCGGGGCCAGCATTAAGCCCTGCCAGCATATCAACCCACTTATCGTACTCAGGCTTCCAGCGGCCATCGTAATAGGTCTTCTGTTCGTAAGCTTTGACGCTTGCAGCACTGAGCTTCAGCTCTCGATCAAACCACTGATCAACCGTTCGGTAGGGCACCCCCTGCGCTTTCCAATCTTCAAGCCCGATAGGGTTAACCAAGACCAGATTTGCGGTGTCAGCGGGATACATGAGGGCGTATCGGGTAGCCAGCATGCCACCGGTTGAGTGGCCGATGATGGTAGCTTTTTTGACGCCCAGGTGTTTCAACAGCTCATGGGTGTTATCGGCCAACTGTTGGAAGGTGTATTGATAGTTGGCAGGCTTGCTCGAAGAACAAAAGCCAATCTGATCAGGTGCGATGACCCGATACCCGGCTGCATGCAGCGCGCCTATCGTACTATCCCACGTTGCAGCGCAAAAATTTTTACCGTGCAGAAGAACAACCGTTTCAGAGGGTCCGGCTTTTTCAGCAGGAATATCCATGTACCCCATCTGAACCTCTTGAGATTGAGACGTGAAATTGATGTGTTGCAGAGGGTAGGGGTAGGAAAATCCTTCCAGCTGAGGCCCATAAATGCTTGCAGCTTGGGCCTGCTGAGAGCCTAAAACGACTATCGATGCCAGCAGTGAAATTTTGAAAACATTTCCAGAAATCATATCGTACCAATTATGAATTAGTTCAGGACTTTATTTAAATAGACCCACAATTAAGGTAGCGTGAAGAGCATGAACAAATTCCTGACTATGCAAAACCTTCCCGCCAGCCTCGTCAAATCATCGGATTGGTTACTATCTTGGCTAATTTGGAGAACGGTCAGGAGAGGATGCTGATCGGACGGTTACAATTCTCCTCGCTGCGGAGGAATAATAAATTCGTCCACTTTTTCTCCCCTTTTTCTCCTTTTTGAACTGATGTCACCTCCACCGCACCTCTATAAGTACGAAGCATTTACCGTACAGTCGCTTCAGAACCTGAAGCACCGATTCTGCAAATTCGAACTATAAGGAGACCGGCTAATGGGCGTCCCCTTTGACAGTTCCTTACACTAAAACCGGCACACGGTGAACCTATCAGTTCTGCTAGTTCCCAGCCTGAGCAAAAACTCCGATACTCAAACTTTCTAGGTCATGCCCCCTTGAAAGCCAGGAGTGCACGCCATGTCTTCTACACAACCCACCCTGCTCTGCACCTATCACTATGATCCTTTGGATCGACTGACCAGCCACACCCGATCAACCACCCCGGTACGTCAGCGCTTCTACTGCAAAAGCCGCCTGGCGACCGAGATACAGGGTGCAATCGCGTACTCAATCGTCCAACACGACGACCAACTTCTGGCGCAACAACTGCGCCAGGATGCCGCGCTCGACACCCGCCTGCTGGCCACCGACCTGCAACGCTCGGTGCTGCGCACCCTCAACAAAGAAACCCCACTGCAGCCTATCGCCTACTCGCCCTACGGCCACCGCCCGGTGCCCAGCGGCCTGCTCAGCCTGCTTGGCTTCAACGGCGAACGGCCGGATCCGCTGACCGGGCATTATTTGCTGGGGAATGGGTATCGGGCGTTTAATCCAGTGCTGATGAGGTTCAATAGTCCGGATAACTTGAGCCCATTTGGGATTGGCGGGCTGAATCCATATGCCTACTGCGAGGGAGAGCCAGTACTTGGGAGCGATGCTACAGGACACTGGAAAGGCCCCGGGATTATTAATAGCTTGTGGAAGGGCATTAAAAATGTATTTGGTAGAACACCAAGCAAACTTAGAACACCTGCTTCCGCTGGCACACCGAGCTCCAAAAATCTCGCAAGCACACAACCACACGTAGTACAAGAATACGGCATAGCCACACCGAAGGAAATATCGCAGGCAGGCGGCACGTCTTCGCCAAAGAATCCCGCACAACAAAATGGCACGATTCCATCACAAGGCCGATCATTTCAACAATACGGATCGCGCAAAGACCTTGAACTGGAATTACAGTTATCCCATGATATAAGACAGGCACGCGCGTACTTAGCGGGCGACAATCAAGCACTCGAAAAACCATTTGATCTGTCAGAACATAGGGATTTTATTCGTGAGCAAGGTTTCTAATCCGAAATCCGGATACTAACCAGCGACAAAAAGTGGGGCAGTCTATGGTATCAACGAAGATCTGCTTGATTTCACTCATAAGTTTTGTTTTACCAAAAAACACTGTCTAGTCCTGAAATATGATTCACCTACTTGAGGACTAGACAGGGGTATCCGGTTGGCTGGATGGAATCACTTGAAATTGTCGTGGGCGTCAACGATGTAAGCCAACTCTCTGCCGGGCGCTTTCAACTCCGCTTCACGTACGGCCAAGTGAGCCTCGCTGATCTTGAAGGGCATTTCTGCGAGAGATTTGAACTTGAGCTTGGTCAACGACTCGAGTACCTCCGCAGCGCCAGTAACGATGGTTCTCAGGGTGCTGGTCGAGAATTTCGCTTTCTGAATGGTCATGTATTGCTGGTACTCATCCAGAAGGTACAGAACCTCATCCCTCAGGTGATCGGGGTTCAGGTCCTTGCGTTCGGAGGTCTTGTTCATCCAGTTTTTCAGACGCCTGAATTTGATCTTCGCTTCCTCATCATTTCGCCAATCTAGTATCGCCTCCCAAGGAGTTTCGAGGCTTGGTTGGGGAACGTTGGCAAGCATCAGATCAAGAACGAGACTCTGGTTGTCCTGGGCTACAGCCCGGGATTGCTGTTGTTGCAGGGACCTGCTACCTAAAACGATGGGTATGTTATGGAATAAGTTGCGGATTCCGGAGATTTCCAGTTCAGGCGTCGCTTCCATAAGCCATTCTAGGCGAGTGATCTCTGAGAGGGTTTCGTCGAGCGAACCTTTTCCTGGCTGGAAGTAGGACGTGCTCTTTGCTGTTCTGATGACCCATGCCGGGAGGTCAGCGTCAAAGTCTTCCATCTCGAATCCCGACGATCTCGGATCCTCCATTGGAGAATCCAGCAGACCATGGTCGAACAAAAAGTTGAGATCTGTGGAGACGCGGCGAATCTGCTCTTCATTGTAGTAGGCAACGGACAAGGGGAAACGCGCCCGTTTGGCACGGGGAATGCTCGTCAGGAATACTAGGGCTACCTTGTCGACCATCAAGGCACATTTCTTGAGACTCTCCAGCGAGTCCTCTCCAACGAAGGGCAGTAAAGCGGTTCCGGCGGTGTCCATGGGCAGATCCCAAACAGTTAATGCAGCAGAATGTATGACCCGATAGCCCGTCAGGTCCGTGCGTTGCGAAGTAGAGCATCACCGATGCCAGACGGTGTAAGACTTTGCTGGTGAGCGACCCTCACCGCAAACTCCAAGAAACCCCCGCATAAACCCCAAACCCTTCCCCAGGCGTCGACCGTGCTGCATCCAACCCCCTATCGTCGTACCCCGGCGTAATCGTCGCCGCGTACCGTTTATCCGTCAAATTGCGCAGGTCCAGCCAGGTTTGCCAGTCGCCCTTCGGGGCGTTGTAGCCCAGGGTGGCGCCGAAGAGGGCGTAGGGGTCGGCGTATTCGCTGTTGGCGTAGTCGACGGCGACTTTGGAGACCAGTTGGCTGTTGATTGCGGCGAAGAAGCCCAGGGGCCAGTCGTAGCGCAGTTCGCCTTGGTAGTAGTGCATCGGCAGGCCGGGCAGGCGGTTGTCGTCGAAGTGGTCGTCGTCGCGGTAGTGGAAGTCGCTGAAGGTGTAGCTCTGGCGCAGGCTCAGTTGTTCGCCGGTTGGCGATGCCCAGAGGGTGCTTTGCAGGCTGGCTTCTACGCCCTGGTGCACGGTGGGGCTGGCGTTGAGTTCGTAGGGGGTGACGGTGTTGGCGTCCGGCAGGACGGAGAGCAGTTCATGGCGGACCTGGGCGTAGTACCAGGACAGGCTCCATTGTCCGAGGGCGGCATCGCCGCGTCCGCCGAGTTCGAGGGTGGTGGCGGTCTGGTTTTGCAGTTCGATCGGGTCGCGCTGGGTGCCGGTGGCGGGACCGCTGCCTTGCGGGAAACGAATGTTGGAGCTGTAGATCAGCGACCAGGGGTGGGGCGCTTCCACCGAGCGGCTGAGGTTGCCGAACACTTGCACGCCGGGCGTCAACTGGTAGCGCAGGCCCAGGCGGGCGGCGTAGTCCCAGTCGTGTTGGCTGGTCTTGCCGCCTTCCTCGGGGTAGGTGACGGCGCTTTCGCGGCGGGTGTAGAGGGCGGCGAGGCCGGTGGTCAGCCACAGGTCGTCGGCGATTTCCAGGTCGTTGCCGGCGTGCAGCACGGAGTCCGAACCCTGGTAGGTGAAGTCGCGCATCGGTGTGCCCGGGGCGTAGCCTGCGGTGTTGCCGGTGGGGATGCGCACTTCTTCGCTGGCGCCGGCGTTGGGCAGGTGTTTGGTGGTGCGCAGGCCCAGGGTGCTCTGGCTTTCCAGGCCCCAGAGGGTGTCGCGGCGCTTGTAGTCGAAGGTGCCGCTGACATCGCTGTAGGCGACTTTCAGGCGGTTGGGTCCTTCGCGCAGGTCCATCGGGTAGTCGTGGTAGACCAGGCCGGTCTGGATGCTCGAATCGTCGTCGATGTAGTAGGTGGTCTTGTTGCCGATGAAGGTGCTGCCCGGTTGCTCGCGGCGATCGTCGCGCGCCACGTACGCAGGGTTGGCGGCCCGTGGGTCGTGCTCGATCGAGTACTTGCTGACCCGCCCGGCCAGGTCGTTGTCGGTCTGGCGGTAGCGCAGGTAGAAGCGGGTTTCCAGGTTCGGGTTGAAGCGATAGCCGACGTTGGCGATGAACCCCTGGCTGTCGCTGGCGGTGTGGTCCTGGTAGCCATCGGAGCGGGCGTCGGTCACGGCCAGGTAGTAGTCGAAGTCGCCCAGCACCTGGCCGGAGCTGATCTGGCGCTGCTGGTAGCCGTGGCTGCCGATCCCGTAGCGCACCTGCAACAGCGGTGAGTCATAGCCGGTGTGGCTGACGTAGTCGATGGCGCCGCCCAGGGCGAGGGCGCCGCGGTCGAAACCGTTGGCGCCGCGTAGCACTTCCACGTGATCGAGCCACAGCGGTTCGAGCAATTCATAGGGGGTGCCGCCGGGGCCGGTCAGGGGCAGGCCGTCGAACATGGCGTACAGTCCCGAGGCGTGGGCGCCCGGGGCGCGGTTGATCCCCGAGCCTCGGATCGAGATCTTGACCCCTTCGTTGCCTGCGGACTGGGCATAGATCCCCGGCTGATAGGCCAACACATCCTGGTTGCTGGCCACCCGGCCCTGGAGCGGGCGCCGCATGTCGACCACGTTGCTGCCACCGGGCACCTGGGCCAGCCGAGCCTTGGCTTCCTCCACCGAGGCGTCTTCGCCGCTGCGCTCTTCGGCACCGATCAGCACCTGGCCCAACTCCAGGCCCTGCGCCTCGGCCATGGCCGGACAGGCCAGGGCCAGGCCGAGTAATGCAGTGGGCAAGGATTTGGACGCGGGCATCGGGCGAACTCCAGACGGAAAGGGGGCGGGCAGTAAACAACTGCGACGCCGGGGAGCCCCCGGGGAACACATGAAAACGCGGTTTTTTACCGTGAATTTCAGTGGCTTGCCTGCCAGATCATGGTCTGGACCAGGATCTGCGGATGACTGGCCAAGGGCTCCCACTCATCGATGAAGACGAAACCTGCGTCAGTCGAATAAGCATGATCTTCCTGATCCTGGGTAAACCGCCATGCTGCCATGGGGGCGATGAACGGTGCAGCTAGAATGAACCGGTCTGTACCAATTCTGGAGAAACAAAATGGTCAGCAAAAATACGATCTGTCTGTGGTTCAACGGCGATGCCCTGGACGCCGCGACCTTCTACGCCAAGACCTTCCCCGACAGCACGGTGGGCGCTGCGCATCGTGCGCCCGGCGACTACCCGGCGGGCAAGCAGGGCGATGTGTTGACGGTGGAATTCAACGTGATGGGCATCCCTTGCCTGGGATTGAACGGCGGGCCGGCGTTCAAGCATAACGAGGCGTTTTCGTTCCAGGTCGCGACCGACGATCAGGCCGAAACCGACCGCCTGTGGGACGCGATAGTCGGCAACGGCGGCGAGGCCAGCGCCTGCGGCTGGTGCAAGGACCGCTGGGGACTGTCGTGGCAGATCACTCCGCGAGTGCTCACGGCGGCCTTCACCCACCCCGACCGAGCGGTGGCCAAGCGCGCCTTCGCGGCAATGATGGAGATGGGCAAAATCGATGTCGCCGCCATTGAGGCCGCGATCAAGGGTTAACCCGCGTCAACTGGGGCAGGGCAGGCCGACTGTCCTGGCCCCGACATCTGCAGCACCCGGTCTGCGCCAGCCTGACCCCCCAGCCTTATCCCCCCGATTACCCGACCTTGCACCAAGCAGCCGCGAGCGCGATCTTTCCGCTTGCGGGTAAATCAATATGGTTATATCGTAATTAGACATCAACTATTGCATAGAGATAACCATGTCAAACATTGTGCTAGAAACTCAAGGTTCCGTGGCAGTTATCACCCTCAATCGCCCGGCAGTCTTGAATGCATGGACCACCGCCATGCGTGACGAAATCATCGACGCCTTGCTGGCTTATGACGCCGACGCGTCGATCAAGGCAGTGATCATGACCGGCGCGGGGGACCGTGCTTTTTCGGCGGGGCAGGACCTCTCCGAAGCCCATGATTTTGATGGTGAGCGCGCAGTGCAATGGGTCGGTGAGTGGGAACGCTACTACGCCACCTTGCGGGGGCTGTCCAAGCCACTGGTCATGGCCCTGAACGGCACGGCGGCGGGTTCGGCCTTCCAGGTCGCGCTGCTGGGGGATATCCGGGTCGGTCATCCGGGCGTGCGCATGGGCCAGCCGGAGATCAACTCGGGCATTCCAAGCACCACCGGGCCGTGGATCATGAACAGCATGCTGGGCATGTCGCGCACCATCGAGCTGACCCTGACCGGGCGCCTGATGGACGCCGAGGAGTGCCACCGCATCGGCCTGATCCACTACATGGTGCCGGCCGAGCAAGTGTTCGCCAAAGCCCTGCAGGTGGCCAACGAGTTGGCCAACAAACCGCCGGTGGCCATGCGCCTGGACAAGCAGCGTTTCCGCGAAATGAGCGACCCCGATTTCAAGAGCGCCATCGAAGCCGGCCAGCGCCTGCAGAAAGAGGCGTACGACTCCGGTGAGCCGGCGCGCATGATGGAAGCGTTCTTCCAGCAACGGGCCAAACAGGCCTGATTCACCCCTGGTAACTCGCCGCCGGCCTAGTGGGTCGGTGGCTACAACAATGCGCACGGCGGCGGCAACGTACCCTCACCGGCAACCCCCACGACCTTGTGAACTGCCGATGTCTTCGCCTTTTATCGATGCTTTCGTTTTTCGCAGGAGTCCTTCATGAATAATCCAGAAAGCCCTGACCGTCGAAATCTGCTCAAGGCCGGCATGACCCTCGCACTGGCCTGCAGCCTGCCGAGCGTGGTCCGCGCCAGTGCGCGGCAAATAATTGTTTCCGACCCCGGAGGCCCCTACACCAAGGCCTACCGCATCGCGTTCTATGACCCTTTCGAGCAAGCCACCGGGATCAAGGTGATCAGCGTCGCCCGCGAAGCACAGCCGGTGGCGCAGCTCGCGGCCATGGTCAAGACCCGCAACTTCGTCTGGGATGTCACCACCCTGACGATCTCGGCCGACATCCCCTACCTGGAGAGCCAGGGCTTCCTCGAGCCGATCGGCTTGAGCAGCGAAGAGTTTCCGGACCTGCTGCCGGAGGCCATTACCCCGAACTTCCTCGGCGTCGATGTGTACTCCACGGTATTGGCCTATCGCACCGACACCTTTGCCAACAACGCCCCGCAGTCCTGGGCGGATTTCTGGAACGTCGAGAAATTTCCCGGTCGCCGCTGCCTGCGCCGCAGTCCGCTGGACACCCTGGAACAGGCCCTGCTGGCCGACGGCGTCGAGCTGGACGCGCTGTATCCGCTGGACGTCGACCGGGCCTTCAAGAGCCTGGACCGGATCAAGCCGCACATCGACCTGTGGTGGACCTCCGGAGCCCAGGCCATGCAAGCGATCCAGAGCGGCGAAGTGGACCTGATCTCGATCTGGAACGGTCGCGCCCAGGCCGCGCTGGAGAACGGTGCACCGGTGCAGATCGAGTGGAACCAGGGCCTGTACTCCATCGAAGGCTGGGCCATTCCCAAAGGCACCCCGCGCGCCGAGATGGCCAAGCAATTCGTGCGATTTTGCGCCGACGCCAAACGCCAGGCCGCCTTCACCAATGACCTGGCCTACGGTCCGACCAACCGCAAATCCTTCGAGCAGATCCCCGCCGAACGGGCCGCGCTGCTGCCCACCGCGCCGCAGAACCTGAAGAACATGCGCCTGCCCAGCCCGCAATGGTGGGAAGCCAACCGCACTCAGGTGACTGAACGTTTTAACGCCTGGATCTTGTCGTAAGGGAGTCGTTGCATGAGCGTAAAACTCGAAACACGTGGCCTGGGCAAAACCTATGGCCAGTTCGTCGCGCTGCAGCCCACCGATATCCAGGTGCGCGAAGGGGAGTTCCTGACGCTCCTGGGGCCTTCGGGCTCAGGCAAGTCGACCCTGCTGCAAATGATCTCCGGGCTGGTGCCACCCAGCAGTGGGCAGTTGCTGATCGACGGCCAGGAGGCCACCCACATCGCTCCCGGCAAACGCGGAATCGGCCTGGTGTTCCAAAGCTATGCGCTGTTTCCCCACATGAGCGTGCGCGACAACGTCGCCTACGGTTTGCGCATGCGCAAGTACCCCAAGCGCGAACTGGAAACCGCAGTCGATGCGGCGCTGGAAATGGTGCGCATGCACGAGTTCGCCCATCGTTATCCCAGTGAACTTTCCGGTGGCCAACAGCAGCGTATTGCCCTGGCGCGCTGCTTCGCCTATCGGCCCTCGGTGATCCTGCTGGACGAACCCCTGGGGGCGCTGGACAAGAATCTGCGCGAGCACATGCAGTTGGAAATCCGCCGCATGCACAAGGAGCTGGGCGCGACCTTCATCTACGTGACCCACGATCAGGAAGAAGCGCTGACCCTGTCGGATCGCATCTGCCTGATGAACAAGGCACGCATTGAGCAACTGGCGACTCCCGAGGAGCTCTACGACCGCCCGGCCAGCCTGTTCGCCGCCGAGTTCATCGGCCACTCCAACGTACTGCAGGGCAAGCGCACCAGTGCCAGCCAACTGCACGTCGAAGGACGCCTGCTGGAACTCAGCGGCTGCATAGGCCACGAGGTGTCGGCCAAGGTCGACAGCGCGGACCACTTCGTCCTGGTGCGCCCGGAAGCGGCGCGCCTGACCGAACCGAGTGCCGGCCTGCTGGTGGGCAGTGTCGACGAATGCGTGTTCCTCGGCAGCGATACGCGGGCGCTGATTCGCCTACCTTCGGGCGCCCGGTTCAGCGTGCGTTGCGCGCGCCACATCAACCCGCGGGTTGGCGACGCCGTCGGCATCACCTGGGACGCCCACCGTGCCACCTTGTTGCCTGCGCAGGTGCAGCCATGAGCCTGCCTAGACGGCTGTTGCCGGCGATCCCGGCCCTATTGTTCCTCGCGGTGTTCTTTCTGTTGCCGGTCGCCGAAATGCTCATGGGCAGCTTCCAGGACAGCGCCGGCGACCTGAGCCTGAGCAACTTCGAACGCATCGCCTCGACGCCGGTCTATGGCCGGGTGCTGGGTATCACCTTCTGGATTTCGGCGCTGACTGCGATCCTCTCGGTACTGCTGGCCTACCCGGTGACCTACCTGCTGACGCGCTTGTCGCCCCAGGGCCGCGAGCGCTGGATGCTGTGGATCATGCTGCCGTTCTGGACCAGTTACCTGGTCAAGACGTACGCCTGGATGCTGTTGTTGTCGCGCAAGGGCCTGGTCACCAGCCTGGTGGCGCAGTTCATCGATAATCCGTCCGGGATGGTCCCGGCCTTGTCCGGCGTGCTGATCGGCATGGTCCACTCGATGCTGCCGCTGGCGGTCATCACCTTGCTGCCGATCATGCGCAGCATCGACCAGCGCCTGGCACCCGCCGCGCAAACCCTCGGCGCCAGTGGCCCGATGAGTTTCTTCAGTATCTTCCTGCCCCTGTCGGCGCCGGGTATCGCCGCCGCTGCGCTGCTGGTGTTCATTACCAGCCTGGGCTTTTTCATCGTTCCCGCGCTGCTGGGTTCGCCACGGGAAATGATGGTCGCCCAATTGGTCATTTCCTCGGTACTCGACCTGTTCGACATGCACTTTGCCGGCGCGCTGTCGGTGGTGCTGCTGATCTGCTCGTTGTTGGTGTTCGTGATCTACGACCGGGTTGCGGGGTTGTCTTCCCTCGGCGGCGAAGCACCCAAGGGCCGGCAGTCCGGCCTGGGCCTGCGGCTGTTGTTCGCCATCGGGCATTTCTGTTCACGCTTCAGCTCCGGGCGCCCGCGCGGTGGTGATGGGGTGATGCTGCCGGGCTACAGCGTGCTGTTGGTGTTGCTGCTGATCCTGCCGGTGCTGGTGGTGATTCCGCTGGCCTTTACCAGCAGTCCATTCATTGCGTTCCCGCCCAAGCTCTACAGCTTCAAGTGGTTCATCGAGTTCTTTACCTCGCCGGTATGGCAGGCGGCATTGCTGCGCTCCTTTGGCGTGGGGGTGGCGACGGCGTTGCTGGCGCTGGTGCTGGGGTTTGGCGCGACCATGGCCATGACCCGCATGTCGGCGCGCTGGCGCAAGGGCCTGTTCGCCTTGTTCATCGCGCCGCTGATCGTGCCGCGCATCGTCATCGCCCTCGGCTTGCTGTACCTGTTCTCCCGCCTGGGCCTGGCCGGCAAGGACCTGGGCCTGGTGCTCGGGCATACGGTACTGGCATTGCCCTACGTGGTGGTGACCCTGGCGGCGGCCTTTCGCCAATACGACATGCGCCTGGACGATGCGGCCCGGATCCTCGGTGCCGGGACCTTCACAAGGTTGCGCACGGTGACCCTGCCGTTGATGGCGGGCAGCCTGATGTCGGCATTCCTGCTGGCGTTCATTACCTCGTTCGACGACCTGACTGTCGCGATCTTCGTCAGCGGCGGGATCAACACCACCTTGCCCAAGCAAATGTGGGACAGCATCCAGTTGGCGCTCACGCCGACGCTGGCGGCGGTATCCACCACGCTGCTGGGCTTCATCGTGCTGTTCGTGGTGGTCGCCCAATGGGTCGCGCGACGCTCTCTTTCCAAACGCCAAGGCTCTTGAACGATGCAAAACTTTCCTAGCGAATTTTTCCCCCAGCGCATCACCGACGACCCATTGACGGCCGCGCCGCTGATTCACGCCGGCCTGATGAACGATGACAGCCGGGTGCGTATCACCTTCGAAGGGCGCTCGTTGCAAACCGCCGAACTGCGGGCCCGGGTCGCGGCCCTGCAGGCGGTGCTGGCCGCGCAAGGGCTGCGCCCCGGGCAACGGGTGGCGGTGATGCTGGGCAACAGCGACGAGCAGATCGTGTTGATCTACGCGTTGATCCTGTCCGGGCTGGTGTGGATTCCAATCAATACCCGGCTGCGCGGCCCGGGGCTGGATTATCCGTTCGAACACGCTCGGCCCGAGCTGGTGGTGGCGGACGCCGAGTTCGAGCCGCTGCTGCGCCAGGGTGCGGCCGCTGCTTTACCGTACCGGTCGATCACGGCCTTGCAGCGTGCCGCCGAGGAGTATCCGGATGCGCCGTTGCAATGGCTGGACAGCGCCAGCGATGCGCCGCTGTGCCTGATTTACACCTCGGGTACCACCGGTGCCCCCAAGGGCGTGATTTTTACCCATCGGATGATGCGCATCGCCGGCGAGGCAGTGTTGCTGGTGGCCGATGTGCAGGCGGGCGATCGCCTGCTGTTGTGGGAGCCCCTGTGCCATATCGGTGGCGCGCAAATGTTGTTGCTGCCATTCCTGGCCGACGTCCAGTTGAACGTGGTGCAGCGTTTTTCCGCGAGTCGTTTCTGGGACCAGTGCGCGGCGGTCGGGGCCACGCAGTTGCATTACCTGGGCGGGGTGCTGGACATCCTCATGCAGCAGGATGCCGCCACCTGGCCGACCGCGCATAGCCTGCGCACGTTGTGGGGGGCGGGGGTGTCCGTGAACAACTGGGCGGCCATCGAACAGCGTTTCGGCTGCCAGTTGCGCGAGTGCTACGGCATGACTGAATGCGCCAGCTTCGCCACCCTCAATCGCAACAACAAGCCGGGCTCCGTGGGCCAGCCGCTGCCCTGGTTGACCCTGGAATTGCTGGACGCCGAAAACCAGCCGGTCGGTATTGGGCAGTTGGGCGAGATCGTGCTGTCGAGCAGCGTGGAGGGCGTGTTTCTGCCTGGCTACCTGGATAACCCTACGGCCACTGCCCAGGCGTTGCGCAACGGACGTTTGTACACCGGTGACATGGCGCGCCTGGATGGCGATGGCGACCTGTTCTTCGTCGGGCGCCGGACCGACAGCATGCGGGTACGCGGCGAGAACGTGTCGGCCTGGGAAGTGGAGCGGGTGTTCAGCAGTCATCCGGCGGTGCGGGCCTGTGCTGCGGTGGGGGTGCAATCGAGTATTGGCGAGCAGGAAATCCTCCTCTATGTGCAGTTCGAGGAACATGCGCAGGTCGACTGGCTCGCCATCGTGCAGTGGGCGAGCCAGCGCCTGGCGTCGTACCAGCAGCCGCGGTACTACCGGGCAATCGCCAGCTTCGAGATGACCCCCAGCGAGCGGATCAAGAAACACCTGCTGGCGCGCACCCTCGACGGTGCGTGGGACGGGCAGGGGCAGCGAGCGTAGAGGTAGGTTCAGGCGGGGAATTTCACTAAGAATTCGTGCCAGGTGACAGGCTGTCAGTGAATAGCGATAGACTGTGTCCAGCAAACCGCATTCTTTCATTTCACGACGCGATGTAAAGCACCCATGGCCAACCCCCGCTCGCCGAAAAAACCGGCAACTGATCCCACCGCTTCCTCGCTGTACGTGCAATCCGTGGAGAAGGCCATGAAAGTGCTCATGGCCTTCGATGGCAGCCAGCGGCAACTGTCGCTGTCGGAAATTGCCGGGCTGACGGGCATGGACCTCAGCGCGGCGCAGCGCTTCACCCATACCCTGGCCACCCTGGGCTACCTGAACAAGGACCAGGGCAAGAAGTATGAGTTGTCCCCCAAGCTGCTGGATTTCACCTTTCATTACCTCAGCTCCAGTGAGCTGGTGAACCGAGCCGCGCCGTACTTGCAGCAGTTGAGCGCGGAAACCGAGGAGGCGACCAACCTCACGGTGATGGACGACACCGACATTGTGTTTGTCCAGCGGATCGTCAGCCGCCATGTGTTCAACGCCAACGTGATTGTCGGCACCCGCTTGCCAGCCTGGTGCACCGCACCGGGCCTGGCGTTGCTGGCGACTTACCCGGATGACGAGGTCAACGACATCTTCGACCGCAGCCAGTTCGTCCAGCACACCCCGGCCACCATCACTGACCGTGGGCAGATCTGGGCCAACGTGGAGCAGGTGCGCCAGCAGCGGTTTGCCCACGTCGAGGACCAGTTTTTCTACGGCGACGTGTCCACCGCGGCAGCCATTCTCGACGGTTCCGGGCGCGGGATTGGCGCGGTCAACGTGGCAGTGTCACGTTCGCGCTGGGTCGCTGAGCGGGACATGCGCCGCTACGCCGACCTACTGATCTCCACCGCCTCCTCGATCTCCGCGAAACGCAAAAGCTGAGCCCCAGCCACCGGTTTTGCATACCCCCGCTAGCCCTGTAGGAGCTTGCTCGCGAAGGACGCATGAGCGCCGCGGTGAATCAGGCTTGGAACGTCATCGTTGACGACCATCGCGAGCAAGCTCGCTCCTACAGTGGTTTTGTGGTGCCCGCAGATTTTGTATACACCCATCGAAACCTGTGGGAGCGGGCTTGCCCGCGATGGCGGTGTGTCAGGCAACATCGATGTTGACTGTGCTGGCCTCATCGCGAGCAAGCTCGCTCCCACAGTGATTTTGGCTGTTCGCAGATTTTGCATACACCATCGAAACCTGTAGGAGCGAGCCTGCTCGCGATGGCGGTGGGTCAGGCACCAATGATGTTGACTGTGCCTGCCTCATCGCGAGCAAGCTCGCTCCTACAGTGGTTTGTGGTGCCCGCAGATTTTGCATACACCCATCGAAACCTGTGGGAGCGGGCTTGCCCGCGATGGCGGTATATCAGGCACCATCGATGTTGAATGGGCTGGCCCCATCGCGAGCAGGCCGCAAGCGGGCGCCGCAAGCGGGCTCTCGCTACTACACCGCCGATAACGCCTGGGAACGGGCATGGGCTGCCTGGGTTGCGGCTTGAATCAGTTGGCGCAGGGCCTGGTCCTGTTCGAACACGCTGATGGCCGCTGCCGTGGTGCCGTTGGGGGAGGTGACGGCGGTGCGCAGTTCGACCAGGTCTGCGTTTTCCTGGGTTTGCTGGCGTGCGGCGCCCAGGGCGGTCTGGCGGGCCAGGTTGAGTGCCAGTTGCGGTGGCAGGCCGAGCAGGACGCCGGCCTGGGCCAGGGCTTCGCTGAACAGGTGGTAGTAGGCCGGGCCACTGCCGGAGATCGCGGTGACGGCATCCAGCAGGCTTTCCTGTTCTAGCCAGTAGCTACGTCCGACGCTGTCGAACAGTTGGCCGACCAGGGCGCGCCGTGTCGCATCCAGCCGGGCGTCGGCGTACAGCCCGGTGCAGCCGGCATTCACCAGCACCGGGGTGTTGGGCATCGCCCGGATCACCGGGCAGCGACGGGCCAGCGCCTGATCGAGGGCGTCGCAGGTGATGCCGGCGGCGACGGAGATGACCACCGCGTCCTGGCAGATCAGGTCCGGCAGGGACGCAGCGACGCTGCACACTTTGTCGGGCTTGACCGCGAGCACAATCAGGTCAAAGGCTTGCGGCGCAATGGCCTGTAGATCCGGGTACAGGGTTGCCCGCAGACCCGCCTGTGGATGCGGGTCGACGGCGCTGACCGCGTCAACCAGACCGTTGGCCAGCCAGGCTTCGCCCATGGCGCTGCCCATGCGTCCGTAACCGATAAAAAGTACGTTCATGCGGTGATCTCCGGATAAGCCCCAGGGCTTGGTTTGACAAACAGGGCGGGTTACCGCCCGAGCACGTTGGCCTTCCTGCAGTCGCGCACTGAGTGCGCACCCAGCAGGGTCATGGCCAGTTCCATTTCGTTGCGCAGCATCCGCAGGCTGTCGGTGGCGCCTTGCTGGCCGGCGGCTGCCAGGCCCCACAGCGGCAAACGCCCGACCATCACCGCATCCGCTCCCAGCGCCAGGTACTTGAGCACGTCGCTGCCGCGGGTCACGCCGCTGTCGGCGATGATCTGCAGGTCGCCGCCGACGGCCTCGGCGATGGCCGGCAGGACTTGGATAGGCGCGGGCGCGATGTCGAGATTACGTCCGCCATGGGCCGAGACGACGATGGCATCCGCGCCTTCGTCCCGGGCAAGCAACGCATCCTGGGGGCTCAACACGCCCTTGATGACCAAACGCCCGTGCCAGCCACTGCGGATCTGCCGGATGTCGTTCCAGGTCAGGCGATTTTCCAGGCGCACCGCCTCATGGACTGTCTGTTGGGTGACCGCACCGCGAAACTGTGCCGGGTAATGCCCATAGGAAGGCATCCCGCTCGCCAGCCATTGGCGCAACCAGACCGACACCAGCCAAGAGGGATGGCCCAGCACATCCAGCAGCAGCGCGAGGCTGGGTTTCAAGGGAATAGAGAAGCCGTTCCTGACGTTGTATTCGCGTTTCGGACTGATCGGCGTGTCGGCGGTGATCACCAGGGTATCGACCCCGGCCGCCTGGACGCGTTCGAGCAACTGGCGGGTGAGGTTGCGGTCTTTCCACACGTACAACTGGAACCACAGATTGGCATCCGGCACCTGCTTGCGGATCTCTTCCACCGTGGTCACCGACTGGGTGGAAACGCAG
Organism: Pseudomonas sp. NPDC087626; assembly: GCF_044743405.1. Taxonomy (NCBI): domain Bacteria; kingdom Pseudomonadati; phylum Pseudomonadota; class Gammaproteobacteria; order Pseudomonadales; family Pseudomonadaceae; genus Pseudomonas; species Pseudomonas sp. NPDC087626. The sequence goes on from NZ_JBIUWJ010000006.1 coordinate 51,015, forward strand.
AAGGGAATGCCCAGGTCACGCGCGGTGCGCGCCAGTTGTATTTCCCCCTGGAACGACACCAGTCCCGCCAATGCCGTGGGCGCGATGACCAGCGGCATGGCCAGCGCTTGCCCCAACAACGGGGTGCGCAGCTCCGGTTGATCGACGCCATTGAGCAGGGAAGGCGTCAGCGTGATCTGGTCCAGGCTGGAACGGATGCGTAGCAGTGCCTGTTCATCCTCACTGCCGCGATCGATATATTCAAACAGTGCCTTTGGCAACCGTTGCCTGGCCCGGGCCCGGTAATCAATAAAGTTCAATAAGGATGACATAAGCCCTCGTCCAGACATGCAGGCAAACGCAACCGAGACTTATAAAGCCCGGTTGTTATTGATTGCCCATGTACGCGCTAAGTTATGAAGTTGATGCGGGTTTCAGGAGAAAAACTTCTTCGCGGAAATGGAAGTCGCCACCACTTGAACATGTTGGGCGAGTTCTTCTTCGACGCGTTCTTTAGTCCAGCGAGTGGTCGGTACCGCGATAGTAATGGCCGCGATTGCATGGCCATGTTCATCCAATATGGCCGAGGCCACGGCAATATCTCCCAGTACGGTTTCATTGGCGATGATCGCGTAGCCGGTTTCAGCCGCGCGCTGCATGCGTTCGAGTAACAAACCCTTGTCGGTGACGGTATGCGGGGTCAGTGCCCGCAGTTGGGTGGCCTCGATCGCCGCTTCCCGCTCTTCAGCGCTGCAGTGGGACAGGATGGCGGTGCCCGAGGCGGTGAATATCGCGGGCAGGCGGCTGCCGACCATGATGTCGACGTTGATCAAGTGCCGGCCCGGATAGCGCCCCACGTAGACCACTTCGTGGCCATCGAGCTCTTGCAGGTTAGTGGTTTCGCCCAGGGTACTGCTCAGGTCCACCAGGTACGGCGCGGCCTTGTGCAGCAACTCATGGGCGCACAGAAAGTTGTAGGAAAACTGCAGCACTTTGGAAGTCAGTGCGTAATCCCGAGTGTTGTGTACGCGGCGTAGATATCCCAGGGCTTCCAGGGTAAATACCAGGCGTTGTGCGGCACTGCGATCAAGCCCCGACAAGGTGGCTATTTCCGAGAGCGGCATTTGCCGTTTCGGATGGTCGAAGGCATGCAGTATCTGAAAGGTCTTTTCAGTAGAGCCGACATACAATGACGAATTACGAGGATCGCCAACTGCTTCTTTTGCAGTTTTTCTTGTGGTTTTGGTTGGGCGAGAATTCGGCATTTGTTGAGCGGTCCATAAATGTCATGACATTGGATTGTGGCATTCACCTGTGCCCTTGCATAGCGCACGGGCACTGGCGTGGCAGCCGTTGTTTTGAACTAGCGGGCCGCGGTTGGGGCCTTCTCGAACATGTCCAGAAGTTTGCTGTATTCGACTCTCAGTGCATTACGCAGATCTTCCTTCGGCTCACGCAGGGGGGCGAGCAGGGCAGGGGCGTTGACCCCGATCAGGTCCATCACCGACTTCATCGGCCCGGGGTTGGTTTCGGAAAACGCCAGGTTCATCAGCGGAATCAATTGCCGGTGCAGCGCCAGCGCCTCGGCGGTTTTGCCGGCGCTGGCGAGGTCGAACACCCGGCGCCAGGTTTTCGGCAGCAGGTTGGCCGTGACCACGATCCCGCCTGTTGCACCCGCCGCCACTTGCAGCGGGAACAGCGTGTCTTCGCCGCTGAGTACGGCGAACTCAGGATCGACGCCGGCAATCACCCGCAGGAAGTGGTACATGTCGGTGTTGCAGGCCTTCATGCCGATGATGCGCTCATGCCGGGACAGTTCGTGCAGCACCTCGGGATCGATCGAGATCCGCGTGCGATAAGGAATTTCGTAGATCAGGATCGGCAGCGGCGACTCATCGGCGTAGCGCAGGAAGTAATCGCGGATGCCCAGTTGGGTCGGGTTGGTGTAGTAGGGCGTGATCACCAGCAGGCCATCGGCGCCGGCCTTGGCAAAGTCCTGCGCCGCGGTCATCGCGTCGTGATAGCCGGTGTCCAGCACCCCGCAGATCACCGGCATGCGCTGGTCGGCGAGCTTGGCGCAGAGTTCGACGAAGCGCACCCGTTCATGCCTGGACAGGGCACCGTACTCGCCGGTGCCGCCCAACGGCACCACGCCGTCCACGCCTTGCCCGGTCAACCAACTGAACAGCGCTTCGGTGGCGGTTACATCAATCGTGTCATCACTCTGCACCGGCGTAGTAATGGCCGGGAAAATACCTTTGAGGTGTTCAGAACTGAGCATGGATGTTTCTCCTTTGATCATGGGTTACGGGCTCAGCGCGCCAGGCTGCGCTGACGCAGGCGATCGGCGCCGAAAATCAGCAGGGTGATGAAAATCAGCAAGCAGGTGGAGACGGCGGCAATCACCGGTGAAACCTGCAAGGTCACCTCATCCCAGAACTGCTTGGGCAACGTGGCGTTGAGGCCGCCCGACGAAAACAGCGCAATCGTCAGTTCGTCGAACGAGGTGGCGAAGGCAAACAGGAACGCGGAAAACATCCCGGCGCCCAGCAGGGGGAAGGTCACGTGGCGCAGGGTTCTCAGGGGGCTGGCCCCCAGGCTCTGCGCGGCCAGGTCCAGGCGCTGGTCATAGTTGCGCAGCACCGCGATCATGGTCATCACCACGTAGGGCACGCACACCACGGTGTGGCCAATGATCAGGCCGATGGACGTACCGACCAGCTTCAGCTCGGCGAACATGTAGAACAGGCCGAGGGCAATGATCACTCGTGGCGCGATGATCGGCGACAGCAGGAACGCCAGCAGGATCGCCTTGCCACGGATCCTGCCGCGGGCCAGGAGAAACGCTGCGGGCACGCCGATCAGCATCGACAGAATGCCCGCGCCGGTCGCCACCGTCAGGGAGCGCACCAGGGCCTGGGTCCAGACCGGGGTATTGAGCATTTGCTCGTACCACTGCAGCGTCATGCCCGAAGGTGGCCACTGCAGGCCGGCACTGCTGAAGGAGATCGGGATCATCAGCAGGGCCGGCAGACTGATCAGCACCAGCACGGTCCAGACGAAGACACTGAGCACCAGCGGCGTGCCTTCAGCGCTCTTGCGCCGGCGCTTGAACGACAGGCGCGCGATCAGCCAGTCGCTGACTGCACCAATGCCCGCCAGCACCGCACTGCCTGCACGTCGCGCCAGGGTGTCGCGACGGGCTTGGGCGGACGGGTCTTCGCCGGTGAGGGTGGCGAAGCCGAAGATCCGGTCATAGATCACGAAGACCACCAGCACCACCACCAGCAACAGCACGGAAATCGACCCGGCCAGTTCCCAGTTCAGGGTCTGTTGCACCTGATCGATGATCAGTTGGGTGATCATGGTTTCCTTGCGCCCACCCAACAGCGCCGGAACGATGAAGAAGCCGATGGCAGTGACGAACACCATGATGGTGGCGGCGGCCACGCCGGGCATCGACAGCGGGAAGTAGATCGTCCAGAAGGCCGTACCCGGACGCGCGCCCAGGGTCGAAGCGGCACGGGGCAGGCTGCGGTCGATGTTCTCCATCACCGCGAGCATGGTCATGACGGCGAGCGGCAGCATCGCGTGCACCATGCCGGTGAGGGTCGCGCCGGTGCCGTAGAGCAGGTTGATCGGTCGGTCGATCAGGCCCAGGGACATCAGGAAGTTGTTGGCCACCCCGTTGCGTCCCAGGATCACCACCCAGGCGAATGCCCGGACCAGGAAGCTGGTCCAGAACGACAGGAGCACCAGGAACACCAGGCGGCTCTTGAGCTTGGCCGGCGCCGTGGAGATCAGGTAGGCCACCGGATAGCCCAGCACCACCGACAGCACGGTGGTGGCCAGGGAAATCTTGAAGGTGATCCACAGCACGTTGAGGTACAGGCTCGAGGCGAACAGGTGCCGGTAGGCGTCGAGGGAAAAGCCCTCCGGCCCGAGGATACTCAACGACAGCAGGCGGCCCACCGGATAGGCCAGGAACACTGCCAGCAGCACCAGCAACGGCGCGATCATCAGGCTGTTCTTGGCCCAGGCGGGCATCGGCGCAGAGGCTGCGCGAGAGGTAAACAGGCTCATGGGAACGCCGCCTTGGGTTGTTCGGTGATGGCAACGGCGTCCGAGGCGTGCCAGGACAGGGAGACCTTGTCGCCGCGCTGGAAGCTCTCGCCATTGACCCGGGTCGGGAAGGCCGAGACCAGCGCGGGAATACCTTCTTCCTCGGTGCTCATGTAGACCTTGGTCAGGCTGCCGGTGACCATCACATCGCTGACGCTCGCCTGCAGATGGCGCACGTCGCCGGCCGTGGCTTTGGCAATCAGCATGTTCTGTGGGCGGACCATGATGTGGATGTGCGCGCCCGGCAGGTTCTCGCCGTTTGGCGTGGCGCTGGCCTTGATCCCACGGCTGCCGACCAGCACATCGAGCACCCCGTCCTGGGAGGCGACGATCTGCGCCGGCAGCAGGTTCGACTCACCGAGGAAGTCGGCAACGAACAGCGTGCGTGGGCGGAAGTACAGGTCATCGGGGGTGCCCAGTTGCTCGATCTTCCCGGCATTCATCAGGCAGATGCGATCCGACATGGTCATCGCCTCTTCCTGGTCGTGGGTCACATAAATGATGGTGGTTCCCAGCTCCCGGTGAATGCGCTTGATCTCCAGCTGCATGTGTTCGCGCAGCTTCTTGTCGAGCGCGCCCAGGGGTTCGTCCATCAGGATGATCGAGGGGCGATAGACCATGCAGCGCGCCAGCGCGACCCGTTGTTGCTGGCCGCCGGACAGCTCCTTGGGATAACGCTGGGCGATGTGCGGCAGCTTGATCATGTCCAGGGCGGCCATGGCCCGCTCACGGGCTTCAGTCGCCGGGACCTTGCGCATCTTCAGCGGGAAGGCAATGTTCTCCAGGATCGTCATGTGGGGAAATAGCGCGTAGTTCTGGAACACCACACCAATGTCGCGATGATGGGGCGCCAGGTACGTCACATCGTTGTCGCCGATGGACACCTCGCCGCCATCGGGATGGGTGAGGCCGGCCACCAGGCTGAGCAAGGTGGTTTTGCCGGAGCCGGAAGGACCGAGCAGCGTCAGGAACTCCCCATCGGCGACGGTCAGGTCGGTTTGGGCGAGGGCCACGAACTGGCCATAGTTTTTAGCGAGCTTCTTTACGGTTAGGCTGGAAGAGGACATGGCGAAGACCTGAAGACAAGGGACAGGAAATATCGGGCCCGCCGCGTGGCGGACCCGTCAGCGGGGTCAGCTCAGGAGCCATGCGTTATAGCGTTCCAGCGCCGTGCCCTGTTTTTCTGTCCAATACTGGGCGTCGATCGGAAGCCCCTTGGCGATGTGGTCGGGGTAGGAGGGGCAATCGGCGGCCACGGCCGGGTCGATGAAGTCAAAGGCCCGGGGATGGGTCACACCGGCGGGGAAATACTTGGTCAGTGCAGCCTGGCGCTCGGGGTCGCAGGTGAACTTGATGAACTCGCGGCAGGCTGCGGCGTTGGGCGTGCCCGCCAGGATGGCCCAGCTGTCCAGGCCCCAGATGTTCTGGTCCCAGACGATGCCGACCGGGGCATTGGAGCTGCGGGCCGATTGCGCACGCGAGACCCAGACCGGCACCATGTCGACTTCGCCGGACACCAGCAATTGCTCGACTTGCGCGCCACTGGTCCAGAACACCGAGACGTCATTCTTGATTCTGTCGAGTGCCGAGAATGCCCGTTCCAGGTCGCAGGGGTAGACGTTGGCCACGGCAACTCCGTCGGCCAGCAGTGCCTGCTCGATGGTGTCGAAGGGGTGACGGCGCAGGGCGCGGCGACCGGGGAAACCCTGCACATCGTAGAAGTCCTTCCAGGAGGTAGGCGCCTGGCGCCCTTCGAAGGCATCCTTGCGATAGGCCAGCACGGTGGTGTAGACGTTGGTGCCGACTCCGTACTCGGACATGAAGTGCTCGGGCATCTGCGCCACGATGGGGTCGTTGCCCAGGCCGTGGGCCTCGAGGTATTTCTTCTGGCCCTGGGTGAGCATCTTGATTGCCGGCTGGCTGATCTTGGCCATGTCCCAGGTGTAGGAACCGGCATCGACCATCGACAGGATCTGCGCGGTCGGTTCGGCGTTGGCCTGTACGCCAATCACCTCGATTCCCGTCGCCTCCTGGAACGGCCGATAGAACACCTCGGTGTAGGCCTTGGTGTAGACGCCGCCATCATCGCGCACCACGATGCGTTTGGTTTGCGCCCGCAAGGACGACCACATGCTGCTCGTCGACAGTGCGACGGCCCCGACCACACTGGCCTTGAGCACGCTGCGGCGTGACCAGTTATTAATGTTGTTGCCCATACTCCTGACCTCTCTTCGCGATATTGTCGATAGTCGCTATCGTCACTAGGGATGTTTGTTGTGGGTTTTATTTTTCAGGCGGTATAAGTCGGCCCGGGTTGAACAGGCCAAGGGGGTCGACGGCGTGTTTGATCGCCCGCATCAGGGCGAGCGAAGCCGCGGATTTATAGTTATGCATTTCATCGAGCGAGGTTTGCCCGACGCCATGTTCGGCGCTGAAGGTGCCGGCCAGTTCGGCGGCCACGTCATTGACCGCACGACGCAGTTCACGGGCGAGGGCTTCGGTTTGCTCGAGTCCGTCCCAGACCGCGAACGGGAAGAACGGAATGTAGTGAATGTTGCCGTCACCCATGTGCCCGACGATCACGATCTGCGCTTGCGGGGCAAGCTTCGCCACTGCGGCGTTGGCCCGCTCGATGAAGGTCGCGATGGTGGACACCGGCACGGCGCAATCGGTGGTCAGGCCGATGCCGCCTTTCTTGTTGGCTTCCGACACGCTGTGGCGCAGTTCCCACATGGCGGCCTGCTGGCCTTGACTGGAAGCGATGCTGGCGTTGTCGACGATGGCCTGGTCGAACGCCTGCTCGAGGATGGCCGTAAGGGCCGCCTCGGGGTCGGCGCTGCCCGCGGTATCCGCCAGCTCGATCAGCACGTGCCAGGGATGCTGGGTATCCAGCGGTGAGCGGCGCTGTGGCACGTGCTCCACTACCAGGTCCAGTTGCAATTGGTTCATCAGCTCGAAGGCCGACAGCGATGAGCCCGACAGCTGGCGGGTGAGCACCAGCAGCTCGATCGCTTGGGCCGGGCTGCTGACGCCGACCCAGGCCACTGCGCAGCGCGTGGGCAGGGGATGCAGCTTGAGCACGGCGGCGGTGATGATCCCCAGGGTGCCTTCGGAGCCAATGAACAGATGCTTGAGGTCGTAGCCGGTATTGTCTTTGCGCAGGGCCCGCAGTTCCGAGCAGATGGTGCCATCGGCCAGTACCACTTCAATGCCCAGGACGTTGTCGCGGGTGTTGCCATAACGCAGTACGGAGATGCCCCCGGCGTTGGTGGCGATGGTGCCGCCGATCTGGCAGGAACCTTCGGCCCCCAGGCTGACCGGGTACAGGCGTCCGGCGTCCCGCGCCGCTTGCTGCACGTTAGCCAGGACGCAGCCGGCCTGCACTTCGATGGAGTTGTTGACGGGGTCGACGAGGCCGATGCGGCGCATGCGCTGCAGATTGATGATCACCGGAGCCGGCCCGCTGGAAGGCGGCACCGAACCACCGACCAGGCCGGTGTTGCCACCTTGAGGCAGCACGGGCACGCGGTGCCGGTGACAGCAGGCCACTACCGCCGCCACTTCTGCGGTGCTGGCCGGACGGGCGACACACAGCGCCGCACCACGGTAGCGCCCACGCCAGTCCTCAAGGGAAGCGGTCATTTCGCCGGCGTCGGTAATCAGGTTGTTTGCACCAAGCAGAGCGATGAGCTCGTCGACCAATGACATTCGCTGACTCCAGTAATCTCAATGCAATTAAAGTAATTGCAAAAATAGTAGAGCGCTTCTCCCCTCATTGGCAATAGGGATTCTGGGGTGTGTCGTTTTTAGGTATGTCGTTTTTAGATATGGCTCGCGGCCGGGCAACGGAGCGCCCATTGCGCTGCCGGAACCAGGCGGGAAGGGAGGAGGGTGATCGCTGATGGGCAACTTTATCGACTCAGGCGGTGCCACGAGCACCAGCTTGAATATCGCAAGCTGCTACCATCGCGCCATTGTCACCCTGAGTAGAGCACCATGAATCGCCGTAAGAAAATCAAGCAGCTGTTAAAAGCCCACGCGAAAAAGGCCAGCGCCAAGCTGGCCCCAGTCAACAAGGACAAGTACATCAGCAAAGCCGACCGCTTGAAGCTGGCGGCTGAAGCCAGTCAGGATCCAAGCAGCCCGGTCGAGAGCTGATCGCGCCTCGACTATTTTGCTGTGCCGCCCTGGGGAATATCGCCACAGAACAGATCGAGGTTGCCGTCCTCCGGTGCCGATCGCAGGACGATCGAGTACTGGCCGGCCAGCAACTCCGGCAGGGCGATGGCGGCGCTCCTGGAAAAAGTCCAGCCGGCAACGGCGGCGCGTTCGGTATTGACCTTGTCGTTCATCGCATAGGCCACCGGGCCGGGCTGCTGGCAACTGCCCTTATGGATGAAGGTGTAGATGCGCAGGGGCAGGGAGGTGCCGGTGGGCACGCCGCTGATGAAAAAGTCGAACCCGGTGTTCTGGTCCCAATTGGCCAGGGTGGTATTGGCGATTTGCCCGACGTTGTGCCGAGTGGCCGCCAGGGGAATGCTGATCCCGTGCTCGCTTGACGTGGTACAGCCAAACAGGCTCGCGCTGACCAGCAGTGCGACCAGTGGATATCTGGGATTCATGACCAACCTCCAGTGTTGAAGAATTGCCATGGGAGATTAGCGGGTATGGCCCAATAGTCGCCTGACGTTCGTCAGTCAGGCCCGCAGCACCCTGCGGGCCTGGCCTGTGTCAATGCACGATCTGCGCCAGGAAGGCCTTGGCCCGTGGGCTTTTCGGGGCGTTGAAGAAGTCTTCCGGCGGGGCGTCCTCGATGATCTGGCCACCGTCGAGAAACAGCACGCGCTCGGCCACTTGCCGGGCAAAGCCCATCTCGTGGGTCACGCAGAGCATGGTCATGCCGCTGCCAGCCAGTTTCACCATCACGTCCAGCACTTCGCTGACCATCTCCGGGTCGAGCGCCGAAGTGGGCTCGTCGAACAGCATGATTTTCGGTTCCATGCACAACGCCCGGGCGATGGCCACGCGCTGTTGCTGGCCGCCGGAAAGCTGGCTGGGGTACTTGCCGGCCTGGCTGGCGATCCCGACTTTCTGCAGGAAGTGCTCGGCCAGTTCCTCGGCTTTCTTGCGGCTCAGGCCACGCACCGAGATCGGTGCCAGGGTGCAGTTGTCGAGCACGCTCATGTGCGGGAACAGATTGAAATGCTGGAACACCATGCCCACTTCGCTGCGCACCTTGGCCGCCTCGCGGGTGTTCTGGGACAGGTCGGTGTCATTCACCAGGATCCGGCCTTTCTCGGCGATTTCCAGGCGGTTGATGCAGCGGATCAGGGTCGATTTACCCGAGCCGGAAGGCCCGCACAGGACGATGCGTTCGCCTTCGCGCACTTGCAGGTTGATGTCGTGCAAGACATGGAAGGCGCCATAGAACTTGTTCAGGGCGGCGATATCCACCACTACCTTACGGGTGTCGGGTTGCACGGCCAGCGGCGTATCGATACGGGCAGAGAGGGCAGGCATGGTCGGGTCTCCGGCAATCAATGGAAGCGCTCGGCGCTGTAAGGGGCAGGGTCGGTGAACGGGGTGGCGCCGGTCATCATTTCGGCCAGCAAACGGCCGCAGACCGGGCCGAGGGTCAGGCCGTGGTGGGCGTGGCCGAAGTTAAACCACAGGCCCGGGTGCCGCGCTGCCGGGCCGATCACCGGGCACATGTCCGGCAGGCACGGGCGGCGGCCCAGCCAGGGTTCGGCGTCCAGGCGTTCGCCCAGCGGGTAGAACTTGCGCGCCAGCTCTTCGCAGCGGCGCAACTGGATTTCGTTGATCGGGTCGTCACTGTCGGCGAACTCGATCCCGGTGGTCAGACGCACGCCACCCACCATCGGCGCCAGCACGTAACCGCCGATAGGGTCGAGCAAGGGTTGTTGCAGGCAACTGCCTGGCAGGGCGGCATAGTGCATGTGATAGCCGCGCTTGATCGCCAGCGGAATCTTGTAGCCCAGGGGTTCGAAGACGCCCCGGGCTTGCGGGCCGAGGGCGACCACGGCTTCGTCGCCGAGCACCAGGCCCTGCTCGGTCTGTACCTGCCATTTGCCTTCGCCCTGGCGCAGGGAGAGGGCATCGCCGAGGACAAACACGCCGCCGCGTTCGACGAACAGTTCGGCATACCCACGGGTCAGGCCGCCGGGATCGCTGACGGTCTTGGGGTCGAGCCAGTGGATGCCACCGATCACGCTGCTGTGCAGGCCGGGTTGGCGCGCCCGCAGTTCGTCGCGGTCGAGCACCTGGTAATTGAGGCCAAAGCGCTGCAGTGCTGCGGCGTCCTGTTGCGCCTTGAAGAAAGCCGGGATCGAGCTGTAGGCCTCGACCCAGCCGCCGGCCTGGATCAAATGGTCCATGCCGGCCGGCGTCGAGAGCAGGTCATGTTCACTGACACAACGTTCCACCAGGGGCAGCATGGCCTTGGTCGCCATGGCCAGGCCCTTGGCCCCGGAGTGCCGCCAGTATTGCAGCAACCAGGGACCGGCCTTGGGCAGGTGCTTGAGGCTGTAGCGCACGTCCGATTGCTGGTTGCGGGCGTAGCGCAGCAGGCTCGACAGCTCGCGGGGGAACGAATAGGGAATCACGCTGGCGCGCTCGATCAGCCCGGCGTTGCCGTGGCTGGTGCCTTTGCCCGGCTGCTGGCGGTCGATAAGCACCACCTGGCGGCCACGGGCCTGTAACTGGAGGGCGGTACTGACGCCGACAATCCCGGCGCCCAGAACGATGGTTTGGCAATGCATGGGTAGATCCTTGATGCTGGGGCGCCCACGGCAGCCCGAGAAAAAACCGGTTTACTGCAAGTGGCGGCCGAGGCGGCCTTCCAGGGCTTTGAGGCTGCGTCGCACCACTTCCACGATCAGCAGGTACAGCACCGCGGCCCAGAGGTAGATCTGGAAGTCGAAACTGCGCGAGAAGGCCAGTTTGGTCACCCCCATCAAGTCGTAGATGGTCACCAGCGAGGCAATGGCGCTGGCCTTGATCATCAGGATCAGTTCGTTGCCCAGGGGGCCGATGGCCACCAGCAGCGATTGCGGCAGGACGACTTTGCGAAAGGTGGTCCAGCGCGACAGGCTCAGGGCGTTGCAGGCTTCGCGTTGCCCCTGGGCCACGGCCATGATGCTGCCCCGCAGGATCTCCGCCTGATAGGCCGCGGTGTTCAGGGTGAACGCCAGCAGGGTGCAGAACCAGGCGTCACGGAAGAACCACCAGAGGCCGACGTCCTGCCAGAAGCCTTTGAACGAACCCAGGCCGTAATACAGCATGAACAGTTGGGCCAGCAGCGGCGAGCCACGGAAGAAGTACACATAGACGCCGGCAAAACGGCTGAGAAAGCGGTTGCCCGACAACCGCGCCAGGGCAATCAGCAGGCCGAGCAGGGCACCGAGGGTGAAGGAAATAGCCACCAGTTTGGCGGTGACCAACAGCCCGTCGATGAAGCGTGGACCATAACGTTCCAGCAACTCAGGGCTGAGGAACAGACTCTGCAATTCAGCCAGGCTCATGGGCGCACGCTCCGTTGATGGCGACTGAAATGCTGTTCCAGGTACTGGAACAGGCGGCCGGAAATCGCCGAGAAGAACAGGTAGCCAAAGCAGGCCACGGTGTAGAACAACATCGGTTCCTTGGTCACGCTGACGGCCAGGTTGGTCTGGCGCATCAGGTCGACCAGCGAGATGGTCGACACCAGCGAAGTGTCCTTGAGCAACGACAGCCAGTTGTTCGACAGGCCCGGCAGGGCGATGCGCACCAGTTGCGGCAGCACCACTTTGGTAAAGGTGGTGCGCCGGGACAGGCCGAGGGCGGCAGCGGCTTCGAACTGGCCCTTGGGCACGGTCTTGAAGGCGCCCAGCCAGATCTGGCTGGAGAACGCAGCGAACACCAGGCTGAACGCGATCATGGCGGCGACGAAGGGGTTGATCGCCACTTCAGCCTCGTAGCCCATCACCGACAACAGTTTCTGCGCGCCGATCTGGCAGCCGTAGTAAATGATCAGCAGGGTCAGCAGTTCGGGCAGGCCACGGAACACGGTGGCAAACACCGTGCTCATGGCGCGCGGCCAGCGACGTCGGGAGCGGGCGGCCAAGGCCAGGCCCAACCCCAGTGGCAAGCCGATCGGCAGGCAGCTCAAGGCCAGGACGATGGTCACCAGGGCGCCGGCCAGCAAGGCTGAGCCCCAGCCGCCGCTGGCGAAGGAAAGCAGTGACAGGTTTTCGAACATGCTCGAACCCTCTCGTAAATTAGGCCCGCACGCGTGCACCGCCGCCGGTGGGCGCGCGGTGCAGCAGGTCGGCAAGGAACGCCCCGCAGGCTGACCTGGGGGGCAGGGGATCAGTAGATGTCGAACGCGAAGTAGCGGCTGGAGATCTTCTTGTAGGTGCCGTCGGCGACGATTTCATCCAGCGCCTTGTTGAAACGCTCGCGCAGTGCATCGTCACCCTTGCGTACCGCGATGGAGGCGTCGGCGGTGGTGCCGTTGACATCGCCGATGATCTTGCAGCAGTCCTTACCAGCGCTGTCGATCCAGGCCAGCAGTGGGAACTTGTCGGCAATCACCCCGTCGACGCGGCCGGCAGCCAGGTCGCTGTTGGCTTCATCCAGGGTCGGGTAGAACTTGACGTCGGCGCCAGCCGGGCCGTAGTGATCTTCGGCGTAGATGGCCTGGGTCGAGGAGGCCTGGGCACCCACGGTGCGACCTTTGAAATCGGTCTGGGCGTCGGAGATGTCCGAGTCCTTGGGCACGGCCACGGACAGCGGAGTGCGGTAGTAGTGGTTAGTGAAATCGATCTTCTGCTTGCGCTCGTCGGTGGCGATCATCGAGGCAACCACGGCGTCGTATTTCTTCGCCATCAGCGCCGGGATAATCCCTTCCCAGTCCTGGGCGACGATCTTGCATTGGACTTTCATGCGTTCACACAGCGCGTTGGCAATGTCCACATCGAAGCCGTGCAGCTTGTTGTCCGAGTCGACATAGTTGAACGGCGGGTAAGCGCCTTCGGTGGCGATCTTCAGGACTTCAGCCTGCGCGCCGGAGGCCCCGGCCAGGACCATTGCACATGCACTGGCAAAGCGAATGACGTGTTTCATCTAGCACCTCGATTTATTGTTTTGAGCTTGGTGATGATGTGTATCCAACGAACTCGTTGTGCAGGAGCGCAACGGCGGCAAGACGTTTTTCCACTTCCGGGCCCAGCTGTTTGCAGACGTCGTTGACCAGCAGGTGCACCAACGACAGCATCGCGGCGGTCGACTCCCAGAAGAGGTTGAACTCGGTGGGCACGCGGAACACTTCGTCGGCGTTCTGCTCGGCCCAGTCGCAAAAGGTGTCGGTGACCAGCGTCACCGGGATGCCCGCCTCGCGGGCCTTGCGGCACAGGGTCAGGGCATGGCGTGAATAGCGGCGGGCTTCGAACACCACCAGGGCGCTGTCATCGGGCAGGCTGAGCAGCACGTCGGCGTAATGCCCGGCAGCGCCGTCGACCCAGTGCACGTCATCGCGCAGGTACTGCAGCAAGTGCACCATGGAGGCGGCGATGCCCCGTTCGGTCTGGAACCCGGCGACGAACACCTTGCGCCGGCTGGCCAGGCGCTGGCTGACGGCGTGCCAGGTGGGGGTCAGGCTGTATTCGTAGACCTTGACCAGCGCCGCCACTTCCAGCTCGAAGCTGCGGGGCAGGCCCTGCGGACCCTGGCTGGCCTGCTGGCGGAATTCCTGCAAACGGTCGCCTACCAGCCACGGGCCATCGCCCAGGTCGGCCTTGAGGTCGTTTTTCAGGTCTTTGAAGTGGCTGTAGCCGATGGAGCGACAGAAGCGCCCGACGCTGGATTCACTGACGTTCAACTTCGCGGCAATGTCGGCAGCGGTCTGGAACGGCAGTTCATAGAGGTTGGCCAGCATGTAGTTGGCAATCGCCCGGCCAGAGGCGGCGGCGGTTGACAGACTGCTTTCAAGGCGTTGTTTGATGGGCTGGCTCAAGGCTGTTTCCTGTTGTTATTCAGCGCTTGGGAAGGAAAATGGATGTTTTCTGTCATAAAGTCAATATTTGACAGATAACTGTCATCGCCGGATAGTTCGCCCATAACAACAAATCGCCCGGAGCTTCAGAATGTCCCACGCCAACACCGCTTTGCCCGAAGTGCAAAGCCTTTCACTCGCCGACCTGACTGAGCTGCTGCAGCGCATCTTTGAACAGCACGGCACCTCGTCGGAAGTCGCCCAGGTACTGGCGCACAACTGTGCCAGCGCCCAGCGCGACGGCGCCCACAGTCACGGGGTGTTCCGCATTCCTGGTTACCTGTCGTCGTTGGCCAGTGGCTGGGTGGATGGTCGGGCCGTGCCGGTGGTGGAGGATGTGGCTTCGGGTTTTGTCCGGGTCGACGCGGCCAAAGGTTTTGCCCAGCCGGCCTTGGCCGCAGCCCGTAGCTTGCTGGTCGAGAAGGCCCGCAGTGCCGGCATCGCGGTATTGGCGATCCGCAACTCGCACCATTTCGCCGCGCTCTGGCCGGACGTCGAACCCTTCGCCGAAGAGGGCCTGGTGGCCTTGAGCGTGGTTAACAGCATGACCTGCGTGGTGCCGCATGGCGCGCAACGGCCGCTGTTCGGCACCAACCCGATTGCCTTTGCCGCACCGCGTGCCGGTGGCGAGCCGATCGTCTTTGACCTGGCGACCAGCGCCATCGCCCACGGCGATGTGCAGATCGCCGCGCGTCAGGGTCAATTGCTGCCCGAGGGCATGGGCGTCGACAGCCTGGGCCAGCCGACCCGGGACCCCAAGGCTATCCTCAACGGCGGCGCGCTGTTGCCGTTTGGCGGGCACAAGGGTTCGGCCCTGTCGATGATGGTGGAACTGTTGGCGGCGGCCCTGACCGGCGGCAACTTCTCGTTCGAGTTCGACTGGTCGAACCATCCCGGGGCACAAACCCCCTGGACCGGTCAGTTGCTGATCGTGATCGATCCGAGCAAGACCGCCGGCAACCACTTCGCCAGCCGTAGCGAAGAACTGGTGCAGCAGATGCGCGGCGTCGGCCTGCAACGCATGCCAGGCGACCGACGGTATCAGGAACGGGCCAAATCCCTGGCCGATGGCATCAGCCTGCCTGCAGCCGAGTTGGCGCGGCTGCGTGAACTGGCGAGCGCGCGCTAGGCAAAGGTGTATCCGACCTTGCAGGTGTATACAAAATCTGTGAGCAACCAAATTCATTGTGGGAGCGAGCGCCCGC
The DNA here is from genome assembly GCF_044743405.1 of Pseudomonas sp. NPDC087626. NCBI lineage: Bacteria > Pseudomonadati > Pseudomonadota > Gammaproteobacteria > Pseudomonadales > Pseudomonadaceae > Pseudomonas > Pseudomonas sp. NPDC087626. Next base: position 66,372 of record NZ_JBIUWJ010000006.1, read on the forward strand.
TTGCGGCTTGCTCGCGATGAGGCCAGCACAGCCAACATCTATGTTGCCTGACACACCGCTATCGCGGGCAAGCCCGCTCCCACAGGTTTGGTATGGGTGTATACAAAATCTGTGAGCAACCAAATTCATTGTGGGAGCGAGCTTGCTCGCGATGAGGCCAGCACAGCCAACATCGCTGGCGCCTGACACACCGCCATCGCGGGCAAGCCCGCTCCCACAGGTTTGATGTGGTGTATACAGAATCTGTGAACAGCCAAAATCACTGTAGGAGCGGGCTTGCCCGCGATGAGGCCGGCACAGTCAACATCCATGGCACCTGACACCCCCACCGGTTTGGTGGGTTGAAACTGCCACCCTGCATGCCCCCGCCCTGTTATAACTGACCCCTTTCCACGCCCTGGCCAGGGCGCAAACACTTTCTGCTCTTTCGATCTGCAGTCAGTGAAGGCACAATGCGCATCCTTTTTTGGCTAGCCTTGCCGGAGGCCTCGAAATGATTAAGACGCCGTACTACCTTATCGATAAACAAAAGCTGTTGGCGAACATGCAGAAGATCGCCTACGTGCGCGAGCAGTCCGGGGCCAAGGCCCTGTTGGCGCTCAAGTGCTTCGCCACCTGGTCGGTGTTTGACCTGATGGAGCAGTACATGGATGGCACCACCTCGTCCTCGCTCTACGAGCTCAAGCTCGGCCGCCAGAAATTTGCCGGCGAGACCCACGCCTACAGCGTGGCCTGGGCCGACGATGAGATCGAGGAGATGCTCGCCAACTGCGACAAGATCATCTTCAACTCCATCGGCCAGTTGCAGCGCTTTGCCGAGGCGTCCGAAGGCAAGGTTCGCGGTCTGCGGGTCAACCCGCAGGTGAGCAGCTCCGACTACCTGCTGGCAGACCCGGCGCGTCCATACAGCCGCCTGGGCGAGTGGGACCCGGTCAAGGTCGAGGCGGTCATCGAGCAGATCTCCGGCTTCATGTTCCACAACAACTGCGAGAACGGCGACTTCGGCCTGTTCGACCAGATGCTGTGCACCATCGAGGAGCGCTTCGGTCACCTGCTGCACAAGGTCGAATGGGTCAGCCTGGGCGGCGGTATTCACTTCACCGGTGAAGACTATGCCCTCGACCAGTTCTGCGCGCGCCTCAAGGCTTTTTCGCAGAAGTACGGCGTGCAGGTCTACCTGGAGCCGGGCGAAGCTGCCATCACCCAGAGCGCTTCGCTGGAAGTCACCGTGCTCGACACCCTCTACAACGGCAAGCACCTGGCCGTCGTGGACAGCTCCATCGAAGCGCACATGCTCGATCTGCTGATCTACCGCCTGAACGCCAAGCTGGCGCCGAGCGAGGGTGAACACACCTACATGGTGTGCGGCAAATCCTGCCTGGCCGGGGATATCTTTGGTGAGTATCAGTTTGCTGCACCGTTGGCGATTGGCGACCGTCTGTCGTTTGTCGATGCCGCGGGTTACACCATGGTCAAGAAAAACTGGTTCAACGGCCTGAAAATGCCGTCCATCGTAGTGAAACAACTCGATGGTAGTGTCGAGCTGGTTCGTGAGTTTGGTTTCGACGATTACTTGTCCAGCCTTTCGTAAGCTGGCGCAGAAGGAGAGAGAGAAAAATTGAAGAAGAACGTACTTATCATTGGTGCAGGAGGTGTCGCCAAGGTGGTGGCCCACAAGTGCGCGCAGCACAACGATGAACTCGGTCGTATTGCTATCGCGTCGCGCAACATCTCCAAATGCCAGGCCATCATCGACAGCGTCAAGGCCAAGGGCAGCCTCAAAGTGCCCGCCGATATCCAGGCTTTTGCCCTGGACGCCATGGATGTCGAAGCGACCAAGACGCTGATCCGCGAAACCGAATCGCAGATCGTCATCAACGTTGGTTCCGCGTTCCTCAACATGTCGGTGCTGCGTGCCTGCATCGATACCGGTGTCGCCTACCTGGACACCGCCATCCACGAAGAGCCGGGCAAGATCTGTGAAACGCCGCCCTGGTATGGCAACTACGAGTGGAAGCACCTCGAGGAATGCCAGCAGAAGAACGTCACCGCCATTCTCGGCGTGGGCTTCGACCCGGGTGTGGTCAACGCCTATGCAGCCCTGGCGCAACAACAGTATTTCGACCGCATTGATTCGATCGACATTCTCGACGTCAATGCCGGTTCCCACGGCAAATATTTCGCCACCAATTTCGACCCGGAAATCAACTTCCGCGAATTCACCGGACAGGTGTGGAGCTGGCAGGACAGCCAGTGGACCAGCAACACCATGTTCGAAGTCAAACGCACCGACGACCTGCCAGTGGTCGGCGCGCAGAACCTCTACCTCACCGGTCACGATGAAGTGCACTCCCTGTCGAAGAACCTCGGCGTGGCCAACGTGCGTTTCTGGATGAGCTTCGGCGAGCACTACATCAATGTGTTCACCGTACTCAAGAACCTTGGCCTGCTCTCCGAGCAACCGGTCAAGACTGCCGAAGGCCTGGAAGTGGTGCCGTTGAAAGTGGTCAAGGCCGTGCTGCCGGACCCAAGTTCGCTGGCGCCGGGCTACACCGGCAAGACCTGCATCGGCGACCTGGTCAAGGGCACCAAGGATGGCCAGCCGCGTGAAGTGTTCATCTACAACGTGGCTGATCACGAGGAGGCCTATGCCGAAACCGACAGCCAGGGCATTTCCTATACCGCTGGCGTGCCACCGGTAGCCGCCGCCTTGCTGGTCGCCCGTGGCGAGTGGGACGTGCAACGCATGGTCAACGTCGAGGAGCTGCCAGCCGAGCCGTTCCTCAAGGCGCTGGACGTGATGGGCCTGCCGACCCGCATCAAGGATGAGCGTGGCGATCGTCCATGGGACAGCAAAGCCTGAGGCCTTCCAGGTCCTGGTAACTGCCCCGCGCACAAGAACGCCGCTCATTGAGCGGCGTTTTGTTTTCCAGCACAGGACCGGTGGGCGAGCGTCCCTCTGTGCACTGCTTATTACAAGGGCTAGACTAGTGGCATATAACCACAATAACGACGTGACTTGCCTGCATGAGAATCCATCCACTTCCACCCCTCAATAGTTTGATTGCTTTTGAGGCCGCAGCGCGGCACATGAGTTTCACGTTGGCGGCGCATGAATTAAACGTTACCCAAGGCGCGATCAGTCGCCAGGTCCGTTTGCTCGAAGATTACCTGGGTAAAACCCTATTTATACGCACGACCCGTACTCTGCAACTAAGCCCGACCGCCAGCCAGTATTACGAAGCGGTTCGCAATTCATTGCTGGGCGTGGCGCAAGCCACCGGCGAAATACGCCAATGGCAGGGGGCCGAGCAAGTAACGGTGGCCACCAGTACGGCCATGGCATCACTCTGGTTATTGCCCAAAGTCACCCAGTTCCAGCGTGAAAACGAAGAGATCGACCTGCGGATCATCGCCCACGATCAGGTCAAGGATTTCTCCCGGCTGGACTGTGACCTGGCCTTGTATTACTGCCGTACACCGCCGCCGAACATGCAGGTAACGCCCCTGTTTTGCGAGGAGGTGTACCCGGTTTGCAGCCCGGCCTACCTGGCCCAGCACCCGCATTTGAGCAAACCTGAGGACCTTGCCGGCTTGACCTGGCTGTACCTCGATGACCCGCAGCGGGATTGGATCGGCTGGTCCGACTGGTTGCTCAGCCAGGGCCTGAACAAGGTCGAGCCAAAGCGCCGAATCAATATCAATAGTTACTCGATGCTGATCCAGTCGGCAATCAACGGGCAGGGCATTGCCCTGGCCTGGTCGAACCTGGTCGATGACCCTTTGCGCACCGGCGCATTGGTACGACCGCTGGAGGCGGTATTAACGACCGAGGCGCAGTTCTGTTTGCTGGAGCCGTTGTCCCGGGGCGCTATGCGCCAGAGTGTGAAGTGCTTTAGAAGTTGGTTGTTGAATCAACTTCCGCCTTCGAAAGACTCCGTCTAAGAATCGCAAAAAGTTAAACTTGGCGATAACAACAAGTTGCTCATATATTCGCGCGCCCCTGCAATTAGCAAGTTTCAAGGCAAAAAACAAGGCAGGCGAATTTATGACTAAAAGTCATGAATCGCCCCGCAAATATCGTTTGTCGAGACCACTCCTGTTTTCCCAAACTGGCTGCCAACGGACAGTGGCCAGTGGGCCTGCCGATCTTTCCAAACCGTGCCCAGCAGGGGAAAACAATAATGAGCAACAACCGCCAAATTCCTGTGCATCACCTTGAAACCGTACTTAACCCGATCCATGAGGCCACCGGGCTGAGCAACGAGTTCTACACCAATCAACATTTCTTCGAACTGGAACGTGATCAGGTCATGGGCAAGACCTGGGCCTGTGTCGGTTTCGCCAGTGACCTGGTCAAGGCCGGTTCGGTCAAGCCGATCGATTTCATGGGCCTGCCCCTTCTGCTGATGCGCAACCGTGAAGGCCTGGTGCAGGTATTCCATAACGTTTGCAGTCACCGCGGCATGAAGCTGGTGGAGGAGGCCGGTGAGGTGCAAGGGGTGATTCGCTGCCCTTACCACTCCTGGACCTATGACCTCAACGGCGGCCTGCGTGGCACGCCGCACGTCGGCGGGATCGATCAGCACAAGGACGAGCGCTTCGCCTGCGAAAAGCACGGCCTGAAAGCCATCCGCAGTGCGATCTGGATGGACATGGTGTTCATCAACCTGTCGGACGACGCCCAGCCACTCGAGGACATGCTCGCGCCGCTGACCACGCGCTGGACCCAGTTCCTTGGCGAGGACGGCATGAGCCTGCTGCGTCGCCGTGCGGGCCAGGACCAGACCACCCTGGACATCAACTGCAACTGGAAGCTGGCGGTGGAGAACTACTGCGAGGCCTATCACCTGCCGTGGGTGCACCCGAGCCTGAACTCCTATTCGCGCCTGGAAGACCACTACAACATCCTGTTCGACGAGCATTTCGCCGGCCAGGGCAGCTACGCCTACAACCTCTCGGATGTCGCCGGGACCCACCTGCCGAAGTTCCCGGCGTGGCCCCAGGACCGTCTGCGCAACGCCGAATATGTAGCATTTTTCCCCAACGTGCTGCTGGGCATCCAGGCCGACCACGCCTTTGCCATGCAGCTTGAGCCGGTTGCGCCGGGACGCACCATCGAGCACCTGCGCCTGTTCTATGTGGGTGACGAAGCGGCCACCAGCGATGAGTTCGCCGCCTGCCGCGCAGCGATTCTCGAGTCCTGGAAAGTAGTGTTCCAGGAAGACATCAGCTCGGTGGAAGGCATGCAGAAAGGCCGTTTCTCCCCAGGCTACAAAGGTGGCGCGTTCTCTCCGGAAATGGACATCCCGACGCACTTCTTCCACCAGTGGGCTGCACGTCAGTTGCTCGCCACCACGCCGTCTGCCTGAGGAGGAGCGCCCATGTATCCGATAGCCTCGCACTGGCTCAACTACATCGACGGTGAATGGAGCGACAGTACCCAGCACTTGAAAGTCCACAACCCGGGCAATGGCGAGTTGCTCGCAACCATCGCCCAGGCCGGTCTGGCAGACGCCGAGCGCGCCTTGGCGGCGGCCCGGCGCTGTGCCGACAGCGGTGAAATGACCCGAGTGCGCCCGGCGCAACGTGTCACTTGGCTGCTGCGCATCGCCGAGGAGATTCGCGCCGTGGCCGACGAAGGGGCCTGGGTGCTGTGCCAGGAGAACGGCAAGCGCCTGTGCGACGCCAGGGACGAGTTCGTCGAGGCGGCGCGGTACTTCGAGTATTACGCCGGGATGGCGGACAAGATCGAGGGCACCTCGATCCCGCTGGGCAACGGTTACATGGACTTTACCCTGTACGACCCGATGGGCGTTTCGGCGCAGATCGTGCCCTGGAACTTCCCGGTTTCGATCTGTGCGCGTTCCCTGGCCCCGGCGTTGGCGGCGGGTAACGCGGTGGTCATCAAGTCGCCTGAGCTTTCACCGTTGGGCCTGTGTGTGCTGATCGGCGCCATCAGCAAAGCGGGCTTGCCGCGAGGCGCGGTCAACCTGATCTGCGGCCGAGGCCGTGAGGTCGGGGCGCACTTGGTCAGCCACCGCACGGTGGACCAGATTGTGTTCACCGGTTCCGTGCCTACCGGGCAGTCGATCTTGCGGGATGCCGCCCAACACGCGATTCCCAGCGTGATGGAGTTGGGGGGCAAGTCGGCGGCGATTGCCTTTGCCGATGCCGACCCCGAGCAACTGCTGGCCAGTGTCCAGTCGGGGATTTTCTTCAATGCCGGCCAGGTCTGTTCAGCGATGTCCCGGCTGCTGGTGCAGCGCGAGATTTATGAGCAAGTGGTCGAGTCCGTTGTCGCCATGGCCGAAGGGCTCAGCGTCGGGATCGGCCAGGACGACGCGGACCTCACGCCAGTAGTCAGTGCCGGACAACTGGCAGGTATCGAAGACCTGTGTCGCCGCGCTGTGGCGCAAGGTGCGGTAGCGGCCACCGGTGGCCAGGCATTGCCTGACCGAGCCGGTCACTTCATGGCCCCGACGGTGTTCCGCGATGTGCGTCCCGACATGTGCATTGCCCAGGAAGAGGTGTTTGGCCCGGTGCTGGCGGTGATCCCTTTCGACACCGAAGAGGAAGCGATCGCCATCGCCAACGGTACCGAGTTCGGCCTGGTCGCCGGGGTGTTCACCCAGGACATCAGCCGGGCGATGCGCTGCACCCGGCGCCTGAGGGCCGGCCAGGTGTTCGTCAACGAATGGTACGCCGGGGGTATCGAAACCCCGTTTGGTGGCGTCGGACTGTCGGGTTTTGGTCGGGAAAAGGGCCAGGAGGCCTTGTACAGCTATGTGCGCACCAAGAACGTAGCGATCCGGGTTGCGGGGGAGTGAGCGCCATGTACAAGACTTGGCTGTGTATCGTCTGTGGCCTGATCTACGACGAGGCGCTGGGCTGGCCCCAGGACGGCATCGTCGCCGGCACGCGCTGGGAAGATGTGCCCGAAGACTGGCTGTGCCCCGAATGCCACGTCGGCAAGGCGGATTTCGAGATGCTCGATATCAGTGAGCATGTTGCGCCGGCGGCCGTCGCCAGTGTGCCGTTGCCCACCCCGGTGATAACCCCTGCAGCGCTGCTGCCGACCCAGCCGATCGTCATCATCGGCAGCGGTTACGCCGGTTACGGCCTGGCCCAGGCATTGCGCAAGGCCGACCCGCGCGTAGAGATCCGCGTGCTGACCCAGGACTGCGGGCACTTGTATTCCAAGCCGGCACTGTCGATCGGGCTGTCCCAGGGCAAAGACGCCGAGGCATTGGCCAGCGAGTCGCCGATGGCCATCGAGCGGCGCCTGAACATCCGCGTCTATGCGCATTGCCAGGTGCAGCGCATTGACAGTGCGGCGCGGCGCTTGAGCACCAGTCTGGGTGAGATGGACTACGGCCAGTTGGTCCTCGCCAGCGGCGCGATGCCGCTGCGCCTGGCGATCGAGGGCGACACCAGTGCCGTGCTCAGCGTCAACAATTTGCACGACTACCGACAGTTTCGTCAGCGCCTGAGTAGCGTGCAGCGTGTCGCCATCCTGGGCGACGGCCTGATCGGTTGCGAGTTTGCCAACGACCTGGCCAGCAACGGCGTGCGTGTCGATGTCATCGGCCTCGGCCGCTGGCCCATGGAGCGCCTGCTGCCGGTCGAGGCTGGCCAGAAGCTGCAGCTCGCCCTCAGCGAATTGGGAGTGAACTGGTATCTGCAGAACACCCTGCAGGCCATCGAGCCAACGGCCCAGGGTTACGGCTTGCAACTCGCCGACGGGCAACGCATCGAGGCTGACCTGGTGTTGTCTGCCGTCGGGCTGCGGCCGGACCTCAGCCTGGCAGAGAGTGCCGGGGTGACAGTTGGCAGGGGCATTCAAGTGGACTCGCGGTTGCAGACTTCCCAGCCGGGGATCTACGCCCTGGGCGATTGCATCGAAATCGCCGGGCAGTTGTTGCCGTATCTGGCACCGATCAACCAGGGCATCCAGGCACTCAGCCAGACCTTGCTCGGCCGGCCTACGGCCGTCGATTACCCGTTGATGCCGGTGACGGTCAAGACCCCGGTAGCGCCGCTGTGCCTGCTGCCGCCCGCGGCGGGTTGCGTGGGGGAATGGCGCTGCACCTTGACCGAGGACGGGGTGAGTGCCGGTTTCCATGACGTCGACGGCGCGCTGCAAGGTTTTGTCCTGCTCGGTCGCCAGGCGCAAGCCCAACGCAGCCGTTTGCTGCAGTCCTGCCAGAACTCCCAACAGGCTGTAGCCTGAGGCCCGAATCATGAAGAACACGATCAATCTGCCGTATGACGATGCCAGCTGCGGCTGGTACGCAGCCTTGCCTGCACAACCCGCCTGCACCCGCCTGTCCGGTGAGCAGCGGGCCGACTTCACCATCGTCGGCGCAGGGTTTGCCGGCCTGGCGGCCGCACGCCGCCTGGCAACGCATCACCCGCAAGCACGGATTCTGTTGGTCGATGCCCAACGGGTGGCTCACGGGGCTTCGGGGCGCAACTCTGGGTTTGTGATTGACCTGCCCCACAAATTCGCCCTGGAGCATCCGGACCCGGCACACAAGCAGCGCTTGCTGGGGCTCAATCGCGCCGCCATTGCACAGTTGCAAGGTTTGGTGCAGAGCCGTGGGATCGATTGCCAATGGTCCCATGCCGGTAAGTATCAAGGTGCCGTCGGTGCGCGTGGCCTGGCTTACCTGGATCACTTCGAGCGGCTGATGAGCGACCTTGGCGAACCGTTTCGCCGGGTGGGTCCGGCAGAGCTTTCCAGCGTCCTGGGCACCCAGCATTACAGTGGCGCGATCTACACCCCCGGCTGCTACCTGATGCAACCCGCGGCCCTGGTCACCGGGCTGGCGCATTCGTTGCCGGAGAATGTCGAGTTGCTGGAAGAGTCACCGATCCAGCGCCTGGAGCGCGACGGCAAGGGCGGCTGGCTGTTGCATGGCAGCCAGGGGGTGATCCGCAGCCCGCAGGTATTGCTCGGCACCAGCATCTTCACCCAGGAGTTTGGTTATTTGCGTAACCGCCTGCTGCCGGTGATGACCTTCGCCAGTTGGACCCGACCGCTGACCGACAACGAGCTGGCGGCCTACGGCGGTCAGGTGGACTGGGGGCTGACCCCGGCGGACCACGCCGGTACCACGGTGCGCATGACCGAGGATCGTCGCCTGATTATCCGCAATACCTACAAACATGTGCCCAAGTATGGGCGCAGCACCAGCGATGCCATGCGCCTGGACGTGCGCGCGGCGCATCGCAAGGCGTTCCTGGCGCGCTTCCCGCAACTGGCCGAGGTGCCTTTCAGTCATACCTGGGGTGGGGTCTACGCGATCTCGCGCAACTTCACCAACTTCTTTGGCGAACTGGAACCGGGGCTGCATGCCTCGGCGTGCGACAACGGGGTGGGTGCGGCCTGGGGCACGATTTCCGGGACCTTGCTGGCCGATCTGGCGGTGGGCGCCGATTCGGCGCAGTTGAACGATATCCGCGCGGTGACCGGCATGCCGTCGCTCAACCCGCCGGAACCGTTTCTCGGCCTGGGGGTGCGCTCGCGCATTCGCCTGGCCGCCTGGAACAGCCGGAGTGAGTTATGAGCCCGCGCGTCCCAGGCAAGGCACGGGTGCTGTGCATCGACCAGCAGGACCTGACATTCACCGTGCGTGGTGGGCCGCCCGGAGCGGCCTATGTCGCCCGCGCCGTGAGCAATGAAGTGTCACCGAACATCGGGGTGGGATTTGCCCGCTGGGAAGGGGCAGAGGTGCGGTGGACGGTGCTGTATGACGAGGTGATCTTCGTGATCGAGGGCTGTCTGCAGCTGCAGGCCGACGGTGAAATGTTCGAGGTCAGGCCAGGCCAGGTGCTGTGGATTCCTGAAGGCAGCGAGCTGGTGTATGGCGGTCATGCCTTGTTCGGCTACGTGGTGCACCCAGGTAACTGGAAAGAGCTGCACGGATTGGCGTGACGCCAACTTCCCTCCCTTGGACTTCTTGGAATCCGCACCGTGCTTGGACTGACGCGAACTTTCGGGGCCCTTTACCTGGCCAGCTTGTTGATGCAATTGGGCTCGACCCTGCTGATGACCTATCTGGCGTTGCGCTTGAGTGGCATGGGCGGGAGCGAGGCGGCCGGCGGTGCCTTGATGGCCGCCAATGCCCTGGGCATGGTCCTGGGCGGTTGGGTCGGGCGTTGGCTGATCGGCGCGGTTGGGCACATTCGTACCTATGCAGCGTGCGCCGGGATTATTGCCGCAGCGGTGCTGGCCCATGAATTCAGTCATTCACTGCCGTTCTGGCTATTGCTCAGGGCGCTGGTGGGGCTGGCGATGATGTGCCAGCTGATGGTGATCGAAAGCTGGCTCAACGATCAGGCCCGCACCGAGCAACGTGGCGCGGTACTGGCGCTGTACATGGTTGCCAGCTACGTCGGCATGATGCTCGGCCAGTTGGCCCTGACCCTCGATACCGGCTTGGGCATTCGTGCGCTATTGGGCGTGGCCATGGTGTTTGCCCTGTGCTCGGTGCCAGTGGCGCTGACCCGCAGCGCCCATCCCAGCGTGGTGCCCAGTGCGGCGATTGATGTGCGGTTGTTTGTGCGGCGGATTCCCCAGTCGTTGGTGACCGTCCTGGTGTCCGGGATGATCAATGGCAGTTTCTACGGCCTGGCTGCGATCTATGCGAGCAAGCAGGGACTCGACACGGCGCAGGTCGGGCAGTTCATGGCCTTGACCATCGGCGCCGGGCTGCTGGCGCAGTTGCCGCTGGGCTGGCTCTCGGACCGGCTGCCACGGGCGAGCCTGATCCGTGGGGTGGCGGTGGTGCTTCTCGTGGCCAGCCTGCCGCTGGGGTTTAATCAGTCGCCCTCGTTCAGCACCGTGTTGCTGTTTGGCGCGGCGATTGGCTTCCTGCAGTTCTGCCTGTACCCGCTGGGCGTGGCGCTGGCCAACGACAATATGGAGGCAGGCTTGCGGGTGTCCCTCTCGGGCATGCTGTTGATCACCTTCGGCGTCGGAGCCTGTATCGGGCCGCTGGTGGCAGGTTTATTGATGGAATATGCGGGCGCCTCCAGCCTGTATTTTTTCCACGCCGGTTGTGCGCTGTTGCTGGCCTTGTGCGTGACCCAGACGCGAGTCAGCGGTCGGCACCTGAACCCGGACGCGCCCTTGCATCAACCGCTCACGCCGGATGGTCTGGCAAGTTCGAACTGGGTGGCGGTGGCAGAGCCGGTAGAGCAATCGGCAAGGCACTAAGTGCCGTCGCCAGGGAGGGCAGCGACGGTTTTGATCGATGCGTTTTTCTCATGAATCGGTGACGAAAAATGGTTTGAAGGCGGGTGGGGTTTCCACCATCTTGCCAGTGGTAATTAGGATAAACACGCCTGGAATAATCATCGGACGAACAGCGTTGTTTTTCGGGGCTTTAAATAACCCGTCAAGCGCCTGACTCCAGAACACTCTCTACACCCTTATACAAAAACAAAAGGGGAATAAAATGCGTGCGCAATCTGGCATGTTGAAAGGCTTGAATCCGAAAGTGACGGTGGCCTCATTAGTTGGCGTGATCCTGTTTGTACTGTTTTGTGCCGTTCAAGATGAACAAGCCGCCAAGGCGTTTGAAACGGCCTCCGGGTTTATCCTGTACAACTTCAAGTGGTACTACATCACGTTGATCAGTGCTGTACTTGGGGTGCTGGCTTATATTGCCGTCAGTCGCTTTGGCAACCTCAAGCTGGGCGCCGACGAGGATGTGCCAGAGTTCAGTTTCGCATCCTGGATCGCCATGCTGTTCAGCGCCGGCATGGGCATCGGCCTGATCTTCTGGTCGGTTGCCGAGCCTATGCTGCACTACGCCGACAACCCGTTTTCCAAGGGTTTGACCGACGAATCGGCGAGCATCGCCATGCGCATCACCCTGTTTCACTGGGGCCTGCACCCGTGGGCAATCTTTTCCATGATCGGCCTGGGCCTGGCGTACTTTGCCTATCGCCGGGGCTTGCCGCTGGCGCTGCGTTCGTTGCTCTATCCGTTGATCGGTAACCGCATCTACGGCTGGATCGGCCATGTGGTCGATATCATGGGTGTGGTGATCACCGCCTTTGGTGTTTCCCAGTCACTGGGCCTGGGTGTGGCGCAGATCAATACCGGCTTACATCAAGTGTTTGATGTCCCGGTGAGTATCGGCCTGCAGTTATCGATTATCCTGGTGGTCAGTATTCTCGCCTGCGTTTCCTTGCTGGTGGGATTGTCCAAGGGGATGAAGCGCATCTCCACCCTTAATATGTATTTGTCTTTCCTGTTAATGCTCGCGGTGCTGCTGTTAGGTCCAACCCGTTACATTCTGAACTTGATGTTCGAATCCACCGGCGATTATGTGCAGAACATCGTCGGCCTGAGTTTCTGGATGGATGCCCAGAAAGACAGCGAATGGCAAAACTGGTGGACCGCGTTCTACTGGCCTTGGTGGATGACCTGGGGGCCGTTTGTCGGCTTGTTCATCGCACGAATTTCCAAAGGCCGGACCATCCGTGAGCTGGTAGTGGGTGCGTTGATTGTGCCGACCATGGTCACCATCCTCTGGATGTCGGTCTTTGGTGGTGCTTCCCTGAAGCAGGAGCAACTCGATCGGCAAGCCTATCAGCAGTCGGTAGCGGCTCAGGAAGTGGTGCAGGAGCAAGCACCGTTCAGCGGTGGCACGGTGCTGTTGGCGACCAAAAAAGAAACCACGGCGGCCATGTTCACCCTGTTGCAAGTGCTCGATGGCCCTGCGGTCGGCGCGGCACTGTCGATCCTGGTCTGCGTGTTGCTCGGGGTGCACTTTGTCACCACCGCCGATGCCGGGACCCAGGTGTTGTGTACCTTGTGCGCATTGGGCAGCACCAATCCACCGAAGTGGATCAGGGTGCTCTGGTGCCTGTTGGAAGGCGCCATTGCGGCGGGGTTGTTATTGGCCGGCGGATTGAAAGCGATTCAAATGGCGAGTATTGCCGCAGGGTTGCCGATCGCCATGTTGCTGTTGGCCATTTGCTACAGCCTGATCCACAGCTTGCGCCAGGAGATGCCGGCCGTGGCCTACCGTACCCCGGCACCGCAGCCGAAATCGGAGCAGGACGCTGCGTTGGCAGAACGACGTGAACCTGAAGTGGTAACGGGTAAACGTGTGCCTTTTCCGGTAGCTGAAGCCTACTGATCAGAGCGGTTGTCGGGCGTTTTTCCACGCCCGATAAGCCTCTGGCAAACACCCCGCACACGGCCGGAAACCGGCCGCCAGGGCGGCTGCCTCATCGGCAAAAAACACCCGATGAGTGACGTAGCCGCCCCGGGCGATGGCACGCAAGGCGCCTGGGCAATCCAGGCGACCGTAGATCTTCGAGCGCCGGTGGCCGCCCAACAGGCCGGGCACCGGGCTGGCGATCTTGTGCCGTTGTTCGTTGAGCAGCCAGTAGGTTTTCATCCCCTGGGCACTCGCCACAAATACCACGCGGCAACCGTCCGATACGGGCTCCAGGCCTGGCCAAGGTCGAGCATCTGCTTGCGCGTGGGCGTTTGCTCCAGGCCCTTGAGGCGGCGGTAACCGTCGCGTACACCAAAGTCGTCGGCGGGCAGGATGTCCGAGCGTTCGAGGGTGTAGATCAGCAGCATCTCCACGGTCCAGCGACCAACCCCACGCAACGGCGTCAGGCGCGCAATCAGCGCCTCGTCGTCCATGGCTTGCGCCGTGGGGTAGTCCGGGACAACGCCGCTCAACGTGGCGCCAGCGATGCCCTGGATGGTCGCGATCTTGCTCGCGGAAAAACCGCAGCGGCGCAGGTCGTCAAACTCGCTGGCCAGCAACTGTGCAGCAGTGGGGAAGGGCTGCCCGGGGAACAGCGCGAGCAAGCGCCCGACAATCGCATCGCCGGCACGCACGTGCAGTTGCTGATAGGCGATCGCCCGCACCAGGGCTTCGTAGGGATCGCGCGTTGGCTGGGGTTGATGCAGGCATGGGCCGATGGCCGCGACATGCCGCGCCCAGTCGTCGTCGAGGGCGGCGAGGAACTGGCGGGCGCGGTGATAGGGCATGGGGCATCCGGGTAGGAGTGAGGGGTTGGTGGACAGACTAGTCGTCCGCCCGCCACCGTGCACCCGGGGTCTTGCGCTCAAATTCGCAATGGCGCCTTGGTGCTCAGGCCTTGCTCGCAGCCAGGTACGCAGCAAGACGTCGGCCCATCTCGTCACCCAGGGCCTGCAAGGCACTCATCGGTCGCACCATCACTTCAAACTCGACGATTTTCCCCTCCTCGTTGAAGCGAATCATATCGATGCCCTTGAGTTGCTTGGCGCCGACCCGGGCACTGAACTCCAGCACCACATTCAGCCCGTCGGTACTCCCTAGTTCGCGGTGGTAGGTAAAGTCCTCGAACACCTGGAACACCGTGTTGAGGATCATCGCCACCACCGGCGCGCCGGGGTAGGGCGTGTGGGCCATTGGCGAACGGAATACGGCTTCGGTAGCGAGCAATTCGGGCAGGGCGCGCAAGTCGCCCTTATCGAGCATGGCGTGCCACTGCGCCAGGGTGGCGGCGACGTTGGGATGCAGCTTGAGTTCAGACATGTTCGACTCCTGGGTTTTTATTGTTGTGCCGTCGCCCAGTGATGGCCTGGGCGGCGTGCTCTGCCCAGAGACTGTAGATCATAGGCCCGGGATGGAAGCCGTCGACGGCCATCATCCCGGCCTCCGGGGCCAGGCTCAGGGTCAGCAGGCTACAGGATGGCTGGGCGGCGGTGAGGGTGGCCAGTCGTTGGTTGAAACGCCTGGTCCGGTTGCCCAGGTACCAGCGCAGAGGCTGGGGCAATGCCGGGAACAGATGCATCGGTGGCAGCGGGGAAATGATCAACTGTTGCACTGCGAACTTGTCCCTCAACAACCCCAGTAAGCGCTGTTGCCGCACCAGCCATTGATCGGCGCCAAGGCTGCTGGTGACATCGTTGACCCCAATGCCCAGCACCGCCACATCGAAGGGCTCCGCGTCCTTGGCTTCGAGCAGCTCCAGCAGGCCTTGGGAATCCAGCCCGGTCTGTGCCCAGAGTTGCCAGCTCACCTGGAAGTCTGCAGCCAGCCGTCCAACCAGTTGCCCGCTCAGGGCCTGGTCCTGGGTCGCGGCACCCACCCCGGCGACGGCCGAATCCCCGACTATCAGCAAGCGCAGGCGCACGCCATTGCCGGTCAAGCCCTGGCGTGCACCGCTGGCTTCCGGCAACCGCGGGGTGACCCGCCGGACGTAGAGACCTTGCAGTAGGAGCAAAGGCCCCAGCAGCAGTTTGCTCAAGGGTTCAAGCATGCCCGAGGCTCAGGCCCGACGCGCCATCATCAGCACACTTGCCGCCGCCGCCAACAGCCCGGCGCAGCACCGATTGAAAACCCGTTTGCCACCGGGCTGGCTGAACCAGCGGCGCATGTGCAGCCCCATGTAGGCGTATGAGGCGATGGCAACCCACTCCAGGGCCAGGAACAGCGCGCCCAGCAAGGCAAACTGCGGGGTCACCGCCTGGCTGGGGTCGACGAACTGCGGCAGGAAGGCGGTGAATATCAGGATGGCTTTGGGGTTGCCGGCCGCCACCAAAAACTCTTGCCGGGCCAGCGCCAGCAACCCCGCCTCAGGGCGTTTGGTTGCGGTCTCGACCTGGGGATCGGCGGTCCACAGTTGCCAGGCGAGGTACAGCAGGTAAGCCGCACCGACGATTTTGATCCCGTAGAACAGCCACTCCGACGTCTGCAGCACCACCGCCAGGCCGGCGGAGGCGAGGGCGATCATGCCGGCGAATGCCAGCAGCCGCCCGATCCCGGCCAGGCACGAGGTGCGGTAGCCATAGCGGGTAGCGTTGCTGACCGACAACAGATTGTTCGGCCCCGGCGCCATGTTCAAGGCGAAGCAGGCGGGGAGGAACAGGGTGAGGGTGGCGAGGTCCATAGGCGATTGCGTCCGTAGTCGGGGGTTGGTTCACTCTGTAGGAGCCGCCGGGTGGGGCTCCGTTTGCTTGCGATGAACGTCATCGATGACGCGTATTGTCTGAATCAACGCGTTGTTCTTCAGTTCATCGCGAGCAGGCTCGCTCCCACAGTTGTCTGTGTAGGTGCGGTATCTCACCGATGTTCCGCGGCCAACATTGCCCTGAACTGTGCAATGGTCTCTGCAGACAGCCCGGCAGCTTCGAACACCGCGCAGGTGAAGCTGACGGGGGCCGGGCCGGGCGCTGTAATGATGCGGTCTGCAACTACCGCGACCGGACTGCTTCGATAAAACGCGTGTCCCGCGTAACCTTGGGCATTGTCTTGCAGGAAGGCAGGGCTGTTCGAGGTATGCGGCACTGTGTCGAGAAGCCCGGCTCTGGCAAGCGCCAGCGTTCCCCCACAGATACCGGCAATGCTCGCTCCTCGTGAGCGACTGGTTTGAAGAAAGCCTGAAATGTCCGGCGCCAACGCACCTTCCCAGACAGTTCCTCCAATGACCACCACAACATCCGGTTGCCAATCCAGGCAGTGCTGCAAACTGCTCTCGACGGTGACAGCCAATCCGCCCTGTGAGTGGAACTGCCCCACAGCAGGCGCGAAAAACCTGACGTCGATCCCGTAGAACGGCGACCCAGTTCCTGCAATGAATGCATATTCCCAGTCTGCAAAACCGGGTGTCAGTATCAAACTTACGCGTGCCATCAGCCAGACTCCTCCATGAATGCCAGTAATCTAAGGTGCAAGTAAACAGACATCAAGGGCGGCAATGGGGGGCGGGCTGTCGTAGTGACCCGTGCAGTCAGGTCACTACGATGGTGCAGCTTTCACTTCGCCTGAGTGATACCTGGGGGTGACCAAGTGCCGGAACCCGCTGGAAGAATCGAAGGTGGCGTGGCTTTCGGCCAATACAGGCGCAGCACCAGATAGGCCGTGTCGTCAGGCGCGGGCAACCAATTGGACTCCTTGGACTTGCCCGGCGAATCCTTCTGGATGTACAGCGTCAGCGAACCATCGGCATTCTTCTTCATGGCCGACAGCATCGGCGAGTTGATCAGGTAGCGGTCGAGCGGATTGTTGATCAGCAGCTGGCTCTTGCCGTCGTACATGGTCACCGACCAGAACGCATTGACGGGAGGCAGTTTGCCGGCAGGGAAGGTGAGCGTGTAGTTGTGTTTGCCGGTATTCAACGTCTGGCCGTTGCCGTCAGTACGTGTGAAGGGATACATGGCCTCGACGGCGTTATTACCGTAGATACCGCCCTTCGCAGCGCCAGCCCGCATCAGCCAGTTGTCTTTGTAGAACGCCTGGTCGCCGAAGAACGCGCCGATGTTCCAGCCGTTGATATTTTTCATGCCGCTAGACAGAAATTTGTCGACCTTCTCGTCGCCGGCCTTCATCCCCAGCAAGACCACGGCCTTGTGTTCGAGCGAGAGGTCCTTGAACTCGAAGCTCCGGCCCGGACCTACGCCGATGCTGGCCAGCCTGGCACGGATCTCCTTGTCGTAGGCCGATGGCGGCACATACTCCAACGCGGCCGACAGGTACTCGAAGAAGTTGGCCTTGATGCCCTCTGTCGTCGCCGGCACGAAATCAATCTTCGGCGCAGCGGGCGGCGCGGGTTGATGGAGGAAGGCAGACAGCGGCTGGATCTTGTAGCTCGCCTGCAGCTTCTCGACATTCGGCATGTCGGCCGGATTGAATAGTTGGGTGCGGATCAGCGTCAGCGCGAAGGGCGTCGTGGAGTTGAACACCTTGTGAATGCCAGGGGGCAGCGCACCCTTCCAGTCGGGGCCTGCGATCAGATAGCTCCCGGGTGCGCCGGCCGTTGCCCGGCTCCCGATGTAGCCGTAGTTATAGGTGTTGCCGTCGATCAACTGGACCGAGTAGTAGCGTTTTTTGGGCACCGCCGGCACGGTGATCACCAGCGGCTCTGCGCGCAGGTCGGCCCAGAGTATCGAGTACGGAGTGTCGCTATTTGGCGTAATGACAGCCGTATCGGCGGGAGTAGAAACCCGATGCTCGTTGCGCAGTTGGTTGAAGGGCGCCTTGAACTGGCTGGACTGTGAGTCCACCGCGAACTCGTTCATCACGGCGTAGTTCATGACCAGCGGCAAGCCGTAGATAAAACCTTCCTCGGCGATCACCTTGGTCTGCTCCAGACTGGGTGCGGGTACGCCCTTGGCCACATCGGCCTGGTCTGCCTGCGTGATCGGATCGGACTTGCTCGCACACCCTGCAAAAAGCGTTGAACCCACGACGACTGCCGCCGCCATTGTCCAGCCTCGGTTAAACTTCCTGTTCATTTGCACCTCGTCAGTGTTGAGCAAGCAATTACCGTGAGTGTTCAGGCTCCCATCCAGGCCGCAGCTCAACTGAAACCCAGGATTGTCTCCCGACTAAGTAAATCCGGCGGTAAAGCGCCAACTCAGCCGCCCAGGGAGTGTAGATCAGCCAAAACCCTTTAACCCCGAATCAAGGACGATGCATGAAACCAGTCGAGATTCACCACATCACCCACCTGCCGCCACAGATCCTGGCCTTGGAAAAAGAGGCCGTTGGAGAGGGTTTCAGATTTCTCACTCGGCTGATTGGCGAATGGCACTGCGGGGCGAATCGCTTCGATGCACCCGGGGAATGTCTCATGGCGGCGTATTTCGACCAGCAACTGATAGGCATCGGCGGCCTTTCAGTTGATCCCTATGGCCAGACCAATACGGCAAGGCTGCGACGGGTTTACGTCGCAGCTTCTTCAAGGGGGCACCACGTCGGTCAAAGGCTAGTAAAAGCGCTGGTCGCACATGCCGCTCTGCGCTTTCAGAGCGTGCGTCTGAGCACCGATACGCCCGCAGGAGACGCGTTTTACCTGCACTGCGGTTTCGTGCGAACAGAGGATATCCATGCCACTCACATCATGCTGCTAGGCGACACTTGAACAAGTCTGTCGGCCAGACTCATGCCGGCCGCGAGGTAAACACCAGGCGAGCCGCAAGCAACACCAATACCAATGCCAGGCCCCGCGACTGCCACTTTGCGGACTGGCTTTTGTCGGACGCGAAACCGCGGATGACTCCCCCGACCAGGCCCAACGCGATGTGGAAAACGCTCGCGATCAGGGTCAACACCAGCCCCAGGACCACGATTTGCTGTGCGACCGTAGAACTGCCCTGAACAACGAACTGCGGCAAAAACACCATGAAGAACAGCAGCGCTTTCGGGTTGAGCAAAGAGTTCAGAAGCGCCCGGATGAACACCGACGTCAGCGAGGCCTGGATAGCGGAGTGTGGTGGCAGGCCGGCATGCGCCCGTATGGCCTTCCAGGCCATCCAGAGCAGATAGAACGCACCGGCCCAGCGGATCAGGTCGAACGACGGTGGCCACTGTGCTACTGCGGCCGTGAGACCGGCTGCGGTGAGCGCGGTCAATACCAGGTCAGCTGCGCCGATTCCCAAAGCAGCAACGACGCCGCCACGCCAGCCGTAGCTCGCGCCGTGCGCAATCACGAAGGCCATGTTGGGGCCGGGAGACATCAGCAACAGCAACACCGCCCCCGCGAACAGCAGTAGCGTCGATGGCTCTACCATGTGTGCTCCAGATCGCCGCGATAGACGATGTGCAGCTTGTTGCCATCAGGGTCGCGCAGGTAGGCACCGTAGTAGCCCTCGCCATACCAGGGTCGCTCACCCGGAGTGCCTTCATCAGTACCGCCCTGGAGAATCCCCGCGGTGTACGCCGCGCGTACGCTGTCGGGCGTCTCGGCATGAAACGCGAGCATGCTGCCATTGCCCGCCGTGGCCGCAAGGCCATCACGCGGCAAATAGACATAGAACCTCGGCAGTGTGCGCGTCGGATGCACCCAGCAAGCCGAGGCGGGGCCTCCATCCGGGGTCACCGCGCGGCGGATCAGCCCGAGTGGCGCAAGCACGGCGTCATAAAAAGCCGCCGCTGTTTCGAGGTCGGTGCATCCCACAGTAACGTGACTGAACATCTCTCAATCGATTCGACGCCACTGGAACGGTTGTGTCCTGCGTGCCGAACTCGCCTCCTTGTTTTGTGTGGTAGTGGAGCCTACGCTCGGCACCTGATACACACAAAGAATTGTTCTAGGTACATTGAATGACGATGCCACGCTACAAAACCATTGCTGACCAGCTAGCGGAAAATATTCGCAGCGGACGTTTGCGCCCTGGAACCCAACTGCCGACGGTACGCAGCTTGATGGGCGAACATGGGATTGCGCTTGCGACAGCCGCGCGGGTCTACCGCACGTTGGAATCGATGGGCCTGGTGGTGGGTGAAATGGGCCGTGGCACCTTCGTGCGCGACACCTCTGTGCCACGCGACCTTGGTCTGCAACCGGCATCCGACGCTGGAATAATTGACCTGGCCTTCAATAGTCCAGCGGTTCCCGGACAAGCCGAGTTGCTGAGGCAGGCACTGCGCAGCCTCGCATTGTCGGGCGATCTGGACGCCTTGTTGCGCAACGCCCCCCATGGCGGGCGTGCGCATGAACGAGAAATCGCGGCGAAACACCTGCGCAATCGAGGGGTACGCGTCCCCGGATCACAAGTGTTGATCGTCAATGGCGCGCAGCAAGGGCTGGCGCTCGCGATGATGGCGCTACTCAAGCCGGGCGATGTACTCGCGGTCGACGCGCTCACCTACCCGGGCATCAAAGTGCTGGCCGTCGCCCATCGCATTGAACTCCTGCCGATACCCTTGGCTGATGGCAAGACCAATCTCGACGCGCTCGCGGCAAGTTGCAAGCGGCGTCCTGTGCGCGCGTTTTATGCGATGCCGACCCTGCACAATCCCCTGGGATCGATCATGCCGGCCGCCGACCGCAAACGCTTGGTAGCGCTGGCCGAGGAACACGATTTTGCTTTGATCGAGGACGGCGCCTATGCGTTTCTAGCCGAGCCGGCGCCGAAGCCGTTGTTCATGCTCGCACCGAATCGCACGATCTACGTTTCCGGCCTTTCCAAAAGCGTCGCCTCGGGCTTGCGTATTGGCTTCATCGCCGCGCCTGTATCGCTGATCCCCGCGCTCGAGCAAGCCGTGCGAGCTTCCACCTGGAGTTCGCCATCGCTCACCGTCGAACTGGCGTGTCGCTGGATCGAAGAAGGTGTGGTGGATGACCTGGAACAATTGAAGCGCAAAGACGCCGCGCATAGGCAACGACTGGCCCGCCGCATTTTCGCCGGCATCAACCTGCTCGCGCATCCAAACGCCTACTTCCTGTGGCTGCCGTTGCCCGAAGACATGCGGGCCGAGAGCATTGCTGCTGCATTGCGGCGCGACAACATCCTGGTGACGACAGCAGAGCCGTTTTCTGCGGCCTCCCATGCGCCTAATGCGCTGCGCGTGGCGCTGGGATCGGTGCCTGTTGCAACGCTTGAACTCGCCCTGGAAAAAGTCAGAGTTGCCTGCGGCTATTAGTTTGAGTTCTCGCGACTGACCTGCGCCAGGCTCTCTATTGCAGCGCTAGAAGCTCTCAAGACTGGCTTTGATTCCAGCTCGTCCAGCCAACTCGATAACTTCTTCCAGCCGCTTAGTGTCAACTATCACACCTTCGTAATTGTCACCTGTGCAGTCCAGGTGAAGATAACGTTTGCCGAACTGAGCTAGCCACTGATCAAGCTTGTCGAGCACTTCTGGCATCGAAGCCGCGTCTTCCCTCACATAAGCGTAGGGTTCTTTCAAACCACTGGCACTGACCAAATAGGGAGCTTGATACTCAAACACGTCATAACCCTGCCACTCCACGCTAAGGAGCACCAGGGTTGCAAGTTTTTGTCCCTTTGGGTCATTCAGAAACCCTTCCGCCAGGGCACTGGGTGCGTCATCTCCCATCGCGTATCGACGCATAACGCGCCTGACCAGCCTGGCGCCTTCTTTTTCCGGAACGACAGCGACCAGCGCTTGGGCAAAAGCCTCAAGTGCTTTTTTCTGGGAGGGATCGCTTCGCTCGGGTCGCAGTTCTTTCATGATGGCGGAAGCGCTGAGGTTGGTTTCCTCAGGTGGAGGCATGGTAAATCGTCCACCAAACAAGCGATCTAAAATACCCATGTCAGTCCTTGTGGTTAGTTGCGGAAACCATCTGGTTGCGGACTCGCGTCGATGATGATTGTGGGAGCGCTCAATGGCGGGCTTCGTAATCGGCCTCGCCTATGGTGCGTGGCCAAAACCCTTGCGCAATTCGTCTTCAAGCTTTCGACAGGTTTCTTCAATAATGGTTTTGCCGACTTCCGGGCCAGAGTAGCTGTCTACTTGCTGACGGCATAGTTCGCTGGCCTCTCGGGCCTGGATTATTTCCTTGTCCTGCGAGCCGTTACTGACAAAAAAACCGAAAGCCAAATACAAGGCGATGGCGATAACGCTGCCGACGAGGACCTTGCTGGCCGGGCCCATTCTCGTTACTGATGATAGCGGCCCCCAGGGCGGGGTTGGTATTTTCTGCCTTAGGTCGGATCGGCAGTGTTTGCACAAAATGGCTTCAGCCATGATGGCTTCCGCGCAGTAAGGGCAACTCTTTTTTCCAGCGTCCACAGATGAAACTCCTTTTTCAAAAGAGAATTCTATCATTGGGCCTGAGGGGGGGAGGAGGGGCGGGGCTGTGTGTTCCACCAAGAGGTTTTATGGGGGGGCGTACTGGTATACCCGCTTCAATTGCTCGCAGTGGGCATGGAAAAGTCGATTGTGAGAGTCCGCTGTTGGCCGTTTTCTGCTTGGCGCAACTGGCGGAAATCGAGTCAAAGCTGTCGGTGGTGACAGGCAGAGAACGGCCAACAGCAGTCAGTCAATGTATCAATGAAGCTCAGGGCGATTCACATTGAGCACCCGACACCTGCAGTTCCGCGTTACCCTTTAGCACCAAAACAACATGAGGGATCAGTTGATGTCCGAAAGTGTAACGTGTGAGAAAACCTGTCCGAGTTGCGGGACCACATTCACTGCAAAAATGAGCAAGCTCCTCGGAGAATTTCCTGTTCCAGTTCGCATCTTCAAATCGACGTCTGAGCGGTGTCCTTCATGCGCAGAAGCATGACGGGCAAAGAGTGTGGCCGACTCTCTTCGTCGGCGTTTAAACTTTTCGCGAGAACAAGTGAAGAGCTACTTCACGGCAAATGCCCCCGCCAAAGGTGATACGCTGATTCTCTGCATGCAACAGTTCCACCACAGCAGCTATCGATTGGTAATCGTCGAAAACCCTGACCATGGCCGGCAGCATCGCATCATCATTGACAACGGCTGCAGCTTTGCCGGAGCTTCATTTTATCGTACAGGTCAAAGTACATTCGCCCCCAAAAGCCAGACATCACTGCTGCCACTCGTACCAGCAGTTGCAGAACGGCTTTCTTATAAGCGAGACACAGATCTGACCGATGAGGATTTGTTTTTGCTGCTCGAGGTGTAAGGCTACCCGTCGTATTTAGATCCTGGCTGGATGGCCGCTTTGGGTCAGTTACAACGCTCATAGGTAGGCCACTCTCTGCACAATAGAAGACCTATGAGAGATGATTGAGGTTGATAGTAGCCTCCAAGAGCCAGTACGCTTACGCCTGCCTAACAGGGAGCCGGGGAGTGATGCTAAAGCCGATTGAAATGCCTTTCGACACAGCGCGTAAGCTGCTGGATTACGTCTCACCGCTAAACACGGTTTGGGATGAGGGCCGGTACATATTCAGGGGCCAGCCGAGCGACCTGTACAAGCTGATACCCTCAGTTTGCCGAAATGGTGAAGGATCGTTTGCTTATGGCTCGCCTACGAGAGCTTTTGACAAGTCAAGCTCTGGGCAAGTTGGATTTGAGCTGGACATACTCAGAAGATTTCTAGAAGGCTGCGATAGGTCAGGTCTAGTTGTTCCTGGATACTCAGAGCAAGTCAAAAGGAAGCTCTCAGATCATCCGTTCTTTTTCCCTGAGTCTTTTCTGCCATGGCCACCTGAGCAGCTATACGAAATCATGGCTGTAGCCCAACACTATGACGTACCCACCCGTCTTTTAGATTGGACTGAGAGAAGCTTTGTGGCGTGTTACTTTGCAGCGGCCTCAGCCAACTTTGAGTTAGATACTATGAATATGCCTAAGATTGCGGTATGGGCACTAGACACCACTTACCACGATAGCTGGAAAACAGTAAAGATCATTAGGACGCCAGGTGGAACAAGCAGGAATCAGGCAGCACAGTCGGGCTTATTCACCACGCACAATGTCACAAGATATGGCATCCACGACGAGTACCAATCAGAGGCTCTTGATGAAGTTGGTGAAATTTACAGCAGGGCTAGAAGCCTTCGGCCACTTATCAAAATGACATTACCAGTTAGTGAGGCTCCTGAACTATTAGGGCTGTGTTCTAAGCTTGGTGTTGACGGGGCTACACTTTTCCCCGGCCATCATGGAGTAGCTAAGATGGTGAGGGACTGGGCTAATATTGAAGTTGGCGTCAGGCACTCTCAGTCAGCTATAGATGACTGCAATTCTGACAGTTATGATCCTGACTTTAATTGATCGTGTCGTAAAACCCGCTAATTTCTAGGGCGGGCTACACATTGGCTAGAATGTCAGAAGGCTAAAAATTCTCTGACAAAAGCTAAGATGATCTACCGTGCCTAACAACCTCAATACGAATCACACCGACTGAATCAGCCTCATAGCCGTAACGCCCTTTGAAGAAATATCCAGCATAATCTTTCAGCTTCTGTTCTAGTGGGTAGCCCATGTCAACGTCCGCGTTGAAGCAAAAAGGGGACAGATTTATTTGGCTCCTGAAAGCTGGCCTGCTCAGGCAAATAAATCCCCTTTTTGCCGTGTCTCAACCGGTTGAAATCGAGCCTGAACAGACACTCGTCAGCGTCAGCTCAGGCTCGAACGCTATTTGCTGCGCTATTGCAGCGGGACATACACATCGGTTTGCCATTGATCCCGCGGGGTCTCGGGATAGGCACTCAGGTAATGGAAGAACAGTGGCTGGTCACGCAGTTCCTCGCCACTGGTTGGCAGCCAGTCGCGGTAGATCGGATAGATCGTTTCGCCGATGTGATCCGGTGACCCCGTGTGTCGTACCACGACGCACCGGCCGGCGGGGATGACGATCTCGTGCACGCCGAACTCATTGGGCGCCACCGCTTGGTGAATCTCGCCGCAGATTGCGAAGCGAAATTCCTGTGCAGGTGTCGTATCGGGGTTGCTATAGGGAATGCCAAAGGTGCGACACGAGGCCACCGGTGACTGTCCACTGTGCATACGCCACTCGATGAACCTGTTCACGCTTTCACTGACGAGCCCGGCTGGCCCGCAGTGCTCAAGCGCGGC
Source organism: Pseudomonas sp. NPDC087626 (assembly GCF_044743405.1). Lineage (NCBI taxonomy): Bacteria > Pseudomonadati > Pseudomonadota > Gammaproteobacteria > Pseudomonadales > Pseudomonadaceae > Pseudomonas > Pseudomonas sp. NPDC087626. The sequence goes on from NZ_JBIUWJ010000006.1 coordinate 91,649, forward strand.
GACCTTGACCTCGGGGAAATCTACGATTCGTACTTGCATGATGACTGTCCTTGAAAAGTGAGGGATTGCGAACACCGCATTCCAGACCTGCCAGTTCGGTTCCTTCCTGAACGCGCTCGGCGTCATCCCGATCGCCCGCCTGAACGCCCTGCTAAATGCCTCGGGACTTTCAAAACCGGCATCGAGTGCCGCGTCCAGTACCGAGTGATCAGCGAGGGCCGCCAGGCGATGTGCCGCGCGGCGTAGTCGCATCAGTTGCACATAGCGTGAGACGGGCACTCCAACGAACGCGGTGAATTGTCGATGGAAGTGAAATGCCGAGAAGTTCGCCACACGGCTCAACGTCTTCACCGACAGGTCGCCTTCGAGATTGGCATCAATGTAGGCGAGCACGGCGTTGAAGCGTTTTGTGTAAGCGAGATGGGTCGGCATGTCAGACACTGGAAAAGCTCCTGGAAGTACGGTCGTCAATAGAGTCGACTATAGCGCCGTGCACGCGCCTAGCCGCGTTTGCTCAAGGCCGGTTTTGATTTGGCCAATGTGATCACTTGGCTGCAGCTCACGATGCCAGTCAGGACCCAGTCACAGCCCTGACGCATTAGCTGAACGCGTATGATGGCGGGCCCTCATTACCGATACGGAAATCGCCATGCGTTCTGACAAGGCCTGCCCAGTCGTACTTTCTTCTACGTCGCCACCCAGGATCCTGTTGTTCCGGCATCCTCAAGCGGGGGTCCAACTGGTGAAGGGAACCATTGAACAGGGCGAAATACCGGCTCGAGCTGCCCTGCGTGAGTTGGCGGAAGAGTCGGGTTTAAGCACCGCCGAAATCGTCGACGATCTAGGCTGCTGGGACTCCGCTCATCACGGCCAGATCTGGTCGTTTCACCTTTGCCAGGCGGGTGGGCCCTTACCTGAGCAATGGTCACACCAGACGCTCGATGACCATGGTCACCGCTTCGAGTTTTTCTGGGCTTCGTTCGACTGCTTACCCTATGACGATTGCCATCCTGTTTTTCGTCGAGCGCTGGACTTCTTGTGCGAGGTCTTGCGGGCGCGGGGGCACTGGGTGGACAAACGGTGTTGATGTAACTACAGCGTGATCATTTTTTCCCCAAGAATTTCGGGCGTCAGCTCATGCTATAAACACCGCCCAAACAGGAGGTTCCCAGACTATGGATAGAAAATGCTCGGTGTTCATCGCGGCCAGCGTTGACGGCTTCATTGCCAGGATTGATGGCGATATCGAGTGGCTTCATCGGCCTGAGTACGAGTGCGCGGCTTTGAAGGGGCTCAGTTACGACGAATTCATGACCACGGTTGATGCCATTGTCATGGGACGCAAGACCCTGGACAAGGTGCTGTCCTTTCCTCAATGGCCCTACGACAACACGCCAGTCGTAGTGCTCTCGCATGGGAAGGTGGCATTGCCACAAGAACTGAGGGGCAAGATCGATGTGCTGGCCGGCGACCCGGCACACATCGTGGAGCAGTTGGCGGCGCGAGGTCTCAAGCATCTCTACATAGATGGAGGGCAGACCATCCAGGCTTTCCTTGCTGCGGGATTGATCAACGAGATCGTCATCACGCGCATTCCAGTGTTGTTGGGCAAAGGCATTCCACTGTTCAGCCAGTTTGCTGATGAGCTGGGCTTACGCCTGATTGCCTCATCAGTATCGGATAACGGATTTGTCCAGAGTCGTTATCAAGTGCTCGCACCGGCTGGTTGCATGGGCTGATATTGCACAAGGTTAGGGTTGCCTGGCGGCAGATGACTCAAGAAACGCCGCGATCAGCGAAGTCACCTGCTGTTGAATCACCCCACGTGCACGTGCGCTGTCGCCATCCTGGCAAATGATGCCATCGCCTGGTACTTCCTCTTCGAGCAGTGCCTGCGCCCCCGGTTTGCACACCGACAAGAAAGTGAAGTGGCTCGCGTCGCTGATTTCGACGTAACGACTTGAAGCCGCCGGCAGACGTTTGGCCAGGTGGGCAGACTCCAACTGCGCAGGAAGATCATGCGAAGGGGCGCCGGCAGCGATTACCAGCGCGGGTATCGGCAGCGCCGCCAGGCTCGCATCGGTCATGCCCCGTGAAAGCCCCACGTCTAGTGTGACCACGGCAGTGACACGTTGATCACGCAAATCGGCGGTCAATGCGGCTTTTGATTGTGAGGTGCTTGCCGGGTTCATCCGTGCAAAGACGCTGCAACTGGTTAACTGCGGGTGCGCCTTGCAGTCTTGGGCGAAGCGGTCTGGGTCGAATTGCGCGCCGGCGATCTCCAGGGCGGTCCAGCCGCCGAGTGAATGGCCGGCCACGGCAATTCGGTCTTTGGCCACCGCGCCGAATTTTTCAGGTTGAGTGGTCACACTATCAATGGCTCGGCTCACATCAACCGGGCGCTGCCATAACTGCGCCGCTGCGTGAGGGCTGCGGTCATGGGTGGTGGAGCCCGGGTGATTGATGGCGGCGACGATGTAACCCCTGTGAGCCAGCGCACTGGCGAGCCAGATCTGGTTGCTCCAGTTACCTCTGTACCCGTGCGAGAGCACCAGCAACGGATGCTTGCCAGCCGCGGGCGGTGCGTCCCGAACCGCAGCCGCCCCGACGAACACCGCATCATCGCCGATCAGTTGTGTGGCGGCGGTGGTTGCACTGGGGTACCAGACCACCATCTGCAGTGCGCGGTCATTGTGCGTGTCCACCAGCGTGGAAGATTGGAAGCCGACAGCGCTTTCGTCAGCGAGTGCGATAGTCGTCAGCCCGGTCAACAACAGGGTGCCAAAAGCTATTTTCAATGTGGTTTCTTCCTTGATCCCGCTATCACATCAGTTCATTCAATCTCTACGCCGGTCAAGGCACTCACGGCGCAAGGTCAGGTTGTTGATCTTCATGCAACTGACTGAGTGATCGTCATCGTAATCGTTGTTTTTGGCTTTGTCCTTGGCCTTGGCGCAATTGCCATTGTCATTGCAATTGCCTTTACCTTTTTGCTCGTTGTTGTTTTTTAAACAGTTTCTGACGTCACTTGCACTGCCCGCATCATCACAGTCCGAACCGGCAAAGGACAGCGTTGGCAATGCCAGGGATAACAGGAATATGCACGCAGTGGCCGATAGAATTCGCATAATCAAACTCCTGAGTAGTTTGTTTTTTTACCTGCAGCTATAGCCTTGAACCGACCCGGCTGACTATAGCAGGCGCCTTGAAAGTGGCTCGCCAGAGAAAGTAGGGAAAGGGGACAGATTTATTGTCCCCGCAGCTCAATAACTGCGGGTGCACTGTGCAGTCTTCGGCGAAGCGACCGATCTGCCCAGAGTCACGTAGCTCGCTGGGCAGGTCCTGATCTCGTCAGGCTGTCGCGTTCGACTCGGCGAGATGAACTTCAGTGGCACTGCGACCCGCTAGCCAAGCGAGAACAGACGCGATGACCAGCACAGTCGCGCTCAGCTCGAAGGTGGCTCTATAGCCGCTCAGGTCAAATGCCAGGCCGCCGATGATTGCCCCTCCTGCGATAGCCAGCTGGACAATGGCCACGAGCAAGCCGCCACCGGCTTCAGCATCATCAGGAAGCGTTTGCGCCAGCCATGTCCACCAGCCAACGGGAGCGGCAGTCGCCACCAGGCCCCAGAGTCCGAGCAACACGGCAGTCAGTAACGGCGATGCACCGAAGGCCACCAGAGCCAGCGCTATAACAGCCATTATCAGAGGTATCACGGTCAGTGTGCGGTAGAGGCCATTGCCCATGAATCTCTCGATCACAAAGGTCCCGATAAAGCCGGCCAGTCCCAGGCCCAACAGCATCAAAGACAAGGTTGAAACGCTGACACCGGTGACGACCTCAAGAAAGGGCCGCAGGTAAGTGAACAGCATGAACTGTCCCATGAAAAATACGCTGACGGCGACCATGCCCAATGCGACTGGCAACTGCTTCATCAGCCGCAGGGCATTGCCGCTGCTTACGTTACGCTCGACCTTGAAGGTCGGGAGACTGATCAGCAACCACACGGCTGCAAGCGCTGCGACCGGAACCACACACAAGAACGCCCCGCGCCATCCTATCAGCGAGCCAAGAAAGCTCCCCGCCGGGGCTGCGATGACCGTAGCCAGAGCGTTACCGCCATTGACCATGGCCAGCGCCCGGGAAACTTGATCAGGCGGCACCAAGCGCATGGCGGTCGCCGCTGATAATGACCAGAAGCCGCCAATAGCGATACCGATCAAGGCACGCCCCAGCATGAAGGAGGGGTAGCCTGGCGCGAGGGCGACGACCGTACCTGAGACGATCATCAGCAAGATCAGGCACAGCAGCAGCCTCTTGCGCTCGACGCGAGCGGCAATTGTTGCAATGACCAGGCTGGTGACTAATGCGAATGCACCGGACACGGAAATACCCTGGCCTGCCTGGCCTTGCGTGATGTTCAGCTCCGCCGCAATGGGGGTTAGCAGGCTGACGGGCATGAATTCTGAAGCAACCAAAGCGAATGCGGCCAACGACATGGCCAGCACGGCGCTCCAGCCGCGTTTTTCTGTAGCGCGAACAGTCATGGGAACTACCTGTCTTGCGAAAAGCGTGATGGTTTGCGTGCGCCGTTGGTCACCCCGCCAGCGTTGCGGTGTCGATCACAAAACGATATTTGACGTCACCCTGGAGCATCCGCTCGTAAGCCTCGTTGATGTGCTCGGCACGTATCAGCTCGATGTCCGAAACGATGCCGTGCTCGGCGCAGAAATCGAGCATCTCCTGGGTTTGCGCGATGCCGCCGATCATCGATCCCGCCAGGGTTCGACGTTTCATGATCAGGTTGAACACGTTGGGCGCTGGATGCGGCGAGGCGGGCGCGCCCACCAGTGTCATCGCGCCGTCGCGCTTGAGCAGTACCAGCAAGGCATCCAGGTCGTGGGGGGCGGCGACGGTGTTGATGATCAGATCGAAGCTCTTCAGGTGCGCGGTCATTTGCTGCGCATCGCTTGAGACCACCACCTCATCGGCGCCCAGGCTTTTGGCGGCTTCACGCTTGGATTCGGACGTGGTGAAAGCCACCACATGCGCGCCCAGTGCATGGGCCAGTTTGATGCCCATGTGACCCAGGCCACCGATGCCCACCACGCCGACTTTTTTCCCGGGGCCGGCGTTCCAGTGACGCAGCGGCGACCAGGTGGTAATGCCCGCGCACAGTAGCGGCGCAACGGCCGCCAGCTGTGCTTCGGGGTGGCGAATGCGCAGTGCGTAGCGCTGATGGACAACGATCGCTTGCGAGTAGCCACCGAGCGTCCAGCCTGGTGCGTCCTGCGTTGGAAAGTTGTAGGTGCCGATCATGCTGTCGCAGTAGTTCTCAAGGCCTTCGGCACACTCTTGGCAATGCTTGCAGCTGTCGACGATGCAGCCGACTCCGACCAGATCACCCGGTGCGAACCCGGCGACCTTCAGGCCTACGGCTGAGACACGGCCGACGATCTCGTGACCGGGCACGCACGGAAATTGTGTACCTTGCCATTCGGCGCGCACCTGGTGCAGGTCCGAGTGGCAGATGCCGCAATAGGCGATCTCGATCTGCACATCTTCCGGGCCGGGATCACGACGAGTGATGCGCAAGGGTTCAAGCGGTTTGTCGCCCGCATGGGCGCCATAAGCGAAGACTTCCATTGTGGCTCTCCTGTAACAGTTCGACACATTCTCCCGGTCGATTTGCCTCTGCCCTAGTGCATTCCGCTTGAATGCTTGCCTAATCCTATGGCGATGCAGGGCGGTGGATAGGAAACGCAGCGTGGGCGCACTAGAGTTCAGTCAACAGGAGCGACCTGACATGAATCCCAACCCCCTGCGCCATGAGTCACCCTTGGCGTTGAACATTGACCCGCGCGTGAGCGAGGCGGGTGACTTCGCCACATCCATACCCGGCCTGTCGCTGTTTCGTCGCGACCAGCCGGCGCCCCCCGCCGTGTGCATGATTGAGCCGAGCCTGATACTGGTGGGCCGTGGTGCGAAGCGGTTGTGGGTTGGTGGTGAGGGTTACAGCTACAACCATTCGCGGTTCCTGGTCACGTCACTGGATCTACCAGCCAACTCCGAAGTGATTCTCGCCAGTCCCCAACAACCCTGTGTCGGCCTGGTGCTGAAACTGGATGTCAGCATGCTTGCCGAGGTCATCGCCAAGGTCGGCTTGCCTGCCAAGCGAATTCCAGTCATGGGTTCAGGCGCTGGCATTGGCAGCATGTCGTTCGCCCTGGAAGGCGCGCTCGATCGCCTGCTGGCATTACTCGATGAACCGGAGGCGATCCCGGTGCTGGCGCCGCTGATTCTGCGGGAAATCCACTATCGGCTGCTGAGTACCGATCAAGGGGCACGGCTGCGGCAGATAACCGCCGTCGATGGCCAGGGTTATCGCATCGCCAAAGCCATCGACTGGCTCAAGCTCAACTACACGGCTGCGCTGCGCATTGACGAACTGGCGGCGCGGGTGCAGATGAGCGCACCCACCTTCCACCATCATTTCCGCCAGCTCACCGGCATGAGCCCGCTGCAATACCAGAAGTGGCTGCGCCTGAACGAGGCCCGTCGGCTGATGTTGACGGAGCGCCTGGACGTCTCACGGGCGGCGTTCGCCGTCGGGTATGAAAGCCCCTCACAGTTCAGCCGCGAATATGGCCGCCTGTTCGGCACCGCACCCAGTCGTGACATGGCGCTGCTGCGTGGGCAGTCATTCGAGGCCGAAGGGCTCGGTAACGCGGCAAGTTGAGCGAAAGAACAGCTTTACCGGTGGTACGCCTCGCAGCGTTTCACCGCTTAAAACAATGCTCGTCAACCGATGATCAAGCGGGTGAACCATGGAACTACGAATCAACCAGAAGACCTATCAGGTCGATGCCGACGCCGATACGCCCTTGCTGTGGGTGATCCGTGATGACCTGGGCATGACCGGTACCAAGTACGGCTGCGGGCTGGCGCAATGCGGCGCCTGCTCGGTGCTGGTGGACGGCAATGTGGTGCGCTCGTGCATCATGCCGGTGGCCGGTGTGGTTGGCCGGGAGATCACCACCATCGAGGCCATCGAGGCCGATGAAGTAGGGAAGCGGGTTGTCGCGACCTGGGTCGATCTTCAGGTCGCCCAGTGCGGCTACTGCCAGTCCGGGCAGGTTATGGCAGCCACCGCGCTGCTCAAACAAAACCCCGAGCCGAGTGACGCGCAGATCGAGGCCGCGATGGTCAATCTGTGCCGCTGCGGCACGTACAACGCTATTCATGCCGCGATGCATGAGCTTGCTGCCAAGGGGAGCGTGTGATGAACGTACGTATCGATCCGTCCCTTGAGGCATCGGCATTCGCTCTGCACGATCCGATCAATGTGTCGCGCAGACGTTTTTTGACCGGTACCGCCGTCGGCGCACTGGTCCTCGGTTTCGGCCTGCCGCTCGGTGCGACCCGGGTGCAAGCTGCGGCAGCCACGACTGCCGGGCGCGGCACCCAGGTTCCGGCATTTCTGGAGATCCGCCCGGACAACCGCGTACGCCTGCTGTGTCCCTTCATGGAAGGAGGGCAGGGTACGTTCACCGCGATGGCGCAGATCGTCGGTGAAGAACTGGACGCCGACCCGGCGACCTTCCTGGTCGAAGCCGCGCCGCCCGGCGAGGCTTTTGTGGTGATGGAGAATGGCATGCGTGTCACCGGCGGCAGCATGTCGGTGCGCATGAGTTACCCGGTCATGCGCCGCCTCGGCGCACTTGCCCGCGCCATGCTGTTGCAAGCGGGCGCGGAGAAGCTTGGGGTGCCGGTGGGCGAATTGACCACCGAACCTGGCAAGGTGGTGCATGCCGCGTCGGGCCGCTCGTTGGCGTACGGTGAGTTGGCCGAGCGTGCGATGGACCTGCCAGTTCCCGATCCTGCCAGCGTGCAACTGCGTGATCCGAGCCAGTTTCGCTGGATCGGCAAGCCGGTAAAGCGCATCGATGCCTACGACAAGTCCACCGGCAAGGCGCTCTACAGCATCGATCTGAAGGTCGATGGCATGCTGCATGCCGCCGTTCAGCATGCCCCGCGCTTGGGTATGACGGTGGGCAACCTGCGTAACGAAGACCAGGTCAAGGCCATGAAAGGCGTGCATTCCGTGCATCGTCTGCCGGGTGCCGTGGCAGTGCTGGCCGAGCGCTGGTGGCACGCCAAACGTGCGGTGGAGGCGATTCAGGTCGACTGGCAGGAGCCAGCGCTCGACAGCAAAGTGCGACCGATGCCCGCAGACTTTTCCAGCGACGACTGGCTCAAGCGACTCGCTAACGCAAAGGGGCTGGCCAGGGATGACGAACACAAAGGGGACGTTGCTTCGATTCTTGCTGACGCCAAGACCCGGGTCGACGCCACCTACCACAACCAGTACCTGAACCACGGGCAGTTGGAACCGCCTTCTGCGCTGGCCAGGTTCAATCCGGACGGATCGCTGGAGGTCTGGCTACCTAATCAGGCGCCGGACATGTTTCTTGCAGACATAGCCAAGCGCACGGGGCTGGATCCGTCTCGCATCACCTTGCATTCGCCACTGCTGGGTGGCTTCTTCGGTCGGCATTTCCTCTACGACTCAGCCAGTCCCTATCCCCAGGCGATCGAGTTGTCCAAGGCGGTTGGCCGCCCGGTCAAACTGATCTGGAGTCGAGAGGAAGAGTTCCTGCGTGACGTGCTCCGTCCCGTTGCCTCGGTCAATTTTCGCGCCGCGCTGGATAACGATGGCTGGCCGCTGGCGATCGAAGCGATCAGTGCCACTGAAGGTCCTAGCGAGGCCATCGCGGGCAAGCAGGGTGACAAGCTCGACCCTACGGCGCTCGAAGGGTTGTCAGGCAAGTCCTACGCGATCCCTAACAAGCGAATCGCGCAGATCTACGTCAAAGGCCCGGCCATGCTGGGCTACTGGCGTTCGGTGGGCAATTCCCTCAACGACTTCTTCTACGAATCGTTTCTTGACGAACTGGCTGACAAGGGCGGCAAGGATCCGTTCGAACTGCGCCTGCACCTGCTTCGTGACAACCAGCGCCTGACCACGCTGCTGCAGGCTGTGAGTGAACTGTCGGGCGGTTGGAAGCGCGGGCCGTTTACCGCCGAGGACGGTAGCAAACGTGCGCGCGGCATAGCGATGGCTTCGCCGTTCGGTACGCAGACTGCCGTGATCGCCGAGGTGTCCATCGAGAACGGGCAGGTCAAGGTGCACGATATCTGGCAGGCGATTGACCCCGGCAGCATCGTCAACCCGGCTATCGTCGAAGCCCAGGTCAATGGCGCCGTGGCTCTGGGGCTGTCTCAAACGCTGGTGGAGGAGTCGGTGTGGGTGGATGGCAAACCCCGGGCTCGCAACTTTGACTTGTACCCGATCCTGGCGCCTGCGCGGATGGCCCGGGTACATGTGCGGGTTGTCGAGAGCGGGGGAAAAATGGGTGGCATCGGCGAACCGCCACTGCCCGCCGTCGCGCCCGCTGTCGCCAATGCGGTGGCTACGCTGACTGGCCAGCGGGTTCGTAGCCTGCCCATGAGCCGGCACACCTTCACCTGATCTGCGCCTGGATGGCTGGCCGTGCCTGGTACACCACATACGCTAGAGGAGAGCCAGATGGAAAGCATCGACTTGCTGGTCCTGCGCACCGTGCGGGACTGGCTCGCCGCCGGCGAGCGCGTGCTGCTCGCCACTGTCGCGCGCACATGGGGTTCTTCACCGCGCCCGGTAGGGTCGATGATGGCTTTGCGTAACGACGGTCGGGTGGTGGGCAGCGTGTCCGGTGGCTGCATTGAGGATGACCTGATCCATCGCTACACCACAGCCCATGGCGGAAGTGGCCTGAAGGACGGCGCACCCGAGGTAGTGCGCTATGGCGTCAGCGCCGATGAAGCGCACCGTTTCGGCTTGCCCTGTGGCGGTACGCTTGAGCTGATTCTGGAGTTCAGCCCGTCCTGGCGGTCGCTCGATGAACTGCTGGCCGAAATGGACGCCGGGCGACTGGTGCGCCGCCGCCTGGTACTGCAACCCTGGCAGGTCACCCTCGAACCCACGCAGACCCCTGAGCAATTCAGCTTCGACGGCCAGCAGATGCTCAATACCCTGGGACCGGGGTATCGGATGCTGATGATCGGAGCCGGCGCGCTGGCCGAGTACCTGGCCATCATGGCGTTGTTCAACGGATTCAAAGTGGCGGTTTGCGATCCACGTCCCGAGTACATCGAGACGTGGGCGGTGGCCGGCGTGGAGTGCATTGTCGGCATGCCCGATGACGTGGTTCGTGACTTCGCGGTCGATCTGCGAACCTGCATCGTCGCCTTGAGTCATGATCCCAAACTCGACGATCTCGCATTGCTCGAAGCCCTTCACGGACCGGCGTTCTACATCGGTGCCATTGGCTCGCGGCGCAACAGCCAGCTGCGCCGCGAGCGCCTGATCGAGCATTTTGCTGAGACCCAAGCGTCGCTTGAGCGTCTGCACGGACCGATCGGCATCTACATCGGCAGCAAGACGCCCGCGGAAATCGCCGTCAGCGTGATGGCCGAGATCCTTGCCGCCAAGAATGGGGCCAGCCTGCCGAGAGAGTTGTCAATTGCCAGGTCCAAAGCGCACTAAGGAGTGCTCAGTCGTTCGCTTGGATTGCCGCGCCCAGCGCTCATCTCGTAATCATCGGGTTTTTGCAATCACAGCACTCATGTACTGATTCAAATCGCGAAAATCGTTAACGCTCCACGCGTGCGGCGCCACCTTTACACCATTCTCGCGCAAGGTCCGGGGAATCAGGTCGCCATTGGGGCGCAGGATAATCGAGGAGACAATAACGCCCGGATAATCACTCAAGCGTTTCTTGAAAGTGGCTGTGGTCAGGTCCGGTGTCGGCGGGTTGCTTTTGTTGGCCAGAGGTCCGGTTCCCTTGATATCCGCGCCATGACACATGGAGCATCTCTGGGTAAAAAGATTCTTGCCGTTGGCATTATCGGCCAAGGACAGTGCGGTCTGCGTCAGCGAGAAAAGTCCTAGCGAAGCGATCAATAATACTTTCATGGTTTTCATCTTCCTTGATGGAGTGGCCGCGTTTCGGCGCGCGGCAAAGATATCAGCCCGCGTGTCGGCACACACAACCATTTGCGCTGGCCACACACCGCCATCGCGGGCGAGCCCGCTCCCACAATGGACGGCGTCGCTTAACTGATCAGCATTAGCCGCAGGGGTGCCTTTAATTCATGCCCTGGGCTTCTTCCATGACCCACGCAACGAACGCCTTGACCTCATCGCGCTGCATCGCCTCCGGTTGCGTCACGACGTAGTAGGCAAAGCGTGCCGGCCAAGGTTTATCCATGACTTGCACGAGGCGGCCGGCGGCGATTTCGTCTCTGGCGTATTCCACGGGCACCAGGGCCAGCCCCTGGCCGGCCTCCGCTGCACGGATCAGCAGAAAGTCATCTTCAAACGCCGTCCCGCGTTCTGCGCGCGGGTCTTTCGCCACGCCGTGTGCGGTCAACCACAGGGGCCAGTCTGCCCGGTCAGAGTCGTGCAGCAGTGGAAAGTCGAGGCACTCCTGCGGTTCTTCAGGCATGGAGTGGTCGGCCACGAACCCGGGGCTGGCCACCGGCACCAGGACGGGCGCCATCAGGCGGCTGACGTGCAGGTTGGGGTAGACCCCCAAGCCATGTCGCAGGGCCACATCCACATGATCGCGGCGCATGTCGATCACGGCGGAGGTCGCCTCGACCCGCACCTCAATGTGCGGGTGGCGCAGGTTGAAACGCCCCAGGCGCGGCACCAGCCACGACGCGGCGAACGTTGCGACCGTGCTGACCGTCAGGGTCTGGCGAGACTTGATCTGTTCCAGCGACTGCAGCGCTTGCTCCATTTGCTCGAACGCCTGGAGCAGGGAAGGGTGAACGCTGGCTCCCGCTTCGGTCAGGCGCAAGCCGCTTCTCTGGCGAGTGAAAAGCGCCAGGCCGATTCGATCTTCCAGCAGGCGGATCTGTTGGCTGACCGCTCCGGAGGTGACGCTCAGCGCTTGAGCGGCAGCCTTGATGCTGCCGCGTTGGCCAACCTCGACGAAGGTGCGCAGGGCGAGCAGGGGCAGTGAGGTGGCCATAAGATTTAGTTTTCCTAAAGTCAGTGCGCAGAAATGATCGTTTCCGCTGGAGCAGCACGCCAGCGATTATACCGTTCGTTTAGCGCGACTAAGAAGCTTTAGTAAAACTATATCTATCAGGATGCCTGTATGAACAACCCTCGTTGGCGGCTCTGCCTCATATTGCTGTGCACCACCCAATTCGTTGCACTGCTCGACTTCTCTATCACCATGATTCCCTTGCCGCAGATTCAGCAAAGCCTGGGCTTTACCCCCGGCGCCTTGCAGTGGGTGATCAATGCGTACGGCGTGGCCATTGCCGGGTTCCTGCTGCTGGGTGGGCGAGCGGCCGACCTGTTTGGCCGCCGGCGCGTGTTTCTGCTCGGGCTGGTTATCTTTACCCTCGGTTCGTTGCTCGGGGGTTTTTCACAGAGCCCGGCGATGCTGATCTTCACCCGGGCCTTGCAGGGTTTTGGTGCGGCGTTGTTTTCGCCAGCGGCCTTTTCGTTATTGCTGGCCCTGTTTACCGATGAGCAATCGCGTAATCGAGCGCTGGGGGCCTGGACGGCCGTGGCCGCGACAGGATTTGTCGCGGGCTTGATCCTGGGTGGCATCATCACTGACCTCATGGGCTGGCGCTGGGTGCTGTGGATCAACGTGCCCGTTGGCGTGTTGGTGATTGCCCTGGCGGGTAATCTCCCGGTGGGTCAGCGCGAGGGGGCAAGGGCTGCGGGGCGCCTGGACGCCGGCGGTGCAGTGCTGGTCGCGGCGGGGGCTGCAACGCTGGTGTTCGCCTTTGCCAACAGCGAACACGTGGGCCTCGCGTCGCCCATCACCTATGGATTGATCGCCCTGGCCATGGGGTTGCTGGCCTTGTTCGTCTGGGTCGAAAGCAAGGTCAAACAGCCGTTGATGCCGATCCCGATTTTCTGGCGGCGCATGACCGGCGGGGCCAACCTGGTCTCGCTGCTGGCGAACACCGCGCTGGGTCCGACCTTTGTGGTCGTGGCGCTGTACATGCAGGAAATCCTCGGCTTCAGCGCCACCCAGACCGGAATGGGGCTGCTGCCGATGGCGATTGCCTTCACGCTCTCCAGCGCCTGGGTCGGGCCGAGCCTGATCGCCAGGGTCACTACCAAGCCGGTCATCCTCGGCGGCATGACCCTGTTCATCGGCGGTCTGGCGCTGCTGGGTGCCTCACTGGCAGCGGACGCCTCCTGGGCTACTTCGATTCTTCCCGGCACCTTGTTGGCGGGGATTGGCTACGGGGTCGCGTTTCCCGCCTGGACGGTGGCCGGGATCGAGGGCATTGATGCGGTCGACCACGGCTTGGCCGGCGGCATGCTGACCACCACTCAAGAGGTGGGTTCAGCCGTGGGCCTGGCGATGGGTGTGGCAGTCAGCATCGCCGTGCTGGCCGATGGTGGAAGCGCGGTGCAAGGCTTCAGCTATGCCATTTTGGTCTCCGCCGGCATGGTGGTGATCGGTGTGGTCTGTGCCGCGCTCATCCTGCCCGGCAAGTCTGCGGGTGCATCCTCTTTACCTCGCCCGCTCCAGGCGCCTGAACCTGGAGAGCGAGCATGAATTGCATCGATCACGGCGTCGGCAAATCCTCTTGGGCGTTCGCCAGCCATCCCGGCTACCGACGCATGTTCGCGTCCGATGAACTGACTCTGGGGATTTTCCTGCCCTTGCGCTTCTATCAAGGTGACATGGCGGTGCTGGCGGGGCAGGCGCAGATGGTCAGGGACATTGACCGCCTGGGTTTTGCCGCCGTCTGGGTGAGGGACGTGCCGCTGTTCGATCCGGCGTTCGGTGATGCCGGCCAGGTGTTCGACCCCTTCACTTACTTGGCGTTCCTTGCCGCCCAGACCAAGACGATTGCGTTGGCAACCGGCAGTGCGATTTTTTCGCTGCGCCATCCCATCGACCTGGCGAAGGCCTCGGCGACGATCGACCAGCTTTCGGGTGGGCGCCTGGTCCTGGGCATTGCCTCGGGTGACCGGCCGCTTGAGTTTCCCGCCTATGGTCTGCAGCACGCCGAGCGTGGCGAACGGTTTGCCCAGGCGGTGGCGTATTTTCGTCAGCTCACCGGTGGGCAAACGCCCCTCGTCGATTCGCCCTTGGGCCGGATCACCGGCGCTGAGTTCTTACCGCAACCGGTGGCGGGAGTCATACCCTTGATGGTGACCGGTTCGTCCCGCCAGTCACCCGCCTGGATCGCAGAACAGGCGGATGGCTGGCTGACCTTTCCCGAAGCAACCCATACACCTGAAGGGCCGAAACGCCTGGCGGCAAAGATCCAGGCCTGGCGGGGGTTGATTGCAGACGGCGGGTTCCGGCCCCACATGACCAATGAGTGGCTCGATCTGGTTGACGACCCCAACCATCCCCGCACGCCGATACAGGGGGGATATGTGCTGCGTACCGGGCGTAAAGGCTTGATTGAGTTGCTGGGTGAGTGGCGCGCTGCCGGGGTCAACCATGCCGCCTTGGGCATCCAGTTCTCCCAGCGACCGGCCGCAGAAGTCGTCCAGGAACTGGCCGAAGAAGTCCTGCCACTGTTTCCGTCGCATCAGGGGCCTGCGGGCTTCAAGGTGGCATGGTGAGTTCAGCGCGAGCTATCCAGTGCGCCAGGCTCGGACGGAACAAGTATGACCAGGTCCGTGTCCCCGATGTCGACACCCGCCTGTGACAGCAAGGTCGTCACTTGTCCGCGGTGATGGGTCTGATGGTTGAAAAAGTGCATGAGCAACGCGTAGAAGTCCTTGTCGGCAGGTACACCCTTCATGCTGCTGTAATGGAGGGTGTGATCCAGGTCCGACTCGGTAATGCAGCCAGACCACTCGACAATTTGCTCATCGAGCCACTCTCGATGTGCCGACAGTTCGCGGATATCCGGGAACAGCAACTGGTCCAGGCTGCTGACGGGAAATTGGCCAATCGCACCCAGTGCCAGGTAGTTCGCTGGGTGCGTGGCGAAGCGCTGCAGCCAGACCGTGTCGCCTGCCACCAGGTGGTTCAAGGTCCGCAGAATCGAACCAAAGAAGGCTTTACGATCCATGCACAGTTCTTCGTCTGGCAGGCTCCGGGCGGCCTGATAAATCCTGCTGTTCATCCACTGGTTATAGGTTGCCATCAGGTGGATGTGGCGGGTGCGGGTCATGGTGCTCATCCTTTTACCAGCAGCTAGCGGGGAAGCCGGCTCGGTTACGAGTGACTACGATACTTGCGACAATGCAGCAATCACATCCGCTGCCATCTGTTCAGCACTGTTGGCCCCGTCGATCCGCAGGACTGGTGCCGTTTGTTTGGATAACCACGCCTCGTGCCACGCTCGGTTGCGTCCTGCAAAGTCCGGATTGTCATACTGCGCAGCCCATTCCCGAAAGGCCACGTGTATCTCATGCATGTCGCCGCCGGGTGCGATGCGATCGCCAAAGCGCTGCTGTTCCCGGGCGGCCAGCCGTTCAAGGCGAACCGGCGTTGGAGTTGCAACGAACACAATCAGATCGACCTGGCGGATCAGCGCATCTCCCCAACCCAAACAAGAACCGGTCAGCAGCCAATCTTCGTCAGCGAACTCCTGCTGGATCAATGACACGCGCTCGTCGGCAGGTCGCTTGGTGGTAAACGGAGGGTTGGTGGGCATCCAGAAAAAATCATCGACATCGACCTGCCGAACACCCAGCAGGGTTGCGAGGTTTTGCCCCAATGTGGTCACGCCCGCACACGACGCACCGGTAATGTAGATCCGCAATTTTTCCTCCATGAATACCAGCCGGTTCTGAGGTCGGCACGATACCCCATAACCGCCGCTCGAAAAACCGCCAGGCTTCTCGTGTTTTGTCGAACGGACTAGACTGGATGGTTTTGGAGATCACCATGCTGGGTGCGTTTGAACGAAGGCTCGACCCCTTTCCGCCAGATGAGGTGCCACCGCCACCCGCCGGCCTGGCTCGCTTTTTGTGGGCCTGTACGCGGGGTGCTCGTGGTTACATCCTGGCGCTGGCGCTACTGAGTGCCGGTGTGTCGATCTACGAAGCCTGGTTGTTTTACTTCCTCGGGCAGGTCGTGGACCTGCTCTCGACCTGGCAGGCGGGCGGTGCAGCGGCGGCGCAGGAACGTCGCGTGTTGTGGGGCATGGGCATCGTCATGGTGACCAGTGTCGTCCTGGTCGCGCTGCGCACCATGGTGCAGCACCAGATATTGGCGATCAACTTGCCGTTGCGCCTGCGCTGGGACTTCCATCGCCTGATGCTGCGGCAAAGCCTGTCTTTTTTTTCCGATGAGTTTTCCGGTCGAGTCACGACCAAGGTGATGCAAACTGCGCTAGCGGTGCGCGATGTGCTGTTTACCCTTATCGAGATCGCCCCCGGGATCGGCGTGTACTTGATTGCGATCATCGCCCTGGCCGGCGGCTTCGCCCTGAAGCTGATGCTGCCTTTTATTGCCTGGGTCGTATTGTTCAGCGTGGCCATGCTGTACTTCGTGCCTCGTCTGGGGAAAGTCGGGCAGGAACAAGCCAACGCGCGGTCGATGATGACCGGGCGTATCTCGGACGCCTACACCAACATCACGACGGTGAAACTATTCTCCCACTCCAATCGTGAGGCGCACTTCGCGCGTGCAGCGATGGAGGATTTCAAGCAAACCGGCTTTCGCCAGATGCGCCTGGTCAGCCTGTTCGATATCGTCAACCAGGCACTGGTGGTGGCGTTGATCATGGCGGCAGGGGGTTATGCCCTGTGGTTATGGCATCAGGGCGAGATCGGCGCCGGTGCCGTGGCGGCAATCATTGCCATGGCATTGCGTATCAACGGCATGTCGAACTGGGTCATGTGGCAAATGACCTCGCTGTTCGAAAGCATCGGCACCGTGCAGGATGGCATGGCGACGCTGACCCAGGGCGCCAAGGTGCAGGACGCGCCAGATGCCGGCGTGCTAATGACCAGCGGTGGCGCGGTCACCTTCGATAAGGTCAGCTTCAACTACAGTGGCGAACGCCAGGTGCTCGATGGCTTGAGCCTGAGTATCCGCCCTGGTGAAAAAATCGGCCTGGTGGGTCGCTCTGGTGCTGGCAAGTCCACGCTGATCAACTTGCTGCTGCGTTTCTATGACGTCGACAGCGGGGAGATTCGCATCGACGGCCAGAACATCGCAAAGGTGACACAAGACAGCCTGCGTGCCTCCATCGGCATGGTCACGCAGGATACCTCCCTGCTGCATCGTTCCATTCGCGACAACATCGCCTACGGCCGTCCCGATGCGACCGACGCGCAGGTCCGCAGCGCCGCGGCCAATGCCCAGGCCGATGGGTTCATCAACCAACTGAGTGACCGACAAGGCCACACCGGCTACGACACCCTGGTGGGTGAGCGGGGCATCAAGCTGTCCGGCGGCCAGCGCCAACGCGTCGCGATTGCCCGGGTGATGCTCAAGAACGCTCCGATCCTGCTGCTGGACGAGGCCACCAGCGCGCTGGACTCGGAAGTCGAAGTGGCTATTCAGGAAAGCCTCGATGAAATGATGCAGGGCAAGACGGTAATCGCCATCGCCCATCGACTGTCGACGATTGCGGCCATGGACCGGCTCATCGTCATGGATGACGGACGCATCATCGAAGAAGGTACCCACACCGAGTTGCTCGGCAAGAACGGCGTTTATGCGCGGCTGTGGCAGCATCAAAGCGGCGGCTTCCTGGGGGAGGACAACGGCGTGGTCGAGGCTATGGATCAGGTATGAGCCTGAAGGGGCGCCGCAGGTGGGAGCCTGACCGTTCAGCCCGTCCCCCAGCCATTAAAAAAACCGCCCCTTTGCCACCGATTCCATCGTTTCTCGGGGGCGGCGTATTTCCCTATATTGGCCGCCATACCCGGTGAGTGGCTGAACGCTCGCCATCCTTAGTGCGAGTAGTCTCTATGAATAAAAAACCTGACAGCGCAGGACTCACCCAGGCCGGCGCGGGGACCCGTGCGGTCTGGGGCGGGGAGCAGGGCGGGCATCCCTACAACGCCACGCAAACGCCGATCGTTGCCAGTGCCGCCTATGCCTACGACGACATCGACGTCTGGTACGACGTGGCGTTGGGCAAGGCCCCAGGCTTCATCTACAGCCGCATGAGCAACCCGACGGTGGAGACCCTCGAAGCGAAGATCCGCCAGCTGGAACAGGCCGAGTCCGCGGTGGCGTTCAGCAGCGGCATGGCGGCCATCAGCAGTGTGCTCTACACCTTCCTGGCCAATGGTGACCGGGTGGTGTCGACCAAGGACAGCTACGGCGGCACCAACAAGATCTTCGAAGAGTTCCTGCCGCGCATGGGCGTTCAAGTGACCTTGTGCGAGACCTTCGATCACGCCGAGATCGAAGCGCAAATCGCCAAGGGCTGTCGTGTGCTGTACCTGGAAACGCCGACCAACCCGACCCTGAAAATTCTCGACATCCAGCGCCTGGTCGCCGCGGCCAAGCGTGTCGGTGCGCTGGTGGTGGCCGACAATACCTTCGCCACCCCCCTGAACCAGAACCCCCTGGCGCTGGGCGTGGATGTGGTGATCCACAGCGCGACCAAGTTTCTCAGCGGCCATGGCGACGTGCTTGGCGGCCTGGTGTGCGGCAGTGAAACCCTGATGGCGCAGGTCCGGCATTACCGGGAAATCAATGGTGCGTCCCTCGACCCATTCTCGGCCTACCTGATCATTCGTGGCATCAAGACCCTGGTGCTGCGCATGCGCCAACAGCAGCACAGCGCCCGCGTCCTGGCGGACTACCTGTGCAGCGAAGCGCTGGTGGAGTCGGTCAGCTACCCCGGGTTGCCCAACCACCCGAACCACAGTGTCGCGGCTGCGCAGATGCGTGGTTTTGGCGCCATCGTCAGCTTCGTGCTGGTGGGGGGCATGGACACGGTCAAGGTGCTGCTGCCACGCCTGCGGTATGCCCATTGCGCGGGCAACCTGGGGGCGGTGGAAACCATCTACGGCCCGGCCCGCACCACCAGCCACGTCGAGAACACCCTGGAGGAGCGTCTCGCCCTGGGGATTTCCGAAGGATTGGTGCGGGTCTCGGTCGGCATCGAAGACACCGATGACCTGCTGGCGGATCTGCAGCAGGCGTTTGCCCATGTCCGGCGCATTCGCGAGGAGCAAAGCGCATCGATGGCGCGTGTTACCTGCAATCCGTCGAGCGCCGAGGTCGCAGGCTGACGAGTGAGGGATCACCAGCCCCACGGCGAGACCGCCCGTGGGGACTTCATGAAGAGCCATAACAATAAAACCTGGGTGCGCCTCTGCCGGGCAACCGAGCGCAGGCGCCAGTGCGTGCCCTAACCCCTTTCATGAGAACAACCATGTCCATAAAAGAACAACAACTCGACCCGCGTTCCGGTTTCAAACAGGAAATGCAGACCCGCCACATCGTCATGCTGGCATTGGGCGGCGTGATTGGCACCGGACTGTTCCTCACCTCTGGCTACACCGTCAACCAGGCCGGCCCGCTGGGCGCGGTGATTGCGTACATCATTGGCGCGCTGATGGTCTACATGGTCATGATGTGCCTCGGCGAACTGGCGGTGCAGATGCCGGAAACCGGCTCCTTCAGCACCTACGCCACGCGCTTTCTCGGCCCGGGCACCGGCTACACGGTGGCCTGGCTCTACTGGCTGACCTGGACGGTGGCCATCGGTTCGGAGTTCACCGCCGCCGGCATCCTCATGACGCGCTGGTTCCCGGACACTGCGGTGTGGATCTGGAGCGCCCTGTTTGCCGGGGTGGTGTTCCTGACCAACGTGATTTCCGTGCGCCTGTTTGCCGAGACCGAATTCTGGTTGTCGCTGATCAAGGTGATAACGGTGGTGGTGTTCCTGGTGATTGGCGGCGGGGCGATTCTCGGCCTGTTGAACATCGACCAGGTGCACAGCATCGGCCTGGGCAACTTCACCCGTGAAGGCTTGTTCCCCACCGGCTTCATGCCGATTGCCATGACCTTGCTGGCGGTGGCCTTTGCCTTCTCCGGCACCGAGTTGATCGGCATCGCCGCCGGTGAAACCAAGGACCCGCAACGCAATGTACCGCGGGCCATCCGCACCACAGTGCTGCGCCTGGCGATCTTTTTTGTCGGCACCATCTTTGTCCTCGCGACCCTGTTGCCCCGTGAGCAGGCCGGGCTGGTGGAGAGCCCGTTTGTCACGGTGTTCACCTACATCGGCATTCCGTACTCCGCCGACATCATGAACTTCGTGATCATCACGGCCTTGCTGTCGGCAGCCAACTCCGGGTTGTACGCCGCCTCGCGGATGCTCTGGACCCTCAGCGACCAGGGACACCTGCCCAAGCAATTCTCGGCCCTGACCCGCATGGGCACGCCGCTCAACGCGATCATCGTGAGCATGGCCGGGGGCGCCGCCTCGCTGCTCAGCAGTGTGTTTGCCGCCGACACCATCTACCTGGCACTGGTATCGATCTCCGGGCTGGCCGTGGTGGTGGTCTGGATGAGCATCGCTGCGAGCCAGATCGCCTTTCGTCGACACTACGTGGCCAACGGCGGCGATATCCACGACCTCAAGTTCCGGGTCCGCGGTTATCCGTGGGTGCCTTTGGGGGCGTTGGTCTGCTGCAGCCTGGCCTGCATCGGGATCGCCTTCGACCCTGAGCAGCGCGTGGCCCTGTACTTCGGCTTGCCCTTCATCGCCTGGTGCTACTTCGTGTATTACATTACCCGCAAAAGCCGTGAGCGCCGCTTGGCGCTTGCCCCCTTGGCACAACCGTCCGATGCGTTCTAGTAACCGTCGGCGGGCTGGGCAGGTTCGCTCGGTGCGGGGGTGTCACAGAGGTCCAGGCCATGAAGCAAAAAACCTTACCCCCGTTGAACTGGTTGCGGGCCTTCGAGGTGTCCGCCCGCTGCCTGAACTTCACCCACGCCGCCGACGAGTTGTTCCTCACCCAGGGCGCCGTCAGCCAGCAGATCCGCCAGCTCGAAAGCCATCTCGGGGTGGCGCTGTTCAAGCGCTTGCCTCGTGGCCTGGGGTTGACCGAGGAAGGGCAGGCCTACCTGCCCGTGGTGCAGGACGCGATCACCCGGCTGGCCGTGGGCACCAACGAAATTTTCGGCCAGCACAAGCGCCGGCCGATCAAGGTGCGCGGCAGCCTGTCGTTTTTCGTGCACTGGCTGGCGCCCAGGCTGGTGGGGTTCCGCCAGGCCCATCCGCATGTCGACATCCGCTACATCAGCAATATCTGGGTCAAGGAACTGGACGGCGAGGACGACATGGAGATTCGCTGGGGTCACGGCCATTGGCCCGGCCTGGTGGCGCAGCGCCTGACCTGGGACAGCCTGTTCCCGGTCTGCTCGCCAGCGCTGATGGCGCGCTCGGCGCTCAAGGTCCCGGCCGACGTGGCCCAGCATCCGCTGCTGCACGTGCTGGGCTACGAAGAAGGGTGGGGCTACTGGTTGAAGATGGTTGGCGCCGACAGCGTCGATTCCTCGACCGGCATGCAGTTCGACACCCTGATCTCGACCTTGCGCATGGCCGAGCTGGGGCAGGGCATTGCCCTGGCCCGCTCCTCGATGGTGCTCGAGATGCTCGAGGACGGGCGCCTGGTGGAACCCTTCGCCCAGCGCATCGAAGCCAGCGAGTCGTTCTACCTGGTGCGCGGTGCCGGCACCGACGAACACCCCGACGCGATCATGTTTGCCACCTGGCTGGTGGAGCAGGCACATCGTCACAAATGAATGGCCGGAGCCAACCATGCGTTATGTAAGTACCCGCAGTTCGGCCGTAGAGGCTGACTTCGAAAAAGTCGTGTTATCCGGACTGGCCGACGATGGGGGGCTGTACGTCCCCGTCGACCTTCCGCACTTCAGCCCGCAGGACATTGCCAACTGGTCGACCTTGGCCTATGACGAACTGGCCTGGCGGGTGTTGCAGCCGTTTATCGGTGAGGCGATTGCCGAAGCGGATTTACGCCCATTGCTCAAGGCTGCCTGCCGCGGTTTCAGTCATCGTGCGATAGCGCCCCTGCACCAGGTCGACCGCAATGAGTGGGTGCTGGAGCTGTTCCACGGGCCCACGGGTTCCTCCAAGGACTTTGCCGCGCAACTGCAGGCGCAGCTGGTGCAGCACTTCTTGCGCAAACGCCAGCGCCGGGCCGTGGTGCTGGGGGCCACCAATGGCGACACCGGGCTGGCGGCCATCGAGGCATTCAAGCATTGCGCGCAAGCCGAAGTGGTGCTGCTTTACCCGCAGACTGGCGTGGCGCCGCAGCAGTGGCAGCAGTTGCAGGCGGTGAACCGGCCCAGGGTCCACAGGTTCGCGGTCAACGGCAGCTTCGATCAGTGCCAGACCCTGGTCAGTCAGCTATTCCAGCAGTGGCCGTGCGCCGACTTGCAGGCGGTCAGCTTCAACTCCAGCAACTGGGTCAGTGTGCTGGCGCAACTGGTGTTCTATTTCCATGGGGTGTTGCAACTCGGTGGCGGTCAGCGGCCCATCGGCGTCAGCGTGCCGGCGGCGAGTTTTGCCCAGGTGTATGCCGGGTACATTGCGCAGAAGATGGGGCTGCCGATTACCCAGATCATTGTCGCGACCAACCAGAATGACGCGCTGCACCAGCTGTTCCTGAAGAATTACTACTGCCGGTCGCACGCCAACCAGACCCTGTCGCCGGCCATGGACCTGTCGATTTTCTCCAACCTCGAGCGTTTGCTCTGGGCGCTTTATGGGCAAGATGGCCAGGCGGTGAGTGCGCTGATGGCCGGGTTCGAGGCCACTGGCGAGATGCGCATGGCCAACGAATGCTGGTTACAGGCGCGGATGATCATTGACTCCTACGCGGTCAGCGATGCCGAGACGGTGCAGGAAATCAGCGCGCTGTACCGCGACACCGGCTACGTCATCGATCCCCACACGGCGACCGGGGTGCTCGCGGCCCGGCTCTATCGCCGCAGCCTGGTGGCGCCGATGGTGACCCTGGGCGAGATCGCTCCCGGCAAGTCGGCGCAGTTGCTCGCCGAGCTGGGGATCGTCCTGCCCATGATGCCTGCCCCGGTGGTGGAGCAGGGCGGCGGCGGGGCGTCTCGGATCGAGGCGGATGATTTGCAAACACTTCGCCAGCGCCTGGGCGCGCTGCCCTGGGAGGCCCGGTGAAACGTATTCTCGATCCCCTCGATGAGCGCATCATCGCCGAGCTGCGGCTCAATGCCCGGGCCGCCCATGCGGAGCTGGCGGCCAAGGTCAACCTGTCGCGCAATGCCGTGCGCCAGCGCATCGAACGACTCGAGCGCGACGGTGCGATCCAGGGGTATACGGTACGCACGGGCGAGGGGCATTCCGGCGCCTCGCACATCAATGCGGTGATCTTTGTCTACCGCTACGACCGCATGCGCGGGGCCGAGGTGCTGCAGGCGCTGCGAGCGATCCCGGAAGTCATCCAGTGCGATGTGATGAGCGGTGAGTTCGACCTGATGCTCCGCGTCGGCGCCGCCAGCCCCGAGCGGGTGCACAAGGTCTGGAAGCAGATTTCGGCACTGCCTGGGGTGGAAAACACCGTGACCTCGTTTGTGTTGTCTTCGGTGGTTTAGGGCGAGTCGGGGGTATGCAAACTCTGCGAACCCCTGGAGTCATTGTGGGAGCGGGCCGGGCGGCGCTCCGCTTGCCCGCGATGAGGCCGGCCTCCAACCTTGATACTGCCTGACCCACCGCCATCGCGGGCAAGCCCGCTCCCACAGGTTTGATGTGGTGTATACAGAATCTGTGAACAGCCAAAACCACTGTGGGAGCGGGCGCCCGCTTGCGGCTTGCCCGCGATGAGGCCGGCCCATCCAACCGCGATACTGCCTGACCCACCGCCATCGCGGGCAAGCCCGCTCCCACAGGTTTGATGTGGTGCATACAGAATCTGTGAACAGCCAAAATCATTGTGGGAGCGGGCGCCCGCTTGCGGCTTGCCCGCGATGAGGCCGCCCCATCCAACCTCGATACTGCCTGACCCACCGCCATCGCGGGCAGGCTCGCTCCCACAAAATAAGTGGCAGTACACAAAATCTGCGAACACCCAAAACCACACTCTGGGAGCCCCCCGCAACGGCGTGTGAAATTGCGCAAACCCTGGGCAAAACGCTCAGGAAATAGAGCAAATTGGCCTATTTCACTGCCCAGGCCCGCCGCCTAATCTAGTGCCCAACAACCCATCTTCCGGATCAAGGGCAATAACAAAATGACTGAATACAAACTGGCGCTGGTCGGCTTCGGTGGTGTCAACCGGGCGTTGGCCCAACTGATTGCCGAGCGTAATGAAGACTGGAAAACCGAGCTGGGTTTCAGCCTCAAGATTGTCGGGGTGACTGACTTGTTCCTGGGTTCGTTGATTGGCCGTGAAGGCCTGGACGCTGGAGTGCTGGCCCGGTTGCCGGCGGTCAAGGGGGCTTTGGCCCAGTTGCCTGGTGGCACGGTCGAGGCGTTGAATGAGGCGGTGATCAAGGATTCGGGGGCAGACATCATTGCCGAGGCGACCTTTACCAATCCAGTGGATGGCGAGCCTGCTACCTCGTTCTGCCGTTGGGCCCTGGAGGCCGGCAAGCATGTGGTGACCACCAACAAGGGGCCGATTGCCCTGCACGGTGCCGAGCTCAAGGCCCTGGCCCTGCGCAACAAGGTGGCGTTTGAATACGAAGGTTCGGTGATGAGCGGCACACCGGTGATCCGCCTGGCCAAACAGACCCTGGCCGGCAGTGCGATCAACGGCTTCGAGGGCATTCTCAACGGTACTTCCAACTTCGTCCTGACCTGTATGGAGGGCGGCCTGGGGTTTTCCGAGGCGGTGCGCCAGGCACAGGAACTGGGTTACGCCGAAGCCGATCCGAGCGCCGATGTCGAAGGTTACGACGTGCGCCTCAAGGTGGTGATCCTGGCCAATGAACTGCTGGACGCCAAGCTGCAGGTCAGCGATGTCAGTTGCCAGGGCATCAGCGCCCTGACCCTGGACGACATCGCCAAGGCTCGCCAGGAGGGTGCGCGCTGGAAGCTGATTGGCGCCGCCACGCGTCAGGCCGACGGCTCGGTCAGTGCCCGGGTCGAACCGCGCTTGTTGCGCAACGACCACCCATTGGCCGCGATCAGCGGCGCCACTAACGCCGTGTCGTTCACCAGCCCATTGCTCGGTGCAGTGACGGTCTCGGGGCCGGGCGCCGGGCGCATGGAAACTGCGTACGCGTTGTTGTCGGACATCATCAGCCTGCACCAATCCGTGGTCACCCACTAGGAGAAAGCCTGTGAACCTATCGCGTCTGGCCCTGGCGGTTGTTGAACCGCACATCGATGTGTTGAACCCGTTTGACGGCAGCGTCGTCGGCACGGTTGTCAAGGTGGATGCGGCCCAGGTCCCGCAGCTGCTGGAGCAGGGCCGGCATGGCGCGCGCCTCTGCGCCGCGCTGCCGCGCCATCGTCGCGCACGGATTCTCGAGCAGGCCGCGCTGGCCATCGAGCGCGACGCCCAGGGCTTTGCCCGGCTGATTGTCGAGGAAGCCGGCAAGACCCAAGTGCAGGCGCAAAAAGAGGTCAAGCGCTGCGTCAATACCCTCAAGTTGTCGGCCGAGGAGGCCAAGCGCAACGCCGGCGAAGTGGTGCCGTTCGATGCCTATGAAGGCTCCGAGTCACGCCAGGGCTGGTTCACCCGTGAGCCGTTGGGCCTGATCGTCGCGATTACCCCGTACAACGATCCACTGAACCTGGTGGCGCACAAGCTCGGCCCGGCGATTGCCGGGGGCAATGCGGTGATCCTCAAGCCCTCGGAGCTGGCGCCCTTGTCGGCCCTGCGCCTGGTGGATTACCTGGTGCAAGCCGGGCTGCCGGAGGCGGTCGTCACGGTCGCTACCGGTGGGGCCGAGTTGGGCCGCGCGCTGGTGGCCGCCCGCGAGGTGCGGATGATTTCCTTCACCGGCGGCTTCGTCACCGGCGAAAAGATTGCCCGCACCGCCGGCCTGAAGAAGCTGGCCATGGACCTGGGCGGCAATGCGCCGGTGATCGTGATGGGCGACTGCGACTTGCCGGCGGCGATCGACAGTTGTGTGTCCGGGGCGTTCTGGGCGGCCGGGCAGAACTGCATCGGCACCCAGCGCCTGTTGGTCCAGGCGTCGGTCTATGAGGCCTTTCGCGAAGGCTTCGTGCGCCAGGCCGAGGCGCTGGTCGCCGGTGATCCTGCCTTGGCGAGCACTGATATCGGGCCGATGATCACCCCGCAGGCCGCACAGAATGCCGAGCAGGTAGTCAACGAAGCCTTGCGCGAGGGCGCCACGCTGCTCTGCGGTCATCGCCGCCAAGGTTCCTGCTACGCGGCAACGGTGCTGGAGAATGTCGATCACGCCAGCCGGTTGTGGCGCGATGAAGTGTTTGCCCCGGTGGTGGTCCTGCAACCCTTCGACAGTTTCGATGAGGCCATCGCGCTGGCCAACGAGCCGGAGTACAGCCTGCACGCAGGGATCTTCACCGGTAACCTGGCCACGGCCATGAGCGCTGCTCGGCGGATCGAGGCGGGGGGGGTGATGATCAACGACTCCTCCGATTACCGCTTCGATGCGATGCCGTTCGGCGGCTCCAAGTACGGCAGCCTGGGACGCGAAGGGGTGCGCTTTGCCTATGAGGAAATGACCCAGCCCAAGGTGGTGTGCCTCAATACGCCGGCCTAGGTGCTGGAAGGTCTCAGTTCCCGGAAGAGGTCGTTAAGTCATCGTACCTCTTTCGGGGTTAAGCAACCCAGGCAGCGATTTTTTTCTGCTTGAACCTAGCGCTGCCATCACCCTCATCTAGACCCATCAAGCCCGTCATCCCACGATAACCACTGGTTATCGTGGGATGACGGGCTTTTTTGCGTGGAAAAAAAACACTGGCACTTGGCGATTGCGAAATCAGAAAAACGCATGTCATACTACGTCGTACAACAACAGCGAGGCGCTTGACGATCCTCCATGATCTTCAGCGGACCTCCATGGAAGGCGGGCATTTCATGAGTTTTGAAAGTCAACGCGTCAAGCAGATCTCTTCTTCTCCGAGCATGATTATCTCCATGCGTGCCAAGGAGCTGGCCAGCCAGGGTCGCGACATTGTCGACATGAGCCTGGGTGAGCCGGATTTCGATACCCCGGCCCACATCATCGACGCGGCCTGCCAGGCCATGCGTGACGGCCATACCCGCTACACCGCGCCCCAGGGCACCCTGGCCTTGCGCCAGGCGATCGTCAGCAAGTTCCAGCGCGAGAATGGCCTGGACTACAGCGTCGACGAGATCACCGTGGGCAATGGCGCCAAGCAGGTGATCTTCAACACCTTCATGGCCACCCTGGAAGCCGGTGACGAGGTGATCATCCCCGCGCCGTACTGGGTCTCCTATTCCGATATCGTCACCTTGAATGGCGGCAGCCCGCAGGTGATTGCCTGTGGCATCGAGGTCGGCTTCAAGCTGACCGCCGAGGCGCTGCAGGCCGCGCTGACCGAGAAGAGCCGCTGGCTGGTCCTCAACTCGCCGTCCAATCCCAGCGGCGCGATCTACTCCCTCGCCGAGCTGCAAGCGCTGGGCAAGGTGCTGGAAGACTTTCCCAATGTGCTGGTGATGTCCGACGAAATCTACGAGCACGTGCTGCTCGCCGACCAACCGTTCGTGTCCTTCGCCAATGCCTGCCCGCAGCTGCGTGAGCGCACCCTGCTGATCAATGGCGTGGCCAAGGCCTATGCCATGACCGGCTGGCGTATCGGCTACGCCGCCGGCCCCAAGGCGCTGATCGCCGCGATCAGCAAGATCCAGTCGCAAAGCACCTCAGGCGCCAGCGCGATTTCCCAGGAGGCATCGCGCGCCGCGCTGCAAGGCCCGCAGGATTTCGTCAAGCACAGCGCCACCGAGTACGCCGCGCGCGGTCGTCTGTTGGTGGACGGTCTGAGCCAGTGCGCCGGCTTGCGCCTGAGCGCACCGGCAGGGGCCTTTTATGCCTTCCCCGAGTGCAGCCAACTGCTCGGTCGGGTCAGCCCGGACGGGCAGGTGATCAGCGATGACGTCGAGTTGTCGGCCTATCTGCTCAACCATGCCGGTGTCGCCGTCGTGCCGGGGTTGGCGTTCGGGTTGCCGGGGTACTTCCGGCTGTCGTTCGCCACCTCCCGGGAAAACCTACAAAAAGCTGTCGTTCGTATCCGCGAAGCGCTGGATGCCTTGCGCTGAAGTTCTTCGCCCTTTCGCTGTGCCAAAGCTGCCATAACAATAGTCGGAGATCCCCATGCTCGATAAAAAGAAACAGCTGCTTGCCCTAGTCGTCGCTGCTTGTCTGGGCACCAGCGTTGCACAGGCTGACGACCTCACAGGAACCCTGAAGAAAATCAAGGAATCGGGCACCGTCACCCTCGGCTACCGCGACGCCTCGTTGCCGTTTTCCTACCTCAACGATGCCCAGCAACCGATCGGCTACAGCATCGAGCTGTGCCAGAAAATCGTCGACCAGATCAAGGTCAAGGTGGGCGAGCCGGGCCTCAAGACCGAGTACGTCTCGGTTGTCGCGGCGACCCGTACGCCACTGTTGATCAATGGCACCATCGACCTGGAATGTGGGGTGACCACCAACACCGTCGAGCGCCAGAAACAGATCGGCTTCCTGCTCACCAGCTATGTGGCCAGCGCCAAGTACGCGGTGAAGAAGACCGCCGGCATCAACAGCGTCGCCGACCTCAAGGGCAAGGCGGTGGTGGTGATTACCGGGGGCAGCGGCGAGTGGATCACCAAGAACCTGGACCGGGAAAAACAGCTGGGCCTGAAAATCCTCAATGCCAAGGACGGTGGCGAAGCCTTCCTGATGCTGGAAACCGGGCGCGCCGTGGCCTACATCAACGACGACGTGCAGTTGATGGCAACCATCGCCCAAAGCCGCAGCCCGGATGCCTACACCTTGCTGCCCGAGCCGATGTCCGCCGAACCCTATGCCATCGGCATCCGCAAGAACGACCCGCAGTTCAAGTCCTTTGCCGATGACGTGTTGCGCAACCTCTACAGCACTGGCGTGATCGATACCCAGTACCCGAAATGGTTCGAGCAGCCGATCCCGCCGAAGAATGCCGTGATCAACCTGCCGATGAGCGACGCGCTGAAACAAGCCATCGCGCACCCGAACGACACCGGCGTCTGATGCCGGTTTGCCAATGAGCTGAGGCGCTTTTCAAGGCGCGGGCGCTGGCTTGCCAGCTCCTGCGCAGGGGAGAGCGTGTCCAGCGTGCAAGCGTTGTGCTTTTTCTTAAAGGTTGGTGGTTGATGGATTACAACTGGAACTGGAGCGTGTTCTGGGATTTCGCTCCCGGAGAAACTTCGTCGTATCTGCACTGGCTGGTCACCGGCACCAGCTGGACCCTGGCGACCACCCTGGTCGCGTTCATCCTCGCGTTGTTGATCGGTGGCCTGGTCGGCACCCTGCGCACCAGTACGCTGCGGCCACTGGTATGGCTGTGCAACCTGTACACCGAGGTGTTTCGCAACATCCCGCTGCTGGTGCAAATGTTCATCTGCTTCTTCGTGGTGCCCGAGTTACTCCCGGTGTCGATGGGTGATTACCTCAAGCAGGATTTGCCCTATCCCTCGTTCTTCAGTGCCGTGGTGGCGCTGACCCTGTTCACCTCGGCCAAATTGTCGGAGCTGTTCAAGGCCGGTATCGAGTCGGTCGCCGGCGGGCAGCGGGGCGCGGCCCTGGCGCTGGGCCTGCGCCCGACCCAGATGTACCTGCAGGTGTTGTTGCCCCAGGCGATCCGCGTGGTATTCCCGCCGCTGACCTCCGAGGCCCTGAACACCCTGAAGAACTCATCGGTGGCCCTGACCATCGGCTTGATGGAGTTGACCGCGCAGGCGCGCAACGTCAGCGAGTACTCGTTCAACACCTTTGAGGCGTTCACCGCCGCAACCGTGATCTACGTGGTGATTTCGCTGCTGGTGACCTTTGTCATGGGTCACATCGAACGTTCCCTGGCCATTCGCGGCGCGACGAGGTAGTCATGTTTGATCTAGACCCAAGCGTCATTGTCCGGGCCATGCCGGCCCTGTGGAATGGCCTGAAATTCACCCTGCTGCTGACCCTGGTGGCAATGTCGGTCGGCATCGTCGCCGGTACCTTCCTGGCCCTCATGCGCCTGTCGCACAACCGCGTATTGCGCGGCTTTGCCCTGGGCTATGTGACGGTGATGCGCAGCATCCCGTTGGTGCTGGTGATCTTCTGGTTCTACTTCCTGATGCCCTTGCTCCTGCAGATGGCCTTCGGCACCGAACGCCCGGTGCAGATCGGCCCGGTGGTCACCGCCTTCGTGACCTTCTGCATGTTCGAGGCGGCCTACTACAGCGAGATCATTCGTGGCGGTATCCAGAGCATCACTGGCGGCCAGCGACAGGCCGCGGCCGCCCTCGGCCTGCGTCCGGCGCAATCGATGATCTACGTGATCCTGCCCCAGGCGTTGCGTCGCATGACCCCCTTGCTGCTGACCCAGACCATCATCCTGTTCCAGGACACCTCACTGGTGTACGTGCTGTCCATCGCCGACTTTACCGGCGCGGCCAGCAAGTTCGCCCAGCGTGACGGGCGCCTGGTGGAGCTGTACCTGTTCGTGGCCCTGGTCTACCTGGTGATCTGCTACTTGCTCTCCAGCCTGACCAAGCGCTTGAAAAGAAATGTAGGGAGAACCGCATGATCCAGATGAAAAACCTGAGCAAATGGTACGGCAACTTCCAGGTCCTGAAGAACTGCACCACCGAGCTCTCGCGTGGTGAAGTGATGGTGGTGTGCGGGCCATCCGGTTCCGGCAAGAGCACCCTGATCAAATGCGTCAACGGCTTGGAGCCGGTGCAGGAAGGCGAGATCTTTATCGAGAATCAGCCTGTCACGGGCAAGGGTGTCGACCTGCCGAAACTGCGTGCGCGGGTTGGCATGGTGTTCCAGCATTTCGAACTGTTCCCGCACCTGAGCATCATCGACAACCTCAACCTGGCGCAGATCAAGGTGCTGGGTCGCGACCGTGACACGGCGACCAAAAAGGGCATGGCCCTGCTGGAACGCGTCGGGCTCAAGAGCCATGCGCACAAGTACCCGATCCAGTTGTCCGGCGGCCAGCAACAGCGGGTGGCCATTGCCCGGGCCCTGGCCATGGACCCGATCGCCATGCTGTTCGATGAACCGACCTCGGCGCTTGACCCGGAAATGGTCAACGAAGTGCTGGACGTCATGGTCCAGTTGGCCCGCGAGGGCATGACCATGATGTGCGTGACCCATGAAATGGGCTTCGCGCGCAAAGTGGCCGACCGCATCGTGTTCATGGATGGCGGTGAGATCATCGAGGACGTGAAGTCCGAGGAGTTCTTCGGCGCCCCACGCTCGGACCGGGCCCGCAGTTTCCTCTCGAAAATCCTCCAGCACTAAGGCGTTGCACGCCGGCCGCTCCCACAAGGCCCGGCGCAATCCCTGTAGGAGCGAGCGCCCGCTTGCGGCCTGCTCGCGATGGTCTGGAGAACGCCGCGGTTATTCTGGATGTGCGCGTTATCGTTGACGTTTTTCGCGAGCTCGCTCCTACAGTGAGCTTGGCCGCCCGCAGGTTTTGCAGACACTCAGCAAATTTAATGTAGGAGCGAGCGCCCGCTTGCGGCCTGCTCGCGATGGTCTGGAGAGCGCCGCGGTTATTCTGAATGCACGCGTTATCGTTGACGTTTTTCGCGAGCAAACGGAACGCCGCCCGGCTGCTCCCACAAGGCCCGGCATCGTTTAACTGCTCGAAATTAGCTGATACCCCTCGGTTTTTTTGCTGTCTCCCCCCGCGCTTTGCTAGCTGCCGCACAGTTCCCCCTGCGATCGCTCACTGGTGCTTGGCTTTTGTGCCAGATTTCCCTACAGGATATTCATTGCAGAGGGGCTGACATGCCACTGAATCGAGGACGACGTATCCGCAAGGCGATGGGGCAACGCCACATCAACAAACACTACGCGCTGGCTGCCGCCATGGGGGTTAGCGAAAGCGCGGTATCGCGCTGGTGCCAGGGCGGTCCCATGACCCTGGCCAATGTCATCGCCCTGTGCGAGTACCTGGACGTATCGGCGGACTGGCTGCTGCTGGGGCGCGGTGGCATGGAGCAGCACCGAGAGCCGGCACCATGGCCGGTCGAGCAGCCTTTCCCCGATCTGTGTGACCGGGCACGTGCGCACCTGATCCGTGTTCTTCAAGACCCTGCCAGCGGCTACTGAGCACCACGCACGCGAAGTGCGCAGCACGCATGCGCCATTGCTTGTGGGCCTGGCACAAGCTTGCCAGGGTGGTGACGCGCTAAGTGCACCGCAAGGGTGTCGGGCGCCAGTGACGATTGTGCGGTTCAAACTGTTAAGGAGAACGACCCATGAAACAGATCTCAAGCAATCCGGTGACCTCCCTGCTCAACACCACAGTGGTGGGCCAGCCGTGGCAAAAGAGCTACCAGCTCGGGTTGGGTGTCGATGCCATCACCGGTCAATTGCGTGCCTCGGCGGTCAAGCCGTTCACGGTGACCCCGGCGGGGCAGAAGTCGACGGAATTCATCTATTCACTGGTGCAGTCCGAGAGCGACCTGCAGAGCATGATTTCCGGCTCGGTGAAGGCCGCCTACAACCTTGAGGGGGTGAATGTCTCGGCCAGTACCTCGTTCCTCAACGAGATGGCGGTTTCCGAGCTGAGTGTGACACTGGTGGCCCAGGTGTCGATCGAGGAGAGCCAGTACGCGCTAGCGCAGAAGAACGAACTGAACGTGACTCCAGGCGAGGATTTTCGCAGCAAGTACGGCGACTATTTTGTCGCAGGCTACAGGGCCGGTTCATCCTTGTATGCGATCTACCAGTGCCGTTTTTCCAGCGCCGAGCAACGCAACAAGTTCACCGCCGCGATGGCCGCCGATGTGCCCCAGGTGTTCAGTACCGAGGGCAGCGCCAGCTTCGAGAGAATCTCCAAGGAACACAACGCCAGCGTCTCAGTGCGGATCAAGGCCACCGGGGTCAACAGCGCGATCCCCTCGCCACCGAAAACGGGCTGGACCGCCGAGACCATCGTCACCGAGTTGCTGCCGTGGTTCAACCAGTCGCTGCAAGCCAATCAGTTGGAAACCTACCTGCAGCACTATCGAGTGATCGACCCGTCGATTTCCGGCGAAGTGCCGGTCAGCCCGGTGGTGTTTTCCGAGCTGAGCTTTCTCTACAACCGTTTCTGGCTGGCGCGCGCCTTGTTCAGTAGCTGCCCGGACTTCGGCCGACGCCTGGTCGAGGAGCCGTACCACCGGCTGGAATCGAAAATCCAGGCGCAGCAAGCCTCCTTGCCCAAAGACTCGAAAATGATCGAGTTGTTAGCCGATGAAACCAATCGCCTGCTCAACGGCCTGCGCGAGATCAACAACCGCCAGGTGTTCTACACCCAGGTGGTCGCGGCGGGAAAAAACGAGCCGAAGAAGGACCAGAACTTCGACGCCGACAAGGGCACGGTGCGCTGGAGCTTCGGGTTCCAGAAAGGCGACCTGCCGGGGATCAACATCCAGAGCGTCTCGGACCATGTCGAGGCGAAATGGCGGATCGGCTGGAACAAACACGTGTTCTCCTTCCGTGATTCGACCAAGGTGATTGTCGGCTGGGACATCATCTGCAACTGGGACGATGGCACGGGCGGCGACTGGCACAAAGTCAGCGAGCAGGTAATCGGTCGCAGTAGCGGCGATGTGTTCGTCAAGAGCGACTACGACCGAGGCTACAGCTGGAACATCGTCTGGTACCTGGTGGAGGCCAACCTCTACCCGGTGGGCCCATGGCTGGCCACCGCCGTGCATGCCCAGGACTTTTCCGCGAGCGTTACCACATCGCTCGAAGACCTTGCCGCGCTGTGGACCGCCGAACGCATGGCCAGCGCACAGCCACTGGATCGCTCCACTCACGCGCTGGATGAATACCCGCTGCCGGAGGCTGGCCGGTCGATCGTCGGCGGCGACGCCAACAGTCTGTTGGCCGGGGGGACACCGCCGTCTGCGGGCAGCTTGAGTGTGCACCTGGGGCCAGATACTTCGCGGGTTCAGCACCTGCATGAGTACCCGCAGCGTACCGTCGGCAAGCTGTTCTTCGATATGAATGGCAGGCCGTGCACCGCGTCGGCGGTGGTGGTGCATCGATCCGGGATTTTGACGGCGGCCCACTGCCTGCTGCTCGATGGGCATCAAGCCAGCAATCTCTATTTCGTCCCCGCCTATGAAAACGGCAACGCCCCTTACGGTGGCTGGCAAGTGGAGAACTGGAATTGGCCGACAGCCTGGGAGAGCACCCAGAGCCCGGCCTGGGACCTGGGTTTCTGTAAGGTCAAACCCGGCCCCGATGGCCGCGGAGTAGGGGATGTGGTCGGCTGGGTGGGCTTGCAGTGGGGCATGGTTGCCGGTTGCTGGAGGAACACCGGTTATCCGGGGCAAGCCACGGTGCTGTTCCCGTTCGACGGTCAAGTGCCATGGCAGAGCATTGGCAGTCAGGTGGCCAGTGCCGCGCCGTCTATCGTGGTCAAGCACGATGAGTTGACGGCGGGTGGCAGCGGCGGACCCTGGTTCATGATCAATGAGCCGCAGTTGGTCAATGGTGTGTTCAGCCAGTACAACATCGACCTGCAACAGAACTACGGACCGGAGTTCGGTCCTTGGGTCGGGGAGTTCTACCACGGGGTGTTTGGCTCAGCCTTGAACCAGGATCAGGACTGATCGTTAGCCCCTTGCACCGCTAAAAACCCGGGAACCTGGTGCTCCCGGGTTTTTTGCTGCCCTCAGCGGCGATCCAGCCACACGGTCTGGACGTTGCAGAATTCGCGGACGCCGAAGTGCGACAGTTCGCGGCCAAAACCACTTTTCTTCACGCCGCCGAAGCTCACACGAGGGTCGGAGGCGCTGTAGCCGTTGATGAACACGCCACCGGTTTGCAGTTCGTCCGCCAGTTGCCGGGCCAGTTCCAGGTTGCGGCTGATGACAGTCGCCGTCAGCCCGAACTCGCTGTCGTTGGCCAGCGCCAGTGCATGGGCGGCATCGCGGGCGGTGATGATCGACGCCACCGGGCCAAACAGTTCCTGGCGGAAGGCGGTCATCTGGTCGGTGACGTCGGCCAGAATCGTCGGCGGATAGTAGTTGCCCGGGCCTTCGGCCTTGGCGCCACCCAGCAGCAAGGTCGCGCCTTGCTCCAGGGTCTCGCGCACCTGCTCGTGCAGCTCGTCGCGCAGGTCAACACGTGCCATCGGGCCGATGTAGGTTGCGTCGGCCAAGGGGTCGCCGACCACCAGTTGGCGAGTCAGCTCGACGAACTTGCGGGTGAATTCCTCGACCACGCCCTGTTCGATGATCAGGCGCTTGGCGGCTGCGCAGACTTGCCCGGTGTTCTGGTAGCGGCCGAGCACTGCGGCCTTGACCGCTTCATCGAGGTCGGCGTCGTTGAGCACGATGAACGGATCGCTGCCCCCCAGTTCCAGCACGCATTTTTTCAAGGCCGCACCGGCCTGGGCGCCGATGGCCATGCCGGCGCGCACGCTGCCGGTCAGGGTCACGGCGGCGATCCGTGGATCGGCAATCGCACTGGAGACGCCGTCTGGCGTGACGTTGATGACTTCGAACACACCCTCGGCAAACCCGGCCTGGCGCAAGGCATCGCGCAGCAGGTAGGCGCTGCCCATCACGTTCGGTGCATGTTTGAGTACGTAGGTGTTGCCGGCGATCAGGGCTGGAACCGCGCCGCGCAGGACTTGCCAGATCGGGAAGTTCCACGGCATCACCGCGAGAATCGGCCCCAGCGGGCGGTACTCGATGCGCGCCTTGGCGCCTTCCACCTGGGTCGGCTCGGCAGCGAGCATGGCCGGGCCGTGTTCGGCGTACCACAGGCAGAGCTGGGCGCATTTTTCGATTTCACCACGGGCCTGGGTCAGCGGCTTGCCCATTTCCAGGGTGATCATCCGGGCCATGCTCGTGGCGTTGTCGCGTAGCGCCTGGGCCAGGGCAATCAAGGCCTGGGCTCGCTGGGCGAGCGGGGTACGGCGCCAGGTGGCGAACCCGGCACTGGCCCGGGCCAGCGCCGCATCCAGTTCAGTCGCGGACTCATAAGGGTAGTGGCCGATCTGCTCGGCGGTGGCGGGGTTGATCGAAAGGGCATGGGTGAGGCTGGAAATCTGGGTCATGGCACCGTCCTGCTGGGTGGGAATGGATGCAGGCTACGCTGGCGCTTGGCTGCTGAAAACTGAATAATGCTGAGCCTATCGTTCACGAATGGAGAATGACTTGGATCTGGTCCAGCTGGAGATTTTCAAGGCCGTGGCCGAGCATGGCAGCATCAGTGCCGCCGCGCAGCACATCCACCGGGTGCCCTCGAACCTGACGACGCGGATCAAGCAACTGGAGCAGGACCTGGGGGTGGATCTGTTTATCCGCGAGAAAAGCCGCTTGCGCCTGTCGCCGGCCGGCTGGAGTTTTCTCGACTACGCGCGACGGATTCTCGACCTGGTCGGGGAGGCCCGGGCGACGGTTGCCGGGGAAGAACCCCAAGGCTCGTTCTCCCTGGCCTCACTGGAGAGCACGGCGGCGGTGCGCATTCCCGGACTGCTGGCGGCCTATAACCAACAGTACGCCAAGGTGGCGCTGGACCTGTCCACCGGGCCCTCCGGGACCATGATCGACGGCGTATTGTCCGGGCGCCTGGCGGCGGCCTTCGTCGACGGACCGGTGCTGCACCCGGCACTGGAGGGAGTGCCGGCGTTCGAGGAGGAGATGGTGTTGATCGCCCCCCTCAATCACCCGCCGATCCACCGCGCGCGGGAGGTCAACGGCGAGAGCATTTATGCGTTTCGCGCCAACTGTTCCTACCGGCACCACTTCGAAAGCTGGTTCGCCAAGGACGCGGCAGTGCCGGGGCGGATCCACGAGATGGAGTCCTACCACGGCATGCTCGCCTGCGTCAGCGCCGGTGCCGGCCTGGCCCTGATGCCCCGCAGCATGCTCGAGAGCATGCCCGGTTGCAGCACGGTGAGCATCTGGCCGCTGTCGGAGTCGTTCCGCTACCTGCGCACCTGGCTGGTGTGGCGCCGGGGCACGGTGTCGCAAAGCCTGAGCATGTTTGTGCGGATGCTCGAGGCGCGTGGGGTGGTGGGATCAGAGGCAACCGGGCGCAAGCCGGCTTAATACGTATGCCTGTCCACCACCCGCTTCACCGTTTCCAGGGCCACCTGCAAGCTAGCCAGGTCCAGGGAGCCCAGTGCCAGGCGGATGGCGTGGGGCACGTGGCTGGAGGTGGCAAAGGGTTCGGCGGTCGACACCGAGACGTTCTCGCGCAGCAGGGCCATGGCGATCTGGTCGGCGCGCACTTCTTCACCCAGGGGCAGCCAGAGGAAGTAGGCGTTGGGGTGACTGATGAACGGCAGGCCGCGCAGGACGGCGCGGGCCAGGGCTTGGCGCTGTCTGGCATCCTCGCGCTTGTGTTGTTCCAGGCGTAGCACGGTGCCGTCGTCGAGCCAGTTGCAGGCGATCGAGGTCATCACGCCGGGGGTGTTCCACACGGTGGCCCGGATGCTCCGTTCCAGGGCCGGGATCCAGGGCAGGGGCGCCGCGACAAAACCGACCCGCAGGCCGGTGGCGACATTTTTCGACAGCCCCGAGACGTACACGGTGCGCTCCGGCGCCAGGGCAGCCAGGGGCGCTGGCGGGTCATCGGCAAGAAAGGCGTAGGCGGCGTCTTCGATGATCAGCAGGTCGTGCTGGCGGGCGATCTGCACCAGGCGCTGACGCCAGTCGGCACTGGCCACCCAGCCCAGCGGGTTGTGCAGGGTCGGCATGCAGTACACGGCACGTACCTTGCGTTGCTGGCATAGGCGCGCCAGGGCGTCGAGGTCCGGTTGCTGGTTGGCGGCAGCAATCGGCGCCAGTTCCAGGCGCTGGCTCTCGGCGAGGACTTTGACCCCGGGGTAGGTGAGGGCGTCGGTGGCGACCACATCTCCGGCCCGCAATAACCCCATCAGGGCGACGGCCAGGCCGTGCTGGGCGCCGCTGACAATCAGCACCTGCTCTTCACTGACCGCAAGACCGCGACAGTGCAGGTGCCGGGCGACGCTGACCCGCTCATGGGGGCGACCACCGTGGGGCTGATAACGCAGCAGGGCTTCCAGGTC
Source organism: Pseudomonas sp. NPDC087626 (assembly GCF_044743405.1). NCBI lineage: Bacteria > Pseudomonadati > Pseudomonadota > Gammaproteobacteria > Pseudomonadales > Pseudomonadaceae > Pseudomonas > Pseudomonas sp. NPDC087626. The sequence goes on from NZ_JBIUWJ010000006.1 coordinate 129,870, forward strand.
ACCGCTGTTCGCCAGTTGCCGCAAGGCGCCGCGCAGCAGTTCGGCCTGACCGGGGAGTGCGGGATAGTTGAAGTTGAGGTCGAGCAGGCCCGCGGCGACGGCGTGCTGGTCGACTCCCAGCCCGGCGGGCAGCGCAGTCTCACGGACAAAAGTGCCCCGGCCGGCTTCGCCGCTGATCAGGCCCATGGCTTCGAGTTCGCCATACACCCGGGTCGCGGTGGCCAAGGCCAGGCCTTCGCGGGTGGCCAGTTGGCGATGGGTGGGCAGGCGGGTGCCGGGTGTCAGGCGGCCGGCACGGATGTCGGCGGCGAAGGCGTCCACCAGGTACTTGTAGCGGGAACGGGCCATGGGCTTGTATCCAGTACAATAATTTGATTGTACTGATTATTGGCCCTAGCCTGAGACCGCACAACCGCCCCAACAGGCGGACGCCAGCCCACTCAGCGGACGACCCGGTCATGCATATCGCGATCCTGACTTTTGACGGTTTCAACGAACTCGACTCCTTGATTGCCCTGGGGCTGCTCAACCGGATCAAGACCCCGGGCTGGCGCGTGTCGATTGCCAGCCCGACGTTGCGCGTGCGCTCGATGAACGGGTTGGTGATCGAGTCCCAGGCCACGCTGCAGGAGGCGAACGAGGCGGATGCGGTGATTGTCGGCAGCGGTGCGCTGACCCGTGAAGTGGTCGAGGACAGTCAACTGATGGGTCAATTGCGCCTGGACCCGAGGCGGCAACTGCTGGCGGCGCAGTGCTCCGGGACCCTGGTGCTGGCCAAGCTGGGGCTGCTGGAAGGGGTGCCGGCCTGCACCGACCTGACCACCAAACCCTGGGTCCAGGCCGCGGGGGTGGACGTACTGAACCAGGCGTTCTTCGCCAGGGGCAACGTGGCGACCGCCGGCGGCTGCCTGGCGTCAACCTACCTGGCGGCTTGGATCATCGCCCGCCTGCAGGGCCTGGAGGCGGCCAGCAATGCGGTGCACTACGTGGCCCCGGTGGGAGAAAAACAGCTGTATGTCGAGCGCACCCTGGCCAATATCCAACCTTACTTGTAGCGGTGCCCGGTGCCTGGTTCCGGTGCTTGAGCCGAGCTGACCGCCAGTGTCTGCTCGGCGTGTGGGCCATGGCTTAAAAGTCGTAGCGGCTGGTCACCATCACATTGCGTGGGTCGCCGTAGTACGAGGAGTTATAGAAGCCGATGTTGGTGTAGTAGTACTTGTCGAACAGGTTGTTGACGTTGACCGTGGCCGACAGGTGTTCGGTGAACTGATAGCGGCCCATCAGGTCCACCAGCCAGTAAGCATCCTGGGAGAACTTCTCCTCGCTGGACTTGGCCCGGTTGGTCAGGACCTGCCAGCCTTGTCCCTGCCAGCGTGCACCGCCGCCGAGGGTCAACTTGTCGAGGTTGCCCTGGAGTTTGTAGCTGCTGTAGAAGCTCAACTGGTCCTCGGGTTCCCAGGTGGACACCTTGTTGCCGTGCTCGTCACGCACGACCTTGTGGGTATAGCCGGCCTGCAATTGCCAGCCAGGGGCCAACTGCCCGGAGATTTCTGCTTCGTAGCCTTTGGTCTTGGCCTTGATGCCCTGGTAGGCGTACTCCACGGCGGGGTTGGTCGGGGCCGCGTTGTAGGCGTTGTCGGCCTCGGCACGGTTGGTCTCGTGGATCTCGAAGTACGCCAGGCTGGTGTTGAGCTGGCCATCGAAATACTCGCCCTTGATGCCCAGCTCGTAGTTCTTGCCCTCATCCGGTTCCAGGACTTTGTTCTGGCTGTCGATGTAGTAGAGCTGTGGCATGAAGATGCTGGTGTAGCTGGCGTACAACGACAGGTTCTGGCTGAGGTCGTAGGTGACGCCGGCGTACGGTACCAGCTTGCCGGTTTCCCGGGTGTCGCTGGTGCCCGTCAGCCAATAATTCGCCACGCGTGCGCCGAGCATCAGGTTGAGCTCATCGGTCAGGTTAAAACGTGCCGTGGTGTAGCCGGCAGTCTGGCGCGTGGTTTCATCCGTCGGGGTGGCCACGCCCCAGTCCGGCTTGATGCTGTCGCCGTCCCAGTGGTAGAAGTCGATCACGTTGTTGGTGTAGGTCGGGCTGTAGTAGCTCTTGGCTTTCCAGTGGGAGTTGGAGGCCGAGGTGCCCACCACCAACTGATGCTCGCGACCCAGCAGGCTGAAGGGCCCGGACAGGTAAAAGTCGCCGCTGTCGCTGGTGGTTTCCCCGGTGAACTTGTTGGCGTACACGCTGGAGGTTCCGGTCAGCGCATTGGGGCTGCTCTGCACCGAACCGATCTCGGCGTGATAGCCATTGATCTGGTGGTTGTACTGGCCCTTGGCGACCCACTCATTGGCAAAGCTGTGTTCCAGGGTGGCGAATACCGTGCGGGTGTACTGCTCCCAGCCACTCCATTTCGCCCCATTGTTGAAGGCGCGTGGCAGGCTGATCCGATCACCATTGGAATCGAACAGTGGGCGGCTGCCGGACCAGCCCGAGCCTTTGGGGTCGTTGTCCTGGTAATCGGCACCCAGGGTCAGCAGGGTGTCGGGGTTGAGGTCGATTTCCACGGTACCAAAGTAGACGCTGGTCTTGCGCTGGTAATGGTCCATGAACGAATGCTTGTCCTGGTAGGCGGCGACCGCCCGTGCCCGCACATTGCCGGTTTCGGTCAACGGCCCGCTGAGGTCGATCTGCGAGCGGTAGTTGTCCCAGCTGCCAGCGCCCAGCTCCACGTTGCCCTTGAACTCGGCGGTCGGTTTCTTGCGGATCAGGTTGATGGTGCCGCCGGGGCCACCTGCGCCAGTGAGTAACCCGGTAGCCCCCTTGAGCACTTCGACACGGTCGTAGACGGCCATGTCGGTCAAGGTCTGGCCGGCCGAGAAGGCATCGTTGCGCAGGGTCGGAATGCCGTCGTACTGGAAGTTCTGAATCGAGAAACCACGGGCGTAGTAGTTGGTGCGCTCGCTGTCGTAGGTCGAGACCGTGATCCCCGGTGTATGGCGCATCACGTCGTCGATGGAGACCAGGCCGAAGTCATCCATGGTCTGGCGGGTCACCACTGAAATCGACTGCGGGGTTTCCCGCGGCGTCAGGACCAGGCGGGTGGCCGTGGCGATGGTGCCCGGGGTGTAGGAACCGGTGCCTTCGGTGATGGTTCCCAACTGGTTGGCAGTGACTTCTGTCGCCTCCAGCGCAATCGATCCCGTGGACAGTGGCCGACTCACCAACTGATAGCCGTCGTTGCTGGCGCTGGCGTCCATGCCGCTGTTACGCAGGATCTGCGCGAATCCTTCGGCGACGCTGTAGCTGCCGCGTACACCCTCGCTGCGCAGTCCCTCGACCTGGTGCGAGGCGAACGCGATCGGCACGCCGGCGGCCTGGGCGTAGCGGCCGAGCACTTCGCCGAGCGGGCCGGGCGCGATATCGAAGGCCTGGGTTTGCTGTTGGGCATACGCCAGGGTGGGCAGGGCCAGCGGCAGGCTGCCCAGCAGCATGTGGCTGGCGAGCAGCAAACCGCTGCGGGTGAACGACGTTGAAGCCATCTTCTGTGTGCTCCTTATCAATGTTGGCCAAAGGAAGGACGCAGCAGAATCGCAAACATGAAATAACCGCGAAAAATTATTCGCTTTCGCGTTTCAGCGACACCCGGGTGATCCACGGGCTGTAGCTTTTCACCTCGATCGGCAGGGTGCGCGCCAGCAGGCGCAGGGCGCGGTCGCTGTCGTCGGCCGGCAGCATCACCGTCACGCGCAAGGCCTGCAGGGCCTGACGGTCGAAGATCAACAGCCCCGGGCGATGGCGCGCAACTCGTGCCAGCACATCGGCCAGGGATTGGTCGTGGGCGAGTAACTGGTGGGCACTCCACGCGGCTTGCAAAGCAGGGCCATCGACCTGGCTGACGGCGCCCAACCCCTGGGCGTCGAAGCGCACGCGCTGGCCCGGATTGAGGGTCAGGCTGCGTCCGCCGCTGTCGATGCGGGTCGAGGATTCCAGCATGCTCACCTGGGTTGCGTCGCCGATGCGCTCGACGATAAACCGCGTACCCAGGGCGCGAATTGTGCCGTGGGGGGTGTCGACGTAGAACGGCCGCTGGGCGTCCTTGGCCACGTCGATCAGGATCTCGCCTTCGAGCAATCGCACACGACGCTGCGCGGAGTGGAAGTCGAGGTCGACGGCGGAGCTGCTGTCCAGCTGCAGTTGACTGCCATCGGCGAGGTATTCGTGCCGCCACTGGCGGCTGTCGGTGCTGTGATCGGCCAGCAGGTAACCGTTCTGCCAATACTGGTAGCCGGGTGCTCCCGTCAGCCCCAGTACTGCCAACAACGCCAGGCCCTTGACCCCCGACGCCCGGCGCCGCGGTGGCTGTGCTCGGCGCAGGGCCGCCCGCGCAGGGAGTTCCTGCAGGGGCGCAATGTGGCCCTGCAGCCGCGTGATCGCCTCGTGGTGCTGCGGGTCTGCCGCCAGCCAGGCGCGGAACTGTTGTTCGGTCTGCGCATCGGCATCGCTGCCGTGATCCAGGCGCACCAGCCATTCAGCGGCCTGGCGCAATACCTGGGGGGCGATTGCGGGTTTCATGCCTGGGCACATGCGTCGCAGGCCAGCAGCGCTTCCACCAGGTCATGTTGCACCGTGCGCACGGTCACCCCCAGGCGCTCGGCAATCTGCGCCTGTCCCAGGCCATCGAGATGACGCAGGATGAAGGTTTCGCGCACCCGGGGTTTCATCCGGGCCAATGCCCGGTCGATGGCTTCGAGGATCTGGATGGCCTGGAGGATCTGCTCCGGCGACGGCGCTTGATCGAGGTAGGCAGCGCAGCGTTCAAGCTCCTCGCGAAACGCCAGCTCCAGGCGCAGGCGTCGGCCATTGTCGATCAACAGGCGCCGGGCCACAGTGGCCAGGAAGGCCCGGGGTTCACGCGGGGCGACGTAAGGGCCGGCCGCCAGCAGGCGAATGAAGGTGTCCTGCGCCAGGTCCGAAGCGTGGTGCGAACACTGCACGCGGCGGCGCAACCAGCCGAGCAACCATCCATGATAGCCACGGTACAGGGCTTCAAGCGTCGACGACTCGGCTGCGGGGGAGGGCTTCATGAGAAAATCTAGCAAGTGGTAATGTTTCGCATTCTATTGCGTCGGATGGAGAATCCGCAATGCTTAACATCTCGGATTCTCCACCTGAGGAACACCGACACTCAGCGGTTCAGACCAGCCGCTTGTGCATGATGATGGTGCGTTCGGCGCCCTGCAGCTGGTCGCGAACCTTTGCATAGCCGAGCCGGCGATAAAACCCCTCGGCGGTGAGCGAGGAGGGCACACGCAACTGTTCGAGGCCGGCCTCGGTGGCCGCTGCGTGAATCACCGCCATCAATTGCTGGCCAATACCACGGCCTTGATGACCCGGCTCGACGAACACGCTGCGCACCACGTCCTGATCGAGGCTGGCCGTGGCGACGATCTGCTGTTGCAGGGTCGCCACGTAGACCTGGCGTTGCGCCAGGAATTGCCGGATCGCTGCCGGGGAAAAATGCTCCACCACCTGGGCAATGACCGTCGGCGGGTAGTCCTGGGCATTGGAGTGGCGCAGCGCGGCGATCACCACCTGGCTGATAGCGCTGGCGTCTTCGGCACGGGCGCGGCGTACCTGGCTGTTCATGGTGCGCTTGTCCTTAATGGCTGGAAGTTCCAGTCCGCGGCCCGTACCAGCCGGCAGAAAGGCCCCGCCAGCGTCGCATTGTGGTGGGCGACTATCTGCTCGGCGCTCAACACCTCGGTGTCGCTGCAACTGTGGGCGTCCTCGATCAGCACGGCGTCCAGGCCCAGGTCGCGGGCGACACGGCAGGTGCTGTCGACGCAGTACTGAGTCTTCAGTCCGGCGATCACCACGCCCTCTGCGCCACGCTCCCGTAGCCAGACGGCCAGGGGCGTGGCGGCAAAGGCGCTGGGACGGTACTTTTCGAAGATCACTTCATCGCCCTGTAGCCGCAGTTCATCAATCAGGTGGGTCAGCGGGCTGCCCGGTTCGATCGGCGACCCGGGCGGGCCAACGTGCCGGGCCAGGAACACCGGCGCGCCGGCCTGGTGGGCCTTGTCCAGCAGCAGATTGACCGCGTCCAGCAGCGCGGCACTGCGCCAAAGCGGGTCCGGGCCGTGGAACAGGCCAACTTGCATATCGAGAATCAACAGTGCGTGCATGCTGCATTTCCTTGTCGTAAACCAGCGACAGCGGCGCAAAAAAAGGCCCCGTCCATTGCTGGCGGGGCCTTTGGGGTAACGTGTGCTTAGCCGCTCACGGCACCTCTCACGACCCGCCCTGGGCGGTCGTGGTAAAGGTGGTCGAGGTCGTGCGGGGCTGGTTCATGGTCCTGACACTAGCGTCACCGTGCGGGGTTGGCAAGTGAGTTGTAGCGAGATCAGCGCTGCGCTTTATCGACCGCCGCATCCAGGGCCGCCAACGCCATGGGAATCATCGCCAGCAGGCGGGCCTTGGCGATCCCGTCTCGTGCCTGGACCGACAACCCGTGCAGCAGGGTCGCGTAGCAGTCACCCAGGGACGTCACGTCGGTGCGCGCGGGCAACTCGCCACTACGCACTGCCTGCTCCAGGCGTTCGATGATCGACTGGGTCCGGTTGCGCCGATGCCCGGCCAGCCACTCGCGGATGCCGTCGTTGTCGGGCGAGCAGTTGGTGGCCGACGAGACCACCATGCAACCTTGTGGCCGACCGGGCAGGGTGTACAGCTCGACGGCGTCCCTGAGCATGCGCTCGATAGCGTCGCGAGCACTGCTTTCCCCGGTCAGGGCGGCGTCGGCAAAGGCTCCATCGGCGGACTCGTAGAGGGCGACGGCTTCTCGAAACAGTGCTTCCTTGGAGCCGAACGCGGCGTAGATCCGCGCCGACGCGATGCCTAGCGCCTCGACCAGGTCGGACATGGACGTGGCTTCGAAGCCGCGCCGCCAAAATACATCGCGGGCGTTGCGCAAGGCTTGATCGCGGTCGAACTCTCGGGGTCTGCCAGCCATGGGGTGGGGGTCTCAATGGGGGAAGGGTCGTGGGGTTGGCGCTATTATTGGTCGATCGACAAAAAAAGCAAGTCGACGTATTGACGGACTTTGTTCAACGTCTCTATTCTTTGTCAATCGACAAAGAAATGGAGTGAACGATGAAAACCCTCAAGGGACCGAGCTTGCACCTGGCGCAATTCAGTGACGTCGCGCCGCCGTTCAATAGCCTGCCAGCCATCGCGGCCTGGGCTGCGGACCGTGGATTCAAGGCGCTGCAGATTCCGGCCTGGGATGAGCGCCTGTTCGATGTGAGCCTGGCGGCACACAGCCAGGATTATTGCGATGAGATCAGCGGGACCTTGGCAGAGCACGGCCTGGTGATCAGCGAGTTGACCACCCACCTGTTCGGGCAACTGGTGGCGGTGCATCCGGCCTATGACAGCTTGTGCGACGGGTTCGCCCCGCCAGCGCTACAGGGCAATGCAGCCGGCAAGACCGAGTGGGCGCTGGAGCGCTTGTTGTTGTCGGCCAAGGCTTCCCGCCGATTGGGGTTGACGGACATGGGCACGTTCTCCGGCTCGTTTGCCTGGCCCTATCTGTTCCCGTTCCCGCAGCGCCCCGCGGGCCTGATCGACTCGGCATTCGACGAGTTGGCCAAGCGCTGGTTGCCGATCCTCAATGCCTGTGACGAGGAGGGCGTGAACCTGTGCTACGAAATTCACCCCGGCGAAGACCTGCACGACGGTGTGACGTTCGAGATGTTTTTGCAGCGGGTGGGCAATCATCCGCGCTGCAAGATCCTCTTCGACCCCAGTCACTTCGTGCTGCAGCAACTCAACTACCTGGACTATCTGGACATCTACCGCGATTTCATTCGGATGTTTCACGTCAAGGATGCCGAGTTCAATCCGACCGGGCGCCAGGGCATCTACGGTGGTTACCAGGGATGGGCCGATCGCGCAGGGCGGTTTCGTTCCCTGGGCGATGGCCAGGTCGATTTCAAGGGGATCTTTTCCAAGCTGGCACTCCATGACTATGCCGGCTGGGCGACGCTGGAGTGGGAGTGCTGCCTGAAAGACCAGGATGACGGCGCCAGGCAAGGCGTGGCGTTTATCAATGAACATATCATCCGAGTCACGGACAAGGTGTTCGACGACTTTGCCGGCGCCGCCGTCGACCAGGCTCAACTGGACGCCATGCTCGGCCTGGCCCGACCTGCACTTCAAGGGCGGGCATGAACATGGATCTCTTCGAACAGCAGGCGTTCGCCGGGCGCGCACACGAGCATGGTTACGCCGAGGTCGACGGCAGCCGCATTCATTATGTGACCGAGGGTCAGGGGGCGCCGGTACTGTTGATTCCCGGTTGGCCGCAAACCTGGTTGACCTGGCGGCATGTGATGCAGGCACTGGCGGCGAACGGATTCCAGGCGATCGCGGTGGATCTGCCGGGCACCGGGCTCTCCGATAAACCGCAAGAGGGGTATGACACCGGGGCCACGGCCAGGCGTTTGCACGGCTTGATGCAGGTTCTCGGCTACGAGCATTACGCGGTGGTTGGCCATGATGTCGGCATGTGGGTGGCGTACGCCCTGGCGAGCGATTATCCGCAGGCGGTTGAATGCCTGGTACTGACGGAGGCAGTGATACCCGGATTGGCGCCGGCGCCGTCGATTTTTGCGCCAGCGGGGCAGAACATCTTTCTCTGGCACTTCATGTTCAACCAGTTGCTCGACTTGCCCGAGGTGTTGATCGCGGGACGGGAAGCCCAGTACCTGGCCTACATGTTTGCGCAATGGTCGGTGCGCCAGGAGCGAGTCGCGGTGCAAAGCTATATCAACGCCTATGCGACGCCGGGTGGGCTACGGGGTGGGTTCGGCTATTACCGGGCGATCCCTGAGACCATCGCGCAGAACCAGCGGCGAGCCGCCAGACCGCTGGAAATGCCGGTGTTGGCTATCGGCGCGGAACATGCGACCAACGATGCGCCGCTGCTGACGATGCAAGGCAACGCGCTGAATCTGCAAGGCGCGATTGTGCCAGGTTGTGGTCACTTCATTACGGAGGAGGCGCCCGAGGCGTTTGTCGCGCATCTGTTGCCGTTTCTGCTGGAGTCATCTGCATCGCGGGTCGCTGCGCAGCGTTGATGGGCTGCTGCCAGCGCCATGGACAGGCGCTGGCAGGCTTGGCGGATTAACGGATGAAGGCTTGCAAGTCGCTGTTGAGTTTGGCGATCGCCGCCTTGAAGTCGTTGGTGGTGATCTTCTGGCTGGAGTTTTCCAGGGTCTTGCCGAAGAGTTTGCGCACTACCCGGGCCACAGTCTGGTTGGTGCGGGCGTCGACCAGTTCGGCCTCGATGAACAGTTCGGTGTCCTGGTCACGATGCCCGGTGGCCGCGCTGACCCCGCCGACGACAGCGGCGATGGGCACCACTTCATACCATTTCATGCCTTCGTTGGAGGCGCTGACGCCGGTGATCGCCGCACGCAGGATCAATACGCGGGAACCGGCAGGCGCCGCTTGCGGGGTGGGCACGATGCGGTACTTCGTGCCCAGGGTGGCTTTGGCCGAGCTGGTCATGTAGCGCTGCAACTCATCCAGGGTCTGGCGGTTGACCCGTTCATCAGGCTTGGGCGCCGGGTACAGTTCCAGCTTGTTGAACGCCACGGTGTCGTAAGCGTTTGCGTTCCAGGACGGGCTGACCCAGCGCATGGCTTTCTCGCCGCTGGTGGTGGTGACTTCTTCCATGTTGTTGTAGTTGGACAGGAAGCCGGAGTACTGCTCCCGCTCAGTGACTTTCGAGGTGCAACCACCCAGCAACAGGCTGGCCAATGCGGCGCCGAAGATCATTTTTCGCGTCAAGCTCATAGGGTGTTACTCCATGTATTTAAGTTCGGGTTGCAGGGTCTCAAAACTGCCAGTTCATGTTGCCGGCCAGGGCTGGTATTCAGGCGTTATCGAATTGCCCCAAAACTCGCTCGCCTGACTGGGATTTGCTCTGATCGTCTACAGCATAGGGCTCCTGTGGCAATGCGCCAGGATTCTGCCATCGGTATTCCACGCCGCGGTTATAGGCCAATCGCCAGGCTGCGCGGGCGAGACAGTTACTGGTAGCGGATTACGATGCCTTTGAGTTTGCGGCCCTGGATGGTCTCGATATCGCGGCTCCACAGTGGTCCGCTGACGTAGGCGGCCACGGGCTGGATATGGTCGTAGACCACCACCACGGCATCTCCGCCGATCTTCGCCGCTTCATCCTTGAGTTTCTGCTCGACGTCGGTGATAGGCGGGGCAGGGTCGACACTGGCATCGACCAGTATTTCACCCAGGCGCACATGGGGGCGCGTTGGCTCAACCCGCAGTACCTGGACGTTGGCCGCCAGGGTCGGGCCGGGATGCGGCCCGCCGACGTAGGCGGTGGTCTGGGCATCGATGCTGGCGCAGGCACCGAGCAGCAGGCTGATCAGGGTAATTGTCAGCCAGGAAAGCGTGTTTTTCATTGCACAACTCCGTCATCCAGAAATGGGAGGGTTCAATCGCCGTTCTTCATGTGAAAAAAAGCCTAGCACAAGGTTTTCCGCGCGCCGCTGCGGACTGCGAAAGGGTGCCCGCCGAGCACGCTCAGAGGACCTTGACCGCCCGGCCGATGAACTGGATGGGCCCGGTGGGTTTACCGGTCGGCGAGCCACCGGGGTTTTCCAGGGTCAGTTCGAACAACTGGTCGGGGGTCAGAGGAGGCAGTTGGTCCAGGGGCACCTGCAGGCGTTGCCCGGGCTTGACCAGGCCCAGGGACACCGGCGCCTGCCAACCCTCGGCCTTGGTCCAGAACTGCAGGGCCTTGTCGGCAGGCACCTGGGCCACGCCCAATGGAATCAGTTGCATCTCCCGGGAATCGCTTGCCTGGATGACCCAGCCTGGGGCCTGACTCTGTGGGGCCACCAGCACCACCAGGTAGGAGGTCACCGGCTGGGGCGTGGTCCGCGTCAGCAGCACGCTACCCAGCACCAGGGTCGCGGCAAGGCCGGCGCCGGCGAGGCCGCGCCACAGTGCCAGACGGTCCCACCAGGTCGGCGCTGTTGTCGGGGCAGGCGCAGTTGCCTCAGGTCGATCAAGAGCGTCGAGGCTACGTTCGATGCGGCCCCATAGGCGTGTGCCAGGCGGGTGGGGTGGGGCCAGGTCGGTCAACTCCAGCAAGCGCCGCTCCCAACTGGCGACCGCCAGGCGCAGGTCCGCGTCCACGGCCAGGCGTTGCTCAACCTCGCGCCGTTGTTCGGCCGCCAAGGTGCCCAGCACGTATTCACCTGCCAGTTGGTCATTGTCGTCGGGGCTCGTGTTCATCCCATGCACTCGCGTAATGCCGCCAGGCTGCGTTTGATCCAGGCTTTGACGGTGCCCAGGGGCGTGCCCAGTTTTTCGGCAATCTGCCCATGGGAGTAACCATCGACATAGGCATGCAACAGGCAATCGCGGCGGGCCGGCTGCAGTTGCTCAAGGCAGTCATAGATCCGTCCCGAATGCCCGTGCAGGTCGAAGCCCGGCGAGGCGTCTTCGTGGTTTTGGTCGATGGGCACCAGCCTGGCGCTGTTACGCATGAAGTTAAGGGCCAGATGCCGGGTGACACTGAAAATCCAGCCGCGCGCGGTCCCCAGTGCCGGATCGAAACTGGCGGCTTTGGTCCAGATCCGGATAAACGCGTCGTGCACGATGTCTTCGGCCAGGGCGGTGTCCCCGGCAATGCGCCGGGCCACCCCCAACAGGCGGGCGCTCTCCTGCGTGTACAGGTCGCGCAGGGCCTGGCGGTCGCCTTGCGCGCACGCTGTCAGGCACGCTTCATAATCAAAACCGGGCTCGGGCAAGGACAATGGATCCGCCATCGACAAGGTGAAACCGCCCCAGCCCTGAGGCTGGGGTGCCATTGCAGCAGGTTAGACGAGTTTCCCTGCGGCGGGTGTTTTTGCCCCGCGCTGTTAGTTGGCCGCCCAGAACAGGTAGTCGGCCTGATAGCTCACGACCTCACGCTGCCCCTTGTTGGCGGCGGTGCAGGCGAGGCTGGGCGCGACACCGCCGCGAGTGGCCACGCGCTGGATGTAGCTGACGCCGGTCATGGCACCTTTGCCTTGTGCCGGGTTGGCCTTGACCAGTTGATAGGGCAGGTTGCCGCTGGACGAGGGCGCGACCGCCAGTTGGGTACCGGTGATGGTCGAACCATCCTTGGCCTGCCAGGTGGCGGGCGGGCCAAAGTAGCTGCCCAGCATTTGCCCGTCGCGACCATTGAGCGTGGCTTTGGGGCCGACAAAAAACCACTCGGTCTGGCCGGGCGCGTTGGCTTTGTCGCGGCACTCGTAGGTGATTTCGCCAACCCCCACGCTTTCCAGCACCAACTTGTGTCCCGACGGCACTTTGATCGGGTCCGGCAGATTCGTTTGCGCGTGGGCGAGCGACAGCGCGCTCATCAGGCAAGTCGCGGATATCGCAGTACCGAGGTGGCAGAGCAATTGTCTGGTGTTCATTGAGGTCTCTCCAGCAGGTTGAACAGCTCGGCAGCGCAGGGGCTGCTACCTGTACTACCCGCCAGGCAGGGTTTTGGATGCAGGCGCCGGAAAAAATAAATGACCGCCTGATTAAACAGCCTGAAACAACTTGTTGCAGGCCTCAGGACGCCGTTTCGTCGAGGCGGTGCAGCGCTCTGGCGCCGGGTTTATGCCCCATATCGCGGGGCCACGGCGCGGTAGCCTTTGTCCTACGTTTGTTTAATCGCGGCGCCGACGGGGAATATCACGGCACATCCTGTGCATCCCTTGGTACCATCGGGCATATCTATATGAAGATTTAATGTCTGGAAGCATATTTTTGTGAACATCATTCGTCACTGGTTGCAGCACCCGCGCGCGCGCCTGATTGCCCTGATGGGCCTGGTCCTGGTGGCGCCCCTGTGCCTGCGAGCGGCCATGGGCTGGTCGGACCCGTTGGGTTATCTGTCGGACCTGGGCATCGGCAGCCTGCTGGTGCTGCTGTTGCATCGCCGTCCCTGGTGGTTGGCGCTGCCGGTGTTGCTGGTCTGGGGCCTGTTTACCGTGGCCACGGCCGAGTTGGTCAGCGCAGTCGGCCGCTTGCCCAATGCAGCCGACCTTAACTACCTGATCGATCCGCAGTTTCTCGACAAATCCACCAGCGGCAGTTTTGCCCAGCCGTGGCTGGCCGCCAGCCTGATGTCGGGGCTGCTGGTGTGGCTGCTCTGCCAATGGGCAGGTCGCGGCCAACCCGCGACGCGCCTGCCGCGCAGCGCCTGGGCCGCCCCGGCGTTGCTGCTGGTCGCGCACTGGGGTGCCCAGTACCTGCACCCGACGGAGGCTGATCAATGGCAGCTGTTCAACCTGCCGCACCAGCTGCTGGCAGCCGGCGTCGGCGAGGTGCAGATGCGCGCCGAAGAATGGCTGGAAGGGGATGTGGTCGATGTGCCGCCGCAGATGGCCGGCCTCACTCAATTGGACCTGGACGGGCAGCAACTGCTGGGTGCGCCGGGTCGTGCGCGCAATGTGCTGATCATCACCCTTGAGGGCATACCCGGGGCGTATGTCGGGGTCAATCGCCAGGCCTTGCACAGCAGCTATCAGGAAAACCTGATGCCCAACCTCAGCCGCTGGGCCGAGCGCGGCATGAACACCCCGGACTATGTGCTGCACAGTCACCAGACCATCCGTGGCCTGTACGCGATGCTGTGCGGTGACTACGACAAGCTCGACAACGGCACGCCCAAGGGCGTGGAGATGCTTACCCAGACCGAACGCAACCAGGCCTGCCTGCCGGCCCAACTGCGCCAGCACGGCTTCGCCACCCATTACCTGCAGGGTGCCGGCCTGCGCTTCATGGCCAAGGACAAGATCATGCCGCACATCGGCTTTGATGCGACCCATGGCCTGGAGTGGTTCAGCAACAGCAACTACCTGGAATTCCCCTGGGGCAAGGACGACAAGGCCTTCTTCGAAGGCGCGCTGGATTACGTCGGCCAACTGAAGAAACAGAAACAGCCATGGATGCTGACCCTGCTGACTGTGGGCACGCACCAGCCGTACTCGGCACCGGAGGAGTACCTGCAGCGCTATGACACGGCCAAACAGGCCGCCGTCGGTTATCTGGACGACGCCCTTGGGCAATTCCTCGATGGTCTGGAACGCCAGGGCATTCTCAAGGACACCCTGGTGGTGATCACTTCCGACGAATCCCACGGCATCGATGGCGTGCGCCTGGCCTCGTCCTGGGGCTTCAACCTGACACTGGCCCCCGAGCAGGAACAACTGCCCCGGGTCAAGCAAGGGGTCTATGGGCACGTCGACCTGAGTACCTCGATCCTCGACTATTTCTCCTTGCCGGTGCCGCCGAGCCTGAGTGGCCGCTCGTTGTTTCGCGACTATGCCAGCGGCCGTGAAATCATGTCCTACACCAACGGCAAGCTGCGTTATCACGACGGCCAGGGCACCCTCACCGAGTGCGATTTCCAGCAGCGCTGCCGCTATTACAACAGCGCGGGGTTCATTGCCGACCGCGCGACCTTCGCCGGCCAGTACGGCGGCCTGCGGGCCCGTCAGATCAGCGCCCGCGCCGAGGCCCTGGACCGCACACTGCTGCGCACCCCGCTGAACCAGCGCTACCAGTTCGGCAGCCCGGCGATCATCCCGCTGCAGGCACAGATCAAGGACGACTGGGCCGATAACCTGATCGGCGCGCAGTACCTGGAAATGCCCAAGGGCTCCCAGACCCGCGTGCGCCTGACAGTGCGCTCGCTGGACCCGCAAGAGAAGGTCTACATCCTGCTCAAGGCCAAGGAGCTGGAACAGGACGTGCCGCTGGGCCTGCCGCAAGAAATGCTGGTGACCGGCGATCAACCGCTGGAAATGAACTTCAGCTTCGACAACCCCGAGTCACGCAAGGCCTTTTCCTTCCATCTGCTGGGGTACGGGGTGGGCGCGGTCGAGGTCAGTGATTTCACGGTGATCACCGAAGATCCGGGGCAACCGGAATCGTTGGACGATATTCCGGACGAGGCGATTGTGCATTCGAGCTGAAGCCTGCAGCTCGCCCCGGGTTGTCGCGCAGGCACTTCAACTCCCGGACATCCTTGGTGACGGTGGTCTGGGCGCGGTGGGATTGGGATCAGGCAAGCAGGCCGGCGTTCTTCAGCAGTGGGTAGAGGCCTTCGGGTACCAGGGGCGACGTGGCGGTGAAAGCCGAGCTGTCTTGCCAGGTGACCTGAAAGGCCATGCCGTCGCTTTCGTGACCGTCGAGGTAGGGCATTTGGTACAGGTGCTGATCGCGAAATTGTCCATCGTAGACCTGGACGATTTCATGCCCCGGGATGTTGTTGTACGTGAACAGGCTTTCCAGCGTGCCGACCAGGCGCAGGTTGTCGATCGCCAGGTCGAGCTCTTCCTGGACTTCACGCTCGATCGCCTGGGCACTGGTTTCACCGAACTCGATACCACCGCCGACTGGCCGGAACAGGCTCTGTCCGGTGACGGGGTCGACGAAGCGATGGACCAGGATTTTTCCCTGGTGATGGAACACACAAAGCGCGAGCGCGCGGATACGGGGCGTTGTCATGAGCTGAAGTCCTTTTGCAGGTGATGCGCGAGATAGCACCAGGTCCCAGGGCATGATAACGCGGCGACCGGGCTTGAAACCATGGGCCAATAGCGTGAGTCCGGGTATGCGTGGCGTTCTCCAGACCATCGCGAGCAAGCCGTATACGGAACCTGTGGGCACCTAATATCACTGTAGGAGCGGGTGCCCGCTTGCGGCTTGCTCGCGATGGTCGTCAACGATGACGCGCCGAGCCTGATCCACCGCGGTGCTCTTGCGTCCATCGCGAGCAGGCTCGCTCCCACATTAGTGGTTTTGTGGTGCCCGCAGATTTTGCATATACCCATCAAACCTGTGGGAGCGAGCTTGCTCCGGGCGGCGTTCCGACGATGGCGGTGGGTCAGGCAGCAATGATGTTGAATGTGTCGGCCTCATCGCGAGCAAGCTCGCTCCCACAGGGATTTTGGGACCTGTGGGCACCACAAAACCACTGTAGGAGCGAGCCTGCTCGCGATGGTCGTCAACGATGACGCGCAAAGCCTGATTCACCGCGGCGCTCTTGCGTCCTTCGCGAGCAAGCTCGTTGCCGGCACCGCTGCCTGGTCCGTCAAGCGTGGTGCGTCATGCTCAGTACTGGGCGCGCAGGGTCAGCGTGAGGTTGCGCGGGTCGCCGTAGAAGTTGGTGCCCCAGGATGCATCCACTCGGTCGTAGTACTTGCGATCGAACAGGTTGTTGGCGGTCAGGGTCGTCGACAGGTTGTCGTTGATCTTGTAGCCGACCTGCGCCGTGGTGATGCCATAGCCGCTCTGTTCGAAACGCACTTCACGCTGGAAGTACGTCTTGCTGACGACTCGTACACCACCACCGACGTTGAAATCCTTGAGCGGGCCGTCGGTGAACTGGTACTTGGTCCACAGATTGAAGTTGTGTTTGGGGGTGATGGTGCTGAAGGTCTTGCCTTCGTTGCCGTCATCGGCCTCCAGGGTCTTGGTGGTGGTGAAGGCGTAGCCGGTGACCAGGCTCCAGTTGTCGCTCAGGTTGCCGCTCAACTCGGTTTCCCAACCCTGGCTGCGGGCTTTGCCCTGGGCCTCGTAGGCCGCTGTGAGGTTGTCGTATTCGGCGCGGTTTTCGTCATAGATGCGGAACACTGCCACGCTGGCATTCAGGCGCCCGTCGTAGAACTCGCGCTTGAGGCCCACTTCATACTGCTTGCCCTTGCGTGGGCCGATGGGCGAGCTGTCGCTGCCGATCTCGCTTTGCGGCTTGAACACCCCGGTGTAGCTGGCGTAGGCCGACAGCTCGGGAGTCAGCTTGGCGATGAGCGCACCGTAGGGCACCACCTTGCGGTTGATGCTGGTGTGGGCGCTGCTGAAATTGTTGAAAAACGCGTTGGCATTTTGCGCGTCGCTTTCGTACCAGCTCACGCGGCTGCCGCCGACCACGTCGAGCCAGTCGCTGACGTTGAGCTTGGCGCGGGTATAAAAGCCGTACTGATCGGATTTGGACCAGTTGCCATTGTTGCGCTCGTAATCCTGCTTGGGGATGTCGATGCTGCCCGGATCGAACACGTTGATCGGGAAGTAGTCGCCGCCGCCGTAGGTGAAGTCCTTGTCCAGGTGCTGGTACTCGCCGCCCACGGTGAACTCATGGCTGCGCTCGAACGCTTCGAACGGGGTGGTGACGAAGCTGTCCACGCCAATGGTCTTGATGTGGGTGTAGTAGTTGTAGGCCACGGCCCAGCTGTCACCGGTGGCCGGGTCGACGGCGCCATCGGCCCAGGTGAAGTTGCGCTTGGGGGGTTCGGCGTCACGGTAGGTCAGGGTGGTCTTGAACTGGCCGCCGTTGTCCAGGGCGTGGTCGACTTCGGCGAAGCTCTCCCAGACTTTTTCGTTCAGTTCGTTCCACTTGGCATCGACGAAAGTCGAGCGTGGCACGTCGAGCAAGCGCCCGTCGGCGTAGGCCGGCAAACCGAATGCCGGGGTGGAGTGGTTCTGCTGGTAGGCACCGCCAACCGACAGGGTGGTGGACGGGTCGAGGTCGAACTCCAGGCGGCCATAGACCATCGGCCGTTCGTTCTGGGCATAGTCGACGAAGGACTGGTTGTTCTCGTAGGCAGTGATGAAACGGCCGCGCACGCTGCCCTGTTCGTTCAGCGGGCCGGTGACGTCCACCGAGGAACGGTAGTGATCATAGGAGCCTGCGCCCAGTTCGCCACCCAGGGCAAACCGGCCCAGGGCGCGCTTGCGCACCACGTTGATGGTGCCGCCGGGCTCACCGGCCCCCTGGTACAGGCCCGATGGACCACGCAGCACCTCGACTCGGTCGTACATCGCCAGGTCGAAGCTGGTGGCCATGTCGCCCTGGCCGGTGGGTTGGGAGACTCCGTCGACCTGCACCTGGTCGACGAGGAAGCCGCGCATGTACACGTCGTTGAGGCTGGAACCTGAGTTGTAGGTCTTGATGGTGGCCCCGGTGACCTGGCGCATGGCGTCCTGCAGGCTGTTCATGTTCTGGTCGTCCATGCGCTGGCGCGTGACCACCGACACCGACTGCGGGATGTCCTTGAGCTTGATGTTGCCCTTGCCGATGCTCACCTCACTGGTGGTGTAGGAGTGGGTGTCTTCGGTGGTGACGCCCAGGCCCTGGCCGGTAATCGCGGTCGGCGCGAGTTGCAGGGCATCGCCGTTCGCCGAGCGCACCAGGGTGAAGCTGGTATCGGCGCGCTGCTGCAGGTCCAGGCCACTGCCGTACAACAGGTGGCTGAGGGCTTCCAGTGGTGAGTAGTTGCCGTTCAGGCCGGGGCTTTGCAGGCCATCGGTGAGACTGGGGTCGAACGACAGGGCGATGTGACTGGCGGCGGCGAAGCGCGACAAGGTCTGCCCCAGGGTGCCGGCGGGAATCTGGTAGCTGCGCGCCTGGGTGTTGGCCAATGGCTGTGGCTCGGCAGCCCAGGCCTGGACGCAGGTGCCACTGAGCAGCAGACTGAACAGCGCATGGCAGGCCGTGCGGCGAAACGGCGGGGTGGATCCTTGGGGGCGGACAACGGACATTGAGAGGTGATCCTGTGGGCAAGGGAGAAGGTGGATTCTTCCCTTGCCAGCCGAGCGCGAAAAAAGTGCCAGGGTTGGGTGAAAATATTTTCCGCGGCTACGCCTGGGCAATCGTCACCCAGTAACCGCCCAGGCGTGAGGTCACCCGCACCGGGTAGGTTTGGCTCAGCATGCTCAGGGCGCGACGGCTGTCGTCCAGGGGGAACGCGCCGGAGATCCGCACCTGGGCCACGGCCGGATCGCAGCGCAGTACTCCAGGGCGATAGCGCGCCAGTTCGGCGGCGAAGTCGCCCAGGCGCATGCGGTCGGCTACCAGCATGCCTTGGGTCCAGGCGGTGCGAGAGCTGTCGGTGGCGCGCATGGCACCGATCGCTGAGGCCGAGAATGCGGTCTGTTGACCGGCCAGCACGATGGTCGGGGTTGCCTGGGGCTGTTGGTTCAGCTCGATTCGCACCCGCCCGTCGAGCACGGCCAGGCGCGTGATGCCGGTTTCTTCGCGCACGTTGAAGAGCGTGCCCAAAGCTTCCAGGCGACCCTGCTCGGTGCTGACCCGCAACGGTCGGGCAGGCACCTGGAGATCGGGTGCGGTCTGCACCAGGATTTCACCTTTGCGAACCCGGATCAGGCGCTGCAGCGGGTCGAAATTCACATCGATCGAAGTATCGGTATTGAGGGTCACCCGGGTGCCGTCGGCGAGGGTCAGGTGCCGACGTTCACCAATCGGCGAGTGGTAGTCGGCGCTCCAGCCCTGGCGTTGGTCCAGTTGCCAGCCCAGCCAGGAGGCCGGCGCCAGCGCCAACAGTGCGGCCAGGCGCGCGAGCTGTGTCCGGCGCTGGGGATTGGCCGGGCGGTCGAGCGCCGACAGGGCCAGGTCCGCGGGTAGGCCGCCGAGGGTGCCGAGCAGGGATTCGGCGCGTCGCCAGGCCCGCTCGCACTCGACGTTGCTGGTGCGCCATTGCTGCCATTGCGCGAGTTCCTGGGCGCTGAGGTTGCCTTCCCCCAGGCGCATCAGCCATTCGGCGGCCTGTTCCAGGACGGCCGGGTTAATGCTTGTCGGGCTGCTCATTCGGGCATCAACGTCAGGCATTGCAGGAACGCCTGTTTGATGTAGCGCTTGACCGTGGTCAGCGACACGTCGAGTTGTTGGGCAATGTCTTCGTACTTCACGGCGCTGATCTGGGCGAGCAGGAAGGCGCGCTTCACCAGCGGCGGCAAGGTGTTGAGCAGGGCATCGACCTCATGCAGGGTTTCCAGGATCAGGTAGCGCAGTTCGGGTGAGGGCGCCTGGGACTCTGGCAGTTGGGCCAGTGCCGAAAGGTAGGCGCGTTCCAGTGCCTGGCGTTGGTACCAGTTGATCAGGATGCCCTTGGCTACGCAGGTCAGGTAGGCCCTGGGTTCGACCAGGTCTGGCACTGACTTGGCGGCCAGGATGCGGATGAAGGTGTCGTGCATCAGGTCTGCGGCCTCTACCCGGTTTCCCAGTTTTCGCTGCAGCCAGGCGTATAGCCAGCCTTGATGGCCCACGTACAGGGCTTCGACGTGCTGCTGGTGAGTGGCGGTTGGAGAGTCGCTCATCGCGTTGGTGTTTTTTGTTAGTGAGAATTATTAGCAATAGTAACGGGGCGGGAATGTCTACGGCAAGAGCGGTGCGATGGTGGGTGAGTGGTACGGGCGGGCGAGGCGGCCTACCGGCCGGCCTGCTTTCCCGCACTGGAATATCCCTTGTGGGAGAGGGCCGGGCGGCGCTCCGTTTGCCCGCGATGGCGGTCTCGCCGCGTTTCGCTGACTCACCCAGCCAACTCCCGTTCCTCCAACGCCAACTGCTTGCCGTGCACGCGGTTGACCCACCAGCCGAATCCTGCGGCGGTGAAGAACATGATGAAGCTGTAGATGGCGGCCGGGATGGCCATGGTGGAGTTGTTCAGCAGGCTCGGGCTGAGTGCCAGGGCGATGGCCAGGGTGCCGTTGTGGATGCCGATTTCCATGCCGATGGCCACCGCCTGGCGCTGGGGTAGGCGGAGTAGGCGGGGGACGCCGTAGCCGATGGCCAGGCTGAGCAGGTTGAACAGCAGGGCGGCCAGGCCCACGACCGGCGCGTAGTCGACCACGGTCTGCCAGTCCTTGATGAAGGCGATGGTCACCGTGCCCACGAGGAATAGGGCGGAGACGATTTTCATCGGTTTTTCCATGCGGTTGGCAAAGCGTGGCCAGTAGCGCCGCACCAGCATGCCCAGGCCGACCGGCAACAGGACAATCGCGAACACCTGCAGCACCTTGGCAAATTGCAGGGGGATGGCCTGATCGGCGGACATGAAATACAGCAGCGACAGGTTCACCAGCAACGGCATGCTGAGGATCGCGATCATCGAGTTGACCGCCGTCAGCGTCACGTTCAACGCGACGTCGCCGTGGGCCAGGTGGCTGTAGAGGTTGGCAGTGGTGCCGCCGGGGGAGGCGGCCAGCAGCATCAGGCCGACGGCCAGTGCCGGCTCCAGGCGAAAACCCTGGACGATCAGGAAGCACAGGAACGGCAACACCAACAACTGGCAGACCAGGCCGATCAGCACAGGCTTGGGGTATTTCACCACGCGGGTGAAGTCGGCCAGGGTCAGTGACAACCCCAGGCCCAGCATGATGATGCCCAGTGCAATGGGCAGGAACGCGGTCAACAGGGGTGTGGCGGTCATGGGCGGTCGGCTCGAGGGTAAGGAGGCTCACCAAGGTGTAGCACGCAGTCTGGAAATGCACAGGTCGCCAGTTGTTACAAAATCCCCATTGACGGCTGGCCCCCGCCACGACTGGTTCGTCCGCCGGCAATTGCGTAACATTCAGCGCCTTTTCCCGCAATCCTCCACGGCCGGCTGCCCCGGTCGCCATTTTCAGGTAAGCCATGAAACCTCAACGTCTGCGCGCCGATGTCCTGGCCGGACTCACCACGTCTTTCGCCCTGTTGCCCGAGTGCATCGCCTTCGCCCTGGTGGCCCACCTCAATCCGTTGATGGGGCTCTACGGCGCCTTCATCATTTGCACCCTGACCGCGCTGTTCGGCGGCCGCCCGGGCATGGTCTCCGGTGCGGCCGGTTCGATGGCGGTGGTGATTGTCGCGCTGGTGGTCCAGCACGGCGTGCAGTACTTGCTCGCCACCGTGCTGCTGGGCGGGCTGATCATGCTTGCGTTCGGCCTGTTGCGCCTGGGCAAGCTGGTGCGCATGGTGCCGCATTCGGTGATGCTGGGGTTCGTCAACGGCCTGGCGATTATCATTGCCCTGGCGCAACTGGAGCATTTCAAGAGCGGGGAAGCCTGGCTCAGCGGGACGCCGCTGTACCTGATGCTTGGCCTCGTGGCCGCGACCATGGCGATTGTCTACCTGATGCCACGCCTGACCCGGGCGGTGCCGCCGGCCCTGGTGGCGATTCTCGGTGTCGGTGCGGCGGTCTACCTGCTGGGCCTGCCGACCCGTACCCTCGGGGACATGGCGCACATTGCCGGCGGCTTGCCGGTGTTGGCATTCCCCGACTTGCCCTGGACCCTCGAGACCCTGCGCATCATTGCTCCCTACGCGGTGTTGATGGCGCTGGTGGGGCTGCTGGAAACCCTGCTGACCCTGAACCTGACCGATGAGATCACCGAGAGCCGTGGTTACCCGGACCGTGAGTGTGTGGCGCTGGGCGCGGCCAATATGGTGTCTGGGGTGTTCGGGGGCATGGGCGGCTGCGCGATGATTGGCCAGACTGTGATCAACCTCAGCTCCGGTGGGCGCGGGCGGCTCAGCGGCGTGGTGGCCGGGGTGATGATCCTGCTGTTCGTGCTGTTCCTGTCACCGCTGATCGAGCGTATTCCCCTGGCGGCTTTGGTCGGGGTGATGTTCGTGGTCTCGCAGCAGACCTTCGCCTGGGCCTCCCTGCGGGTGCTGAACAAGGTGCCGCTGAACGATGTGTTGGTGATTGTCGCGGTGACCCTGGTCACGGTTTTCACTGACCTGGCCACTGCGGTGTTGTGCGGGATTATCATTGCCGCGCTCAACTTTGCCTGGCAGCAAGCTCGCCAGCTGTATGCCGACAGCCATCTGGAACCCGACGGCAGCAAACTCTACCGGGTGCATGGCACGCTGTTCTTCGCCTCGACCACGCCGTTTCTCAACCAGTTCGACAGTGCCGGCGACCCACCCCAGGTGACTCTCGACTGCCGGCACCTGAGCTTCGTCGACTACTCGGCCATCGCCGCCCTGGACACCTTGCGCGAGCGCTACGCCAAGGCCGGCAAGCACCTGCGCGTGCTGCACCTGTCCGAGCGCTGCAAGAAACTGCTCAAGCGCGCCCGAGTGGCTCACGACTGAGAGGCAGGCTCGGGTCGTAGCGTTCGTTCTCGATCGCGTTGATGGTGTCCCCGGTGTCCTTGACTCTCCCCCCAGGGGCAGAGTCTATGCTGGCCGCCACAACAGGGAACAACGAGGCGCTATGAGTCAGTCATGTCTGGTCACCGGGGCCAACGGGCACCTGGGCAATACCCTGGTCCGGGCCTTGCTCGGGCAGGGCTATCGGGTCCGGGCCGGGGTTCGCGATATCGACAACCGCGCGGCGTTCCAGGGCCTGGATTGCGAACTGGTGTACGTCGAACTGCTCGACGAAGAGACGTTGTTCCAGGCGCTACAGGGCGTCGAGCTGTTGTTCCAGGTGGCGGCGGTGTTCAAGCACTGGGCCCGCGATCCCCAGGCCGAGATTGTCCAGCCGAATGTCGAGGGCACTCGCCGGGTCTTGCACGCAGCGAAGCGCGCCGGGGTCAAGCGGGTGGTCTACGTCAGCTCCGTGGCGGCTATCGGTCACAACGGGCAGGCGCTGGATGAGCAGCAGTGGAACGTCGAGCCGGACAACGCCTACTACCGCTCGAAGATCCTCGCCGAGCAAGTTGCCTGGGACACGGCGCGAGCCCTGGACCTGTGGATGGTCGCGGTCTTGCCTTCGGCCATGATCGGCCCGAACGCGACGCGCCTGACTGACACCATGGGGTTCATCGAGTCGGTCAGGCAGCGCAAACTGCCGCTGGACCCGGGCTTTCATTTCAATTTTGTCGATGTGCGGGACGTGGCCGCGGGCATGATCCTGGCCGCGCAGAAGGGCCAGCCTGGGCAGCGTTATATTCTGGCCAACGAACATTGCTCGTCCCTGGCGCAGATCATCGACGCGGCCAACGCGGTCGCTCCGGGCTATCGGCTGCCCGCGCCGGCGCCGCGCTGGCTATTGCTGGCGCTGGCATGGATTGAGGAGGCGCGGGCGCGGCTGACCGGGCGGCCGGCGCAGCTGTTGCAAAGTCAGGTGCGGATGTTCCATCAAGTGCGCCAGCAATACTGCATCGACAAGGCCAGGCAGCAACTGGGTTATGCCCCGCGCACGCCCGAGGCCGCGCTGCAATCAGCCTTCAGCTACCTGGGTAACCGCGCGTCGTCGAGCTGATACCAGCAGGCCTTCGCCTCGAGGCAACTGTGGCTTTGCTTGGCGGGTTGGAACGGGGTGTCCAGGGTCGCGACGGCAATCGAGATCCAGTCCGGGAACGCGCCCCGGGCATTCGACCAGAACAGCGATGAACCGCAGTGCCCGCAGAACTGGCGGGTGACCCCGGGGGAGGATTCGTAGGCCTTGAGCAGCGACGCCTCGGCCGTGATCGCCAGCGCCGACCTGGGCGCACTGGCATAGGTGGCGAATGCCGCGCCATGGGCTTTCTGGCATTTGCGGCAATGGCAATGGGTGAAGGCCTTGAGTGGGCTGCTGAGCTGGTAGCTGACGGCGCCGCACAGGCAACTGCCGCGGTGTGACTGATCCATGTCCCGAGGTTCCTGCATAGTCGTCGAATGGCTCACAGGATGACATCCAGGCCCCAGCCCGCCAAGCCGCACCCCAGCACCACCTTCCACGGCGCGACCTTGGCGAACATCAGCGCCAGCAGTGCCACCAGGGCCAGGACAAAGTCTGCCGGGGTGAGGATGGCGCTGGTCCAGACTGGCTGATACAGCGCTGCCAGCAGCAGGCCGACCACCGCGGCGTTGATCCCGAGCATTGCCGCCTGCATGCGCAGGTTGCGCCGCAGCCGCTCCCAGAACGGCAGTGCGCCGACCACCAGCAGGAACGACGGCGCGAAGATCGCCAGCAGTCCCAGCAGGCCACCGAGCCAACCCGACTGTGGGCCCTGCATCGACGCACCGAGAAAGGCCGCGAAGGTGAACAGCGGCCCAGGTACCGCCTGCGTCGCGCCATAGCCGGCGAGGAAAGTCTGATTGCTGACCCAGCCGTTGGGCACCACTTCGGCCTGCAGCAACGGCAGCATCACGTGGCCGCCGCCGAACACCAGCGAGCCGGTGCGGTAGAAGGCATCGAGCATGCTCAGGGTCGGGCTCGCCAGCAGTTGGGCGAGGATCGGCAGGCCCACCAGCAGCACCGCAAACAGCACCAGCCAAAACAGCCCGGCGCGCGGGCTGACGGTGATCGGCAACGGCTCGTGCTCGAGGGTGGGTGCCGGCTTGAACAGCAACAGCCCGGCACAACCGGCCGTGGCAATCACCCCGACCTGGGCCCAGGCAGTTGGCAGCATCAGCACCAGACAAGCGGCGCAGATCATCAGCAGGATGCGCGGCAAGTCCGGGCACAACCAACGCGCCATGCCCCAGACCGCCTGGGCGACTACCGCCACCGCCAGCACTTTCAAGCCATGCACAATGCCGCCGGGCAACACGTCGCCGTAGTCGTGCAGGCCGAGGGCGAACAGGATCAACACCAGGGCCGAGGGCAGGGTGAAGCCGCACCAGGCGGCAAGCGCGCCACGGTAGCCGGCCCGTGACAGGCCCAGGGCGATGCCGACCTGGCTGCTGGCCGGGCCGGGCAGGAATTGGCAGAGCGTGACCAGCTCGGCGTAGCTGCGCTCACTCAACCAGCGCCGACGCACCACGAACTCCTGGCGAAAGTAGCCCAGATGGGCAATCGGGCCGCCGAAGGAAGTCAGGCCCAGGCGCAGGAACACCCAGAACACCTGCCAGGGACTGCGGTCTGCGTTCAGGGATGGGGGCATTCGGGGCTCTGCGCAAAAGACGGGGACAGGCGCCGAGCATAACAATGCCCGGTTGCGCTTTCGATAGCCTGCGGCGTTTCAAGCTCCACAGAACAACTGGCGGATCAGGTTGGGGGTGCTGCCGGTCCAGCGCTTGAACGAGCGCCGAAAGTTCGCCGGGTCGTTGAAGTTCAAGTAGGCCGCCACTTCCTCGTTGTTCATACCCTTGACCTGGTACAGGTAGAGCGCCACATGTTTGCGCACCAGGTCGACCTGCTGCTGAAAGCCGGTGTCGTGCTTGTGCAACTTGCGCTTGAGGGTGGCCGGGCTCATGGCGAAGGCGTGAGCCGCCTGCTCCAGGCTCGGCGCCTGGCGGACTTGGCTTTGCAGGTAACGGTACAGGCAGGCGAGAAAACTGCTGGCATGGCCCAACTGGTCCAACTGCTGCTGGGCTTCCTGGCGTGCGACCTGGCCGGCCGTGGCGGAGGCGCCGGGCCAGGCTTGCGTCAGGTACTGGCGGGGAATGCGCATCATGTCCAGCGGGCGCTGGAACTGGGTTTGCTCGCCCAGGTGCACCCAGTACTGTTCGACATAACGGGGCTCGTCGTAGCTTAAACTGCATTGCCAGGGCAGGCGCTGGCCACTGAGCCATTGGCTCATGGCGACCAGCGAGGTCATGCTCGCTTCCAGTAGGAAGCGCCACTGCTCGCCCGCGCCGCAGCTGTCGAGCCAGTAGAAGTAGGCGTACTGCTCATCCAGCACCAGTTGCGGGGTGACCAAGGGACTGAGCAGCGCCTGCTGCTGGACCAGGGTGTCGAGAGCCTGGTGCAGGTTCTGCGCGTGGCGCAGGGCATGGCTGGCGGCACCGTAATGCCCCGGCAACAGACGCTGGCCAAACAGGAAGCTGCTGTCGTCGGCGTCGAGCAGCCGCTTGCTGTTGCCAATCAAGGCGAAGAACTGCTGGGGACTGAGGCGGGTCTGGCCGGCCAGGATGTCCTCATGGAACAGCCCGGTGCCGCGCAACAGGCGATGGCTGTCGATATCCCGCGAGAGGGCCAGGTCGATCAGGGTCGCCGGCTGGTAGTGCCCGGGAATGAAGCGACTGTCGTTTTCGTACCACAGGGTTTTGCAGGTCATGTGCGCGCCTCAGGCCGTCTTGGCCAGCGGCTGCTTGGCCCGGGCCAGCGCCAGGTTCAGGCGTTTGAGCAACTGCTCGGGGGATTCGTCCATGGCCATCACCACCGCGGTGCTTGCCGACAGGTGCAAGCGTTCGCCGTGCTGGCGGGTTTTGTGGGCCAGGCCGTGCACCGCCTGTTGCAGCTCCAGTGCCAGTAACCGCGCCTGGCTTTCGCCGGTGTTGGCCAGCACCACCACAAAACGATCGCCGGCCAGGCGGCAGAGCAGGTCCTGGCGCCGCAGGTTGAGCAGCAGCAAGTGACTCACCGCCTGCAGCACGGCGTCGCCTTCAGCGTGACCACAGGCCTGGTTGATGGCGGCGAAGTTGTCCAGGTCCAGGGCCAGCAGCGACAGCGGTTGCTGCTGCTCCAGGCTTTCCGCGAGGCTGCTGGCCAGTTGGCGCTTGAGATAGTCGGCACCGCCCAAGGGTGTGAGCTTGTCGAACAGCCGGTGTTCGCGAAACAGCCGCTCGCGTTTTTCCATCTGCGCGCTGATCGCCAGTTGTTCGCGGTGCCAGTGGTAGATGCCAAGAGTCAGCAGGAGCATGCCCACCGGCATCGGCCCGGACTCCAGCCAGTGATCCCAGGTGATGCTGTCGGGCAGGCGGATAAACTCGTCGAGGCTGTCGATCCACCAGGAGAAAAAGATGCAGCCCAGGCCCAGCGCCAGGTAATTGGTGACCCGCCCGGCGGGCCGACTTTTCAGCACCAGGCCCAGCCAGACCAGGGCCAGCAGGGCCGAGCCGCCTTCACCGACGATATCCAGCCAGACCCATTCGCCGACGCTTTTCAAC
Organism: Pseudomonas sp. NPDC087626; assembly: GCF_044743405.1. Classification (NCBI taxonomy): domain Bacteria; kingdom Pseudomonadati; phylum Pseudomonadota; class Gammaproteobacteria; order Pseudomonadales; family Pseudomonadaceae; genus Pseudomonas; species Pseudomonas sp. NPDC087626. The sequence continues at coordinate 157,490 of NZ_JBIUWJ010000006.1, forward strand.
TCGCCGCAGGCCAGATGCAGGAGCAGCCCCAGGTTGGCGGCCAACAGCAGCAGGAGCAGTTTCCAGCGGTGGGGTTTGAGTACCGAGAACATGGCCGTGATCCTTTGGCGAACGAGCAGTGCGCGCCAGCACAGCAGATGTCTGTGACAGTTGGGTGACAGGGCAGGGAGGTCGAATCAGCTCAGCTTGGGACACGCGATTTTTGCGCCACCCAGCGCGTGGTGCCTGGAAAATCGCCATCGCGAGCAAGCGGAGCGCCGCCCGGCCTCTCCCACAGTAAATCTGGTTGCCTGCAAATCTTGCGTACGGCCACTAAACCTGTGGGAGCGAGCTTGCTCGCGATGCTCTCAAGTCAGAGCAAAATGCTGATCGGCCCCCTCGTATCAGAGGTCAAATCAGCTCACTGTCCCAGGAAAACCGCGCTAAACCCCCTGTTTACCGGGCCATCTGGCAGTGGCTGTCACAGAACCGTCATTCCCCACCCCTAGCGTGCCCTCCCAGTTGCCGGGCGTCTTGCCTGGCGTTATCGGACTCTTGGGGGGGACCACCATGTACCAGCGCAGCAGCCACCCGCGCAGCGGCACCGCCGGGCTTGTCAGTTTCACGCTGACCGCCCTGGCCCTGGCGATAGCCAGCGACCGCTTGCACGCCGCCGAAACCGCCGGCCAGACCGAGCACATCGAAGTGGTCGGCCAGGCTGCCAGTATCGATCAGGCGCTCAAGGAACAGCGCCGCTCCGACAGCATCAAGAGCGTGGTGCATGCCGACGGCGTGGCGCAATTGCCGGACGAGAACGTGGCCGAGGCGGTGCAACGCCTGCCGGGGATCAGCGTCGAACGCGACCAGGGCGAAGGCCGGTTTGTCAGCGTGCGGGGCCTGGGACCGGACCTCAACAGCGTGACCATCAACGGCACCCTGGTGCCCTCGCCGGAAAGCGAGCGCCGCGCCGTAGCCCTCGATGTATTGCCGGCGGAGCTGGTGCAATCGCTCTCGGTGATCAAGACCCTGACCCCGGACATGGATGCCAACTCCCTCGGTGGCACCGTGGATGTGCAGAGCCTGTCGGCCTTCGATCATCAGGGCCTGTTCTATACCGGCAGCAGCGAGGCCAGCTATGACCAGAACAGCCATCAGACCAGCCCGAAATTTTCCGGGGCGATCAGCGACCGCTTCAGCCTCGGCGATGGCATCGACAACTTCGGCGTGGCCGCGGCGCTGAGCTGGCAGAAGCGTGACTTCGCTTCGGACAACGTCGAGACCGGCGGCGCCTGGGACTTCGAGCGGGGCGCACGGCTCGAGGAGTTCGAGCAGCGTGACTACGACATCAGCCGGGAGCGCAGCGGCGGCGGCCTGAACTTCGATTACAAGCCCGACGACCTGAGCAGCTATTACCTGCGCACCCTCTACAGCCGCTACAAGGACAGCGAGACGCGCAACTCCACCAGCATCGAGTTCGCCGAGCCCCAGGCCGCCGGTGAACTGGGGGACGCCGATGGCAAGCGCAAGCTCAAGCAGCGCGAGGAAACCCAGGAAATCCAATCCTACGTGCTGGGTGGCGAGCGCCTGCTGGGCCTGTGGACCCTCAGCGGCCAGGCCGGTTACAGCCGCTCCAGCGAAGACAGCCCGGGGCACATCGCCAATGCCGCCTTCAGCGGCGCCGAGGACTTTGCCGGCAGTGGTTTCTACGACAGCGAAAAGCCGCGGCTGATCATCGGCCAGGACTTCTACAACCCCGACAACTTCAGCCTCGACAAGGTCGACTGGGAACAGCAGAAAACCACCGACACCGAGAAAAACCTGCGCCTGGACCTGGCCCGTGACTATGACCTCAGCGGGTATGCGTCGCAGGTCAAGTTCGGCGGCAAGGTCAGCCGGCGCAACAAAGACAACGACCTCGACGCCTGGGTCTATGAGGACTTCGACGACCTGGGGTTCAGTGATGAACAGCTCAACCTCAGCCAGTTCCAGAAGGGCAAGGTGCACTACCGTCTCGGCGAGTTCGGTCCGGGCATCAGTGGCAGCGCGATCAAGGACCTGATCGGCGGCCTCGACCGGGCGGACTTCTATGACGAGACCGAGTCACGGGTCAACGACTTCAAGATGAGCGAGGACATCAACGCCGGCTACCTGATGAACACCCTGGACATCGACGATTGGCGCTTCATTGCCGGCATGCGCTACGAAGGCACCGAGTTCGCGGCCAAGGGCACCGGGGTCAACGACGGCGAGTTCGAGGCCAGCGACAGCAAGAGCAGCTACCACCACTGGTTGCCCGGCCTACACGCGCGCTACCAACTGGACAAGAACACCCAGGTGCGCGCGGCCTGGACCAAGTCCGTGGTGCGGCCGACCTTCGGTCAACTGGCGCCGGGGTTTGTCATCGACGATGACGAGGCAACCTTTGGCAACCCCAACCTCAAGCCCCTGGAGTCGAGCAACCTGGACCTGGGCATCGAGCACTACATGGGCCGTGCCGGCACGGTCTCGGCGTTCGTGTTCTACAAGGACATCCAGAACTTCGTCTACAACACCGACGTCGCCGGCAGCGGTGCCTGGGTCGATTTCTCCGAGGCCCACACCTTCACCAACGGTGACAGCGCCAAGCTCTACGGGCTGGAACTGGCCTACTCGCAGAAATACGACTGGTTGCCCGCCCCCTGGAACGGCCTGCTGCTGGGCGCCAACGCCACTTTCAGCCGTTCTGACGCGCAGATTGAAGGCTTCGACGCCGCCAGCGGCAGCAACCGCAAGCGCAGCATCGACCTGCCGAGCCAGTCGGACACCGTCGGCAACCTGATGCTCGGCTGGGAAGACGACAAGCTCAGCCTGCGCCTGTCGGCCAACTACAAGTCCGATTACCTCTATGAGCTGGCCGCGATCAACGACAAGGCCCACGACCTGCACGTGGATGCCCAGACCTTCGTTGACTTCAGTGCGCGTTACTCGCTGACCAAGAACCTGCAGGTCAACTTCGAGGCGCAGAACCTCACGGACGAGTCGTACTACGTCTACACCGGCCACGGCGCCTACAACGCCCAATACGAAGAGTACGGCCCGACCTTCAAGCTCGGCCTGACCTTTACCCATTTTTGATTCCCTGCGAGCCACAGATTCGGGCAATACATCACCAAGGACTTCCATGACTATTTCGTTTTCCCCCAAGCGCTGCCTGTTGGCCGCCTTGATCTGCCTGGGCACGGGCCAGGCGTTGGCCGCCGGGCCGAAGTTGACTCTCAGCCCCTGGGCCCCCGGTCTCACTGTGGATGCACTGGCGTTCTTGCCGGCCGACCTCGGCCCGCAGCGCCTGGCGGCCAGTGAGCGCGATGGCTTGCTGTTGCTCGACGAACAAGGTGCGCCGCTGGCCAACCTGGCTGGCACTTTCAGTGGCCTGGACCGCCGGGCTGCCGGCCAGCAGGTGCTGCTGGCCAGTCTCGACAACAGTCGGCAGCAGGCACTGCTGGTCAGCCTTGATCCGCGCCAGCGGCGTTTTGGCCAGCCGGTGTATCTGCCAACGCGGGACTTTGCGGTCAATGGCCTGTGCCTGTACCGCGACGACGCCAGCAACCTGTTCCTGTTCCTGGTGGGCGAGGAGGGCAAGGGTGAACAGTGGCTGGTGGGCCACGGTGCACAGTTGAACCCGCAACCGCAGCGGGTTCGAGGTTTGCCGCTGCCGCCTTCGGCGCAGTTCTGCCAGGTCGACGATGGTGCCAACCAGTTACTGGTCAACGAGGAAAACGTCGGCTGGTGGGCCTATCCGGCCCACCCTGAGGCCGAGGTGTTGCGGGTGCCGGTGGCCCTGCGCAAGCCCTTTGGCGATATCAGCCAGGAGGCCGGGGCCATGGCGCTGGTGCCGGGCGGCGTGGTCGGGCTCGACCCCAAGGCGGCCCAGCTGCACCTGTATCAGCAGCAGGACGCTGCCTGGAGCACCGTGGCAAAACTGCCGGTGAGTGAGTTGAAAGAACCGCAGAACCTCGCCCTGCGGACCACCGCCAACGGCCTGCAGCTGTTGCTGCGTGATGACGACGACGGGCGTCTGTACCAGGGCGAACTGGACTGGCAGGCCAAGCCTGTGCCCTTGGCACCGGTGCTGCCGAGCGTCGGCGCACTGGCCCAGAGTGACCCGGTCGGGCGCCAGGGCGATGCGGCGGACGATCCGGCGATCTGGATTCACCCGCAACAACCGGCCTTGAGCCGGGTCCTGGGCACCAACAAAAAGCAGGGCCTGTTGGCCTATGACCTGCAAGGCAAGCTGCTTCAGGAGTTGCCGGTGGGGCGTCTGAACAATGTCGACGTGCGGCCCAACTTCAAGCTCGGCCAGCAGACGGTCGACCTCGCAGTGGCGAGTAATCGCGATCACAACAGCCTCAGCCTGTTCAGCATCGACCGCAGCAGCGGTGAGTTGCGCGAGGCCGGCGAGATCGCCACGCCGCTCAAGGACATCTATGGCATCTGCCTGTTCCAGCCCGCCAGTGGCGAGCTGTATGCAATTGCCAACGGCAAGGATGGCACCTTCCTGCAATACCGCCTGAGTGCACCCAGTGGTGTGGTGCAGGGTGAGTTGGTGCGCCAGTTCAAGGTCGACAGCCAGCCCGAAGGCTGTGTGGCCGACGATCAACGCCAGCGCCTGTTCCTCGGCGAAGAGGACGTGGGGGTCTGGGCGGTGGATGCTCGTGCCGATCAGCCGGCGCAGTTGACCAGCGTGATCAAGGTCGGCCCGCAACTGCACGCCGATGTCGAGGGCCTGGCGCTGTATCAAAGCCCGGGCCATGACTACCTGGTGATCTCCAGCCAAGGCAACGACAGCTACCTGGTGCTGGACGCCGAGCCGCCCTTCGCCTCCCGCGGGGCCTTTCGGGTCGGCCTGAATGCGCCGGCCGGCATCGACGGTGCCGCAGAAACCGACGGCCTGGAGGTCACCGCGGTCAACCTCGGCGGGGCCTGGAGCAAGGGCATGCTGGTGGTGCAGGACGGGCGCAAGCGGATGCCCGAACAGACCCAGAACTTCAAGTTTGTGCCCTGGGCCGAGGTCACCCAGGCGCTGCAATTGCCCTGACCGCGGCTGTCATCAACCTGTCATCGGTTTTTCATCGAATAGCCTGGCGGCCGTTGCACGGCAACCGCCACCGGGCACCCACCAAGGAGCTTCACCATGCAGGCCACACTGGAACACATGACCGTCTGGGGGCTGATCAGCGACGCCAGTCTGTTGGTCAAAGCCGTCATGCTCACGTTGTTGCTGGCGTCCGTACTCAGCTGGTACCTGATCATTGCCCGCAGCCGTGTGCTGCGCCAGCGCGAGCGCCAGGCCAACGCGTTTATCCAGCGCTTTCGCAGTGCCCCGGACTTGCAGCCGTTGTACCGCGAGACCGCGCAGAGCAGCGATCCCGAGGCCGGCATCGAGCCGGTGTTTCATAGCGGCCTACAGGCCTTCAGCCAACTGCGCCAGCACCCCGGCAACAATCCCGAGGTGGTGCTCGAGGGCGTGGAGCGAGCCATGTTCGTGGCCCTCAGCGAGCAGGAGATCAAGCTGGAAAAGGGCCTGCAGTTTCTCGCCACGGTCGGTTCGGTCAGCCCTTACATCGGCCTGTTCGGCACCGTGTGGGGGATCATGAACTCCTTCCTCGGCCTGTCCCAGGTGCAGCAGGCAACCTTGTCCACGGTGGCGCCGGGCATCGCCGAAGCGCTGATTGCCACCGCTATCGGCCTGTTTGCGGCGATTCCCGCGGTGATCGCCTACAACCGTTTTTCTGCACGCAGCCAGACCCTGCTGACCCGTTACTACGCCTTCGGCAATGAGCTGCAAGTACGCCTGCATCGCACGTTGCACGGCGGCTCCATCAACCTGGCCGTAGCCGCCTGAGCAGGAGAGAGCCAATGTTAGTCAGGCCGCAACGCAAACACGGGCCCAAGGCCGAAATGAACGTCGTGCCCTATATCGACGTGATGCTGGTGCTGTTGGTGATCTTCATGGTCACCGCGCCGATGCTCACCCAGGGCGTGAAGATCGAGCTGCCCAAGGTCGCCAGCGAAGCCCTGGCCACTGACAGCCGCCAACAGATCCTCACGCTGTCGGTGCAGGCCGGGGGCGGTTATTCCTGGAACCTGGGGGGTGAACTCGACACCCAGCAGCAGACCGACAGCGCGCTGACCCTGGACGAGATGCGGGCCAAGGTCACGGACATCGTTGCGGCCAACAGCCAGACCCAGGTCTATATCCGCGCCGACAAGGACGCTGGCTACGGCACGGTGGTGGCGGCCATGGCGGCGTTGCAGCAGGGCGGGGTGAGCAACCTCGGACTGGTTACCGAGGCGCCGCAATGACCAGCATGAGCATGGCCCACCCAGCCCTGGTGTTGCCACGCGCCGATCAGTCGGGGTTCTGGCGCAATAGCCTGGCGGCGGGCCTGGCAGTGGCGCTGCATGTGCTGGTCCTGGCGTTGCTGGTGCACACTTGGTCGGTGGCGCCACCAGCGCCAGCGCCGGCTGCGGTGCTGCGGACCCAATTGGTGATGTTGTCCCCGGCGCCGCCAGCCCCGGCCCCCGCCGCTGAACCGCTGCCGACGGTGGTCGAGCCTGCACCGCCTGCGCCGGTAGTGGCCGCGCCGGTACCAGCGGCTCCGGCAGCGGTCAAACCGGCAGTCGACCCGCAGATCCAGGCCCGCAAATTGGAACAGGCGAGCCTCGCTCGCAAGCGGGTCGAAGAGCAGCGCACTCGCGAGGCCGAGCAACAACGCCAGCGCGTGGCCCAGGAGCAGCGCAGCCGCGAAGCCGAGCAGCAACGCCTGGCCCAGCAGCAGGCAGACCAGGCGCAGCGTGCCGACCAGGCGCGCCAGGCAGCCGAACGCACGCGCCAGCAGGCGGCGGCCGACAGTCGTCAGTACCTGCCGTTGAGCAAGGAGGCGCCGGATTATCCGCAGCGAGCCCTGGACAAGAACATCGAGGGCGACTGCTCGGTGGAATACACCGTCAACCCCCAGGGCAAAGTGGAAAACCCGCGGGTGCTCGACGGCTGCCATCCGTTGTTCATGCGTCCGTCACTGGCGGCGGCCAACACCTTTCGCTATCAGCCACGCATGGTGGACGGTCGCGCGGTGGCTGTACCAGCGGTGCGCAATACCTTTCATTACCGGATCAAGTGAGACGCGGGGCAGGGGACTGGCGCCAGGGCGGCGCCAGTCCCGCGCAGGTCACAGTGGCGGGGTGCGTGGCGGGACCTGGCGCTTGGAACCTGTGGACTCGAACGCCGAGGCAAACCGCAGCAGCGCCGAGTCGTCATAGGCCCGACCGGCAAAGGTCAGCCCGACGGGCATGCCGATGTCCTGCATGACGCCCATGGGCACGGTGACGGTCGGCACGCCCAGGTGGCGGATCGCGAGGTTGCCGTTGGCTACCCACACGCCGTTGCTCCAGGCGATATCCGCGGCCGCCGGATCGACATCGGCATTGGCAGGCGCCACGTCGGCGACGGTGGGGAACAGCACGGCGTCGAGCCCCAGGCGGTCCATCCACTCCTCGAGGTCGATGCGCCGGGTCTGCTCCAGGCCGCGCAGGCCGTCAGGCACCGTGCTGATCTGGTGCCAGGGGGTGATGCCGCGTTCGGCCATGCGCACGTATTCGTCCATGCCGGCGACCAGGTCACCTTCGCGGTTGGGCAGGGTGCCGGGGTCGTGGGGGAAAATCAGCGCACCGTCGACGTCCACCAGGCGCTGCAACTGCGGATCGCCGTTGGCCTGCAGGAAATCGTCGAAGGCCCAGGCTGTCAGGTCCCACAGTTCGTGATGGAGGAACTCCTTGGACACCAGGCCGCGGGTAAACACGGTCGGCGCGCCGGGACGATCGCCTTCGCAGTTGGAGACCAGCGGGAAGTCCACATCGAGGACTTCTGCACCAGCCGCTTCGAGGGCCTGGCGTGCCTCTTGCCAGAGACCGATCACCGACTCGCGGGTGTGGATGCGCTGCCCGGTCGGGCCACCGATTCCCGGCGCGGCGCTGGTGCCGGCATCCGGGTCGGCATTGATGAACATACGGGGCACGCCGAAGCGTTTGCCGGCGAGGGCTGTGGCGTTGGCGGCCAGTGCCGGGTAGGACGCCGGACGCACCGAGGCCACGCTGGGGATCGGCACCCAGGGTTGCAGGCGCCACAGGTCGCCACGGGTATCGGGGTCCTCGGCGACCACGATGTCGAGGACTTCCAGCAGGTCGGCCATGGTGCGGGCAAAGGGCACCACCACGTCCATGGTCGGGGTCAGCGGCCAGTTGCCGCGCACCGAGATCACCCCGCGCGATGGCGTGTAGGCACACAAGCCATTGTTCGACGCCGGCCCACGACCGCTCGACCAGGTTTCCTCGGCCAGGCCGAACGCGGCAAAACTGGCGGCGGTCGCGGTACCGGCACCGTTGGAGGAGCCGGAGGCGAAGGGCGCGGTGAGGTAGGCGGCGTTGTACGGGCTTTCGGCGCGGCCGTAGACCCCACGCTGCATGCCGCCGTTGGCCATGGGCGGCATGTTGGTCTTGCCCAGGCAGATTGCGCCGGCGCCGCGCAGCCGTTCGATGGTGAACGCATCGCGGTAGGCGATCAAATTGGCGAAGGCCGGGCTGCCGGAGGCGGCGGTGAGGCCCTTGACCAGGTAGCTGTCCTTGGCGGTGTAGGGGATGCCATCCAGCGGTCCGAGTGTCTGGCCCTTGGCGCGCCGCTCATCGCTGGCCCGGGCTTCCCGCAGCGCGTCCGGGTTGGCCACCACCACGGCATTCAGCGCGGTGGGGGTGTCGGCGCCATCGTAGGCGGCGATTCGCGCAAGATAGGCCTGGACCAGCTCAACCGAAGTTGTCCGGCCGGATTCGAGCGCAGCCCGCAGCTGCGCAATGGATACCTCGGTGACCTCAAACTGCTGTTTCATATCGGCTCTCGTTGCACTGTATTACCCGCCAGGGTCCGGGCTTGCGCCCTGAGCGGGCTATTTAACACCAAGGCGCGGCTAAAAGAAGCAGGCCAAGGTTTTTTCGCGGCTTGTCACGCCAAGGGAAGGCCGCCTTCACCACCTGTGCAATCCGCCAATTGCGATCGCGCCCTGGATTGGCTTAATATACGAAACGTATACATTTCATATTGAGTGACGCCATGGGTATCGTAAAAATTTCCGAAGGCATGCATGAGAACCTGCGTGTCGCCAGTGATGCGCTCAGTCGCTCGATCAACGCCCAGGCCGAGCACTGGATGCGTATCGGCATGTTGAGTGAGTTGCATCCCAACCTCGACCACAGCGATATCTGCCGTTTGCTGATTCGTGCCGAACAGGCCGGTGGCCTCGACTTGAACCAACTGTGCGCACCGGCGGACCAGGCCTTGAGCCCGGCAGTGCGGGCGGTCGGGGGGACCTCGCGATGAGTGCGAAAGTCCCGCTCAATACCCCGGCGCAGATCGCCCAGTCGCGTACGGCCGGGATGCTCGCCGCCGAAGTGCTGGCGATGATCACCCCGCACGTCAAGGCGGGGGTCACCACCGACCAACTGGATAAAATCTGCCACGACTACATCGTCAACGTGCAGCAAGCCATTCCCGGCAACGTCGGTTATCACGGCTTCCCGAAAACCGTATGCACCTCGGTCAACCAGGTGGTCTGCCATGGCATTCCCTCGGGCAAGGCCTTGCAGGACGGCGACATCCTCAACATCGACATCGCGGTGGTCAAGGACGGCTGGTACGGCGACACCAGCCGCATGTACTTCGTCGGCGAACCCAGCGCGGACGCCCGGCGCCTGGTCGAGACCACCTATGAAGCCATGTGTGCGGGGATCCGCACCGTGCGCCCGGGCTCGACCCTGGGTGACATCGGTCATGCGATCCAGACCGTGGCCCACCGCGAGGGCTACAGCGTGGTGCGCGAGTACTGCGGCCACGGTATCGGCAAGGTCTATCACGACGAGCCGCAGGTGCTGCACTACGGCCATCCCGGCCAGGGCCTGATCCTCAAGCCGGGGATGATCTTCACCATTGAGCCGATGCTCAACGCCGGCAAACCCCACACCCGCACCCTGGGCGATCGCTGGACGGTGGTGACCAAGGATCACTCACTTTCGGCACAGTGGGAGCACATGGTGGCGGTGACCGCCGATGGCTTCGAGGTGCTGAGCCCCTGGCCGGACACCCCGGCCGGGTTTGCCCCGATTGTTTGATCGCGGGGCCTGGCGCTCAGAAAAGCCCGTGCGTGGCTGGCGGGCTTGGCTAGACTTCAGGATCGAGCCCTGACCTGATCCGAGTTGCCCATGACCCTTGAACTGCTGCGCGCCGATGCTTCCCGTGTGGATCAAGTTGCCGACCTGTTCGATGCCTACCGAGGTTTCTACGGCCAGCCAGCGAACCTGCCTCAATCGCGGCAGTTCCTCGCCGAGCGCCTGGCCCGCGACGAGTCGGTGATCTTCTATGTGCAGGATGCGTCCGGCCAGGCGCTGGGTTTCGTGCAGTTGTACCCCAGTTTTTCCTCGATCGATGCCCATCGCACCTGGCTGCTCAGCGACCTGTTCACCGCCTCCCAGGCCCGCGGGCGCGGAGTAGGGAGCTTGTTGATGAACGCCGCCCGGGAGTTCGCCGTGGCCACCGGGGCCAAGGGTTTGGTCCTGGAAACTGCCACGGACAACCACACTGCGCAGCGCCTCTACGAATCGCTGGGCTACGTCCGCGACCCGGACTACTACACCTATTGCCTGGACCTGAAATAACCCGGCACCGGGCCCATCCGGCACTGCGCTACTCGCTCAAGGCCTCCATGGTGGTAACCAAAATCCGGATGCATACCTTCGCTCAGCCTGCCGATGGGGCAGGTGGATCAAGAGCTGCAGGCGAGCTAACGCTCGGCCTGTTGAGTGGCAAGGGCGGGCGAGGCGGCCTACCGACCTGCTTTTCCCTGGTGTATGAATCTCCCTTGTGGGAGCGGGCTTGCCCGCGATGGGGCCATCCCGGATTACCGCAATCTATGGGCACGCCGTAAATCCTGTGGGAGCGAGCCTGCTCGCGATGGTCGTCAACGATGCCGCACACTGCCTGATGCACCGCGTCGTCCTTGCGATCATCGCTGGCAAGCCAGCTCCCACAGGTCCCTGCATATACCGGACACTGTGGAGCGGGCGCCCGCTTGCGGCCTGCTCGCGATGGGGCCATCCCGGATTGCTGCAATCTATGGGCACGCCGTAAATCCTGTGGGAGCGGGTGCCCGCTTGCGGCTTGCTCGCGATGGTCGTCAACGATGACGCGCACTGCCTGATGCACCGCGCCGTCCTTGCGATTATCGCTGGCAAGCCAGCTCCCACAGGTCCCTGCATATACCGGACACTGTGGAGCGGGCGCCCGCTTGCGGCTTGCTCGCGATGGTCGTCAACGATGCCGCACACTGCCTGGATGAACGAAGTGACCAAAAAATGCGTGCTGCCTTAGCCTCAGAACGCTTGGACCAGGATTATGGCACCGCTATACCCATTCCCTAGTCACCTCGCTTCCCTCCACCAGGCCAGCTAGAAGCGATTTGGCGTAGACTGCGGCGAGCACATTCTCTTGCCTGTCCGAGATGGATCCTCCATGCACAACCCGGTTTCGCCGCGCCCCCTCTGGAAAACCTACCTGTTGTTCCTCGCCCCGATGGTGCTGTCGAATTTCCTGCAGTCGATGTCGGGCACGGTCAACAGTATTTACATCGGTCAAATGCTCGGTACCCAGGCGCTGGCGGCGGTGTCCGGGATGTTCCCCATCGTGTTTTTCTTCATTGCCCTGGTGATCGGCCTGGGCGCCGGCGCCGGGGTGTTGATTGGGCAGGCCTGGGGCGCGCGGGAGCCGGCGATGGTCAAGGCCATCGCCGGCACCACGCTGCTGCTGGGAGCGCTGATCGGCCTGGTCGCGGCGCTGCTCGGCAGTGTGTTCGCCCGGCAGGCATTGCAGGGCTTGGGCACCCCGGCGGACGTGCTGGAGGATGCGGTCGCCTACGCCCGGGTGATGATGTGGACCATGCCGCTGCTGTTGGTGTTTGTGCTGTTCACCCAGTTGTTGCGCGGGGTCAGCGATACGCTGTCGCCGCTGTTGGCGCTGGTGGTGTCGACCTGCATTGGCCTGTTGCTGACGCCGGCGTTGATTCGCGGCTGGTTCGGCTTGCCCGAGATGGGGATTCAGAGTGCGGCGTGGGCCGGGCTGGCGGGTAACCTGGCGGCGATGCTGTGGTTGGTCTGGCACTTGAACCGCAAGGCTCATGTGCTGGCCCCGGATCGTGCGTTGCTGGCCGCGATGCGCCTGGACCGGGTGATCCTGGCCAAGGTGCTGCGGATCGGCTTGCCCACGGGGCTGCAGATGGTGGTGATTTCGCTGTCCGAACTGGTGATCCTGGCGCTGGTCAACCAGCACGGCTCCCAGGCCACGGCGGCGTACGGTGCGGTCACGCAGATCGTCAACTACGTGCAGTTTCCCGCGCTGTCGATCGCCATCACCGCCTCGATCCTCGGGGCCCAGGCCATTGGTGCCGGACGCGTCGAGCGCATTGGCGCGATCCTGCGCACGGGCCTGTTGATCAACGTCTGGTTGACTGGCGGCCTGGTGCTGCTGGGCTACCTGTTGTCGCACTGGCTGCTGGGGTTGTTCATCACGGAACCGGCGACCCAGGCGCAGGCCCAGCATCTGTTGCACATCATGCTCTGGAGCATGTTGGTGTTCGGCTTCCAGTCGGTGATCGGTGGGATCATGCGGGCCAGCGGTACGGTGCTGGTGCCGGTGGCGATCTCGCTGTTTTGCATCCTCGGTGTCGAGTTGCCGGTGGCCTACCTGCTCAATGCACGTTTCGGTCTGCCCGGGGTGTGGATGGCCTTTCCAGTCGCCTACCTGAGCATGCTGGCACTGCAGACTGCCTACTACCGGCTGGTGTGGCGCCATCAGAAGATCGAACGCCTGGTGTAGGGCAAGCGCCCGTGCCGTCGCTACGGCCCGGGCGGCTGTCGTTTGCGCTTACTTCGGCGCCGCGGTGGTGCGCAGATACGGCAGGTGGATGTCCAGGCTGCCGTACTTGTCCCGGGCCTGCTCATCGTTGAGCGCCAGGGCGACGATTACATCCTGTCCCGCCTGCCAATTGGCCGGCGTCGCCAGCGGTACGTTGTAGGTCAACTGCAAGGCATCCAGGGCGCGCAGCACCTCGGCAAAGTTACGCCCGACGGACATCGGGTAGGTCATCGACAACTTGAGTTTCTTGTCCGGGCCGATGATGAATACCGAACGCACCGTGGCGGTGTCGGCGGCCGTCCGGCCATCGGGCAGGTAGGCTTCGGCGGGCAGCATGTCGAACGCCTTGGAGACAGCCAGGCCCTCGTCGGCAATGATCGGGAAGTCGGCCCTGGCGCGGCAGAAGCCTTCGATGTCGGTCTTCCACTGGGTGTGCGAGTCGGCACTGTCCACGGACACGCCGATCACCTGGGTACCACGCTTGGCCCATTCGGCGGCCAGTTGCGCCACCGCGCCGAATTCGGTGGTGCATACCGGGGTGAAATCCTTGGGATGAGAAAACAGGATCGCCCAGCCCGAGCCGATCCAGTCATGGAACTGGATCGGGCCCTGGTCCGTGTCGGCGCTGAAGTCGGGGACGAGGTCGTTGATGCGCAATGCCATGGGAGTCTCCTTGAGTCGTGGGATGAGGTACAGGCCTGACTCAGCCTAGTCGGGATTTGCCACCTGGCCCGGCAGCCGCAAACCGTTCGTCATCTCGCCCGCACCCCGGCGCATGGCCGCCTTCCAACGAGTACGGCCCAGGCTTTCTGGACCTCAATCGGTGAGGTGACTATGTCTACTGACTCGAGTTTCCAGGACGAACCCCTGGACGATGATCCTTCCACTGCCGATCCGGCACCGGAGGATGATCCACGCCTATCCGATCCGCTGGCGCGTCCGGATGTGGTACCCCGCAAACGGCCTGAGGACTGGAACGAACCCAGCGAGGGCGATGGCATTCCCAGTGACAAGGATATGCCGCTGCCCAATGACTGATTACCCCTTGAACCAAACGCCTGGCGGGGCCTGGTGCCCCCTCAGGCGTCTTGAATGAGGTGCACGATGATGTCCATGTTTACCCCGAATGAACCCAGCCCCAGTGATCCACCGGATCCGGCCCGGCAACACGATCCGGTGACTGACCCTAACGTCAATGGCGATCCCGATCGCCAGGACCAGGGCACTGATGTCGAGCGTCCGATGGACCCGGATGCGCCCGGCGCCAACCCCCAGGTACCACCACCTGACGAGCCGACGCCGTTGTCGGATGACCGGCGTTAAGGCGCGTGGTTTATGGCGTGCCGAACAGGCTGGTCCAGTAGATGCCGGCGTCACTTTTCGGGTCCACCGCATAGGCCGCGCCCAGCTCGCTGAATTGCGGGTTCATCAGGTTGGCGCAGTGCCCGGGGCTGGACAGCCAGCCGTCGAGCACTTTGCGCGGGGTGTCCTGGCCGGCGGCGATGTTCTCGCCCACCAGTTGGCCGCTGTAGCCGGCCAGTTCCGCGCGGTCGCCGGGAGTGCGGCCGTCGCGGTCCTTGTGATCGAAGAAATTATTGTTGGCCATCGACCGGCTGTGATCCTGGGCGGCAGTGGCGAGCGTGGCGTTCCAGGCCAGGGGCGTGGTGGCGCTGAAGGCCTGGGTGCCGCACTGGCGCGGTTGGGCGCGGGCGCTGTTGATCAACTCCAGGAGCTTCTGGCCTTCGGTTTGCCAATCCCCCAGGCGTCCACTCAATAGCGGCCGCGCCAGGACGATGCGCCATGCCGGGCCAGCGCGGCTGACCCCGATATCGACGAACTGCGGGTCGAGCACCACCTGGCAAAAACTTTCCTGCACCGCTTTCATCGCCGCCTGGGCATTGAGTGGGCCCTTGAGGGTGATCGCCTGCACGTTGACCATCGGGTACGCCGCGCGGGCCATGGCCTGTTGCAGGTCGCCGAGATTGCTGTCGGGGGACAGTACCAGTCGCGGGTCGGCCGCCAGCGCAGGCAGTTCGCCGGCGGCCTGGCCCGCGCAGCGCTGGATCTGGCTGCGATAGGTGTTGATCGACTCCACCAGTTGGCTTTCCTCGGTGGCCGCCGCGCTGTTGGCAAAGCCGATTGCCAGCGACAACGTGGCAAGACGCAAAATGGATGACAGGACGCGCATGGAAGTCTCCCTTGAACTGACTGGGCACATGATGCGCGATCTTGCCCCGGGTCGCGCAATGGGTTTTTACTTCGCAGCTACGCTTAAGCCTGTCAATCGGCCGCAGTGTCGACTGTTTGGGCCCGTCGCCAATCAATCAGCAGGGTGCGCTCATGCGTTGCATCTGGATGGTCAGTGGTTTGCTATTTGCGCTCCTGGGTAGCCAGGCAGTCGCGGCACAAACGGCGCAAAAACCGGCCGCGGTGGTCGAGGACAAGGCCGAGGTCCTCGAGCAGAAAGTCGTCGACAAGGCCGGGACGGCTCCGGTGCCCAAGACCCAGGCCATCACCCCCAGCGAGGTGCAGGTGGTCGATCCGGTAGGCAAGGCGCCGCTGGATGATGCCATCACCTGCCTGTCGCGGACGATCTACTGGGAGGCTAAAGGTATCTCCACGGCCGACATGGAAGCGGTGGCCAGCGTGGTGATGAACCGCCTGGGCCATGAAGGTTTTCCCGACACCGTGTGTGGCGTGGTCAAGCAGGGCGTCGAGACCCGCGCCTGCCAGTTTTCCTGGTGGTGCGATGGGCGCTCGGATCAGGTCCGGGAGGAGGGCGAGTACACCGAGGCCAAGGAGATCGCGCGCAAGGCCCTCAACCAGCAACTCAAGGACCGCACCCTGGGCGCCTTGTATTTCCATGATCGCAATGTGAAACCCGACTGGTCGCGCACGTACATCAAGACCGCGGAGACCGGTAAGTTTCTGTTCTACAAGCCGCGTAATGGCACGGCGCAGTAAGGGGCCAATTTAAACGGTTTTTGCCGATGGCCGCTGCAGACGGTAATCAAGCGGTTTTGCGGGTTCGTTGAGCGCCGCACCTGAGGTAGAATGCCGCGGCACGGAGGCTCGCGGCCTCGGGGATCATGGGCATCCGGCGTCTTCAGGCGTTGGGTGTGAGTGCCGCGAAGCGGTTGACGGGCGTATTTGAGCAAGCGGGTCTACTCTGTTTAATCACTGCGCTTGAAGTTGTATCCGAAATTAGTGTCACCCATGTAGCTGAAGCCAATGACTTACAAGAAAGTCAGCGCGGGAGGGGCCTAAACGTGAAGTCGACAGTGTTTGTCGGCCTTATATGTTCACCCACCGATCTTCCTGAGTGCGGGGTTCGTCGGCATGCGCCAGTGCATGTTGCCAGCCAGGGCGCCTCATGATCGTGAACGGGGTGAATGGCGTTCTATCCTAGGTATTACCGAATGTTAAAAAAAATGAACAAGGGGCTACTTGGCCTGGCCATGTCGATGGCCCTGATGCCTGTGCATGCAGCTGAAACCAAAAAAGTCGATGTGCTGCTGATCGGTGGCGGCATCATGAGTTCCACCCTGGGTGTCTGGCTCAACGAACTCGAGCCTGGCCTGTCGATGGAGATGGTCGAGCGTCTCGACGGCGTCGCCCTGGAAAGCTCCAACGGCTGGAACAACGCCGGTACCGGCCACTCCGCCCTGGCTGAGCTGAACTACACGCCGGAAGACAAGAACGGCAAGGTCGAAATCCCCAAGGCCATTGAAATCAATGAAGCCTTCCAGATTTCCCGTCAGTTCTGGGCCTGGCAGGTCAAGAACGGCGTCCTGAAAGATCCTCGTTCGTTCATCAACTCCACGCCACACATGAGCTTTGTGTGGGGCGACGACAACATCAAGTTCCTCAAGAAGCGCTACGAAGCCCTGCAGGCTAGCCCGCTGTTCGCTGGCATGCAGTACTCCGAAGACCCGGCCCAGATCAAGCAATGGGTCCCGCTGATGATGGAAGGCCGTGATCCGAACCAGAAGATCGCCGCCACCTGGTCGCCCCTGGGCACCGACGTCAACTTCGGCGAGATCACCCGCCAGTTCGCCGGTTATCTGCAGACCAAGCCGAACTTCTCGCTGAAAGTGTCGAGCGAAGTCGAAGACATCGCGCGCAACGAGGACGGCACCTGGCGTGTGTCCTACAAGAACCTGAAAGACGGTAGCGAAACCCAGACCGACGCCAAGTTCGTGTTCATCGGCGCTGGCGGCGGTGCCCTGCACCTGCTGCAGAAGTCCGGTATCCCGGAAGCCAAGGAATATGCCGGTTTCCCGGTGGGTGGTTCGTTCCTGGTCACCGAGAACCCGACCATTGCCCAGCAACACCTGGCCAAGGCCTACGGCAAGGCGTCGGTTGGCGCACCGCCGATGTCGGTTCCGCACCTGGATACCCGCGTGCTGGATGGCAAGCGCGTGATCCTGTTTGGCCCATTCGCGACCTTCTCCACCAAGTTCCTCAAGGAAGGCTCGTACTTCGACCTGCTGACCAGCACCACCACCCACAACTTCTGGCCAATGACCAAGGTGGGCATCGAGCAGTACCCACTGGTTGAATACCTGGCCGGTCAGTTGATGCTGTCGGACGCCGACCGCATGAACGCCCTGAAGGAATACTTCCCGAACGCCAAGGCTGAAGACTGGCGTCTGTGGCAGGCCGGTCAGCGCGTGCAGATCATCAAGCGTGACGAAGAGAAGGGCGGCGTGCTGAAGTTGGGCACCGAGATCGTGGCTTCGCAAGACGGCAGCATCGCCGGTTTGCTGGGCGCATCGCCAGGCGCTTCGACCGCAGCACCGATCATGCTCAGCGTGCTGGAGAAGGTCTTCAAGGACAAGGTAGCGACCCCGGCCTGGCAGGAAAAACTGCACCAGATCGTGCCGAGCTACGGTACCAAGCTCAACGATGATCCAGCCCGTGTAGCCCAGGAATGGGCTTACACCAGCGAGGTCCTGCAACTGGATCCGCCGCCGGCGATCAACCCGGCCCTGGCGCCGGCTGCAACCCCGGCCGCCCCGGCCAAGCCTGTGCCGAGCAACCCAGCGGCCGACATGGCGCTGTAAGACCTTGGGCGCCCTTCAACCCGTTTGAGGGGCGCGCAGGTTTTCAAACGATGTGAAAAAGCCCAGCTTAGTGCTGGGCTTTTTTGCGTTTGGCCTACGCCGACTGGCGGAACAACCAGTCCACGATCACCTGGCGTGCCGGGTGCCGGGCACTCGATGGCTGCAGCCACAAGCTATAGGCACCGGCGGTTTTCAGGGCCGGGCCGAAGGGGATGATCAGGTCACCGCGGTCTATCAGCTCCTGCGCCAGGGTCTGGTCGGTCATGGCAATGCCCAGGCCGCGTGTGGCTGCATCAAGGGCCAGTTCGTCGAGGTTGAAGGTGATGTGCTTGCAGTCCCTGGCCGGCGCCTGTTGTTGCGCGTGCAGCCAGCGGGTCCATTCCAGCTGGCCGGTGGAGCCGTGGATCAGCGGGTAGTTGCCCAGTTCGGCGAGGTTGGCCGGCGGTGCTTTGCCGGCGACCGAGCCAGGGGCGCAGACCGGCACCAGCAACTCTTCGAACAACAGGTGGTGCGCCTGGTCATCCGGCACGCTTGGCAGGTAGAGGATGCACGCATCGCAATCTCCCGTGGGGTCGACGCGCTCAGTGGCGACAGTCTCGATCGCCAGCGTCAGGTCGGGATGGCGCGCATAGAAATCGGTCAACCGTGGCAGCAACCAGCGCACCGCCAGCGACACATGGATGCGGATACGAAAGGCCGCGTCCCTGGGGGCCAGGCGACTCTCCAGGGCTTGCAACTCATCGATTACCCGTTGGGCACTGGCCAGCACTTCCTTGCCTTCGGCGGTCAGCGTCACGCTACGGCTGCTGCGCACCAATAACGTCGCCCCGTAATGGCTTTCCAGTTGCTGGACCTTGCGGCTGACCGCGCTCTGGGTCAGGCACAGGCGCTCTGCGGCCTGGGTGAAGTTGCTGGCAGCGGCTACTTCGACAAAGGCTTGCAGCGCTTGCAATGAGGGCGCGCGGAATATTCTATCCATGCGAAATATGAATGCTTGAATGCATTAATAGCGTTGGATTAGCCATCAATATCCCCATAAATTCTGGATAAGGCGATCGAGTGAACAGCGTCAAAGCATGCTAATTGCTCATGACAAAAGCCATCAACAGATTTGTGCGGTGTGAGGTGGGTAAATGACTGAAAACATATGTGGCTGGATCGCGCAGACGCCGCCGTCGGTAGCGCAACCGCCATTGCACGGTGCGCAAAAGGCCGATTGGCTGATCATCGGTGGCGGGTTCACCGGGCTCTCGGCTGCCCACACGTTGGCGCACATGCACCCCCATGCACGTATCGTGCTCGTCGATCGCCAGCGTGCGGCGCAGGGTGCCAGCGCGCGAAACTCGGGTTTTGTGGTGGCCCATGAAAACCCCTCGGGTGCCGACCTGCTCGGTCGCTCGGGCAACGCCTATTACCAGGCCAGCACCGAGATCAGCCGTGCCGCCAGTGCAGAAGTGCGTCAGCGCATCAGCAGCCTGAGCATCGATTGCGATTGGCGTGAACAGGGTTATTTTTTTGCCGTGCACGATCCCGCCAAGCTTGAAGACGCCGAGTTGCGGGTCCAGACCCTGCGCAACAGTGGGGCCGATGCGCAGCTGTTAATGGGCAAGGCCCTGAGCCAACAACTGGGCACCGACTTCTATCAGGCAGGGATCTGGTGTCGCGGCGGCAACGCGTTGTTGCAGCCGGCGAAGTACGCCAAGGGTTTGCGCGATGCCTTGCCAGAGTCGGTGACCCTGTATGAGTCCACCGAGATCAGCGGTCTTGCCCGGCAGGCCAACGGCAACCTGCGCGCCACATCGGCCCTGGGCAGTGTCGAGGCGCCGCAGGTGCTGGTCTGCGTCGGGCCCTTCCTGCCTCGGGTCGGGGTCCGCGAGCGGGCGGTGTTCCCCCTTGAGCTGAGCGCCAGCCTGACGCATCCGCTGAGCGATGACGAATTCGCCCAAATGGGCAGTCCCCAGCCCTGGGGTGTGCTGTCGACCCGGCCGGCCGGTGCGACCGTGCGCCTGACGCCGGATCGGCGGCTGTTGATTCGCAACACTGTGGAACTGCGTCGGCGCGATCTCGATGGCGCCGCGCTGGGAGTACGGCGCAACACCCACTTGGGGGGCCTGCAACGGCGTTTCCCGTGGATCACCGAGGAACATTTGCAACACAGCTGGACCGGGCACTTGAGCGCCACCCGCTCCGGTGAGCCGCGTTTTGCCCGCCTGGAACGGGGCCTTCATACGGTGGCCGGATGCAACGGTTCCGGAGTGGCGCGCGGCACCTTGTGGGGGCGTTTGCTGGCCGAGATGGCCTCGGACAGCCAGTCGCCGTTGCTGGAAAAAGTCCTCAGCCAGGCCGAGCCCGGCTGGCTGCCGCCGGCACCGTTTTTCGCCGTTGGCGCCTCGGTGCGCCTGCGTTACGAAGCCTGCCGTGCCCAATCAGAGTCTTGATCCACCCCAACCGCCAACGTGGTTTTCTAGCCGGGAACAATAATAATGAACACTTTTAGACACTGCCTGCTTGCCCTTTGCGTCGCCTCCAGCGGGGCGGCCATGGCGGCTGAAACTGTGCGGATCTCCAACTGGAGCAGCTACATCGCCAGCGACACCCTGAGCAACTTCACCCAGCAGACTGGGGTCCAGACCACCTATGACCTGATCGACAGCAACGAGATGCTCGAGGCCAAGCTGATCACCGGCAGCAGCGGTTACGACGTGGTCAGCCCGTCGAACCACTTCCTGGCGCAGTTGATCAAGTCGGGTGCCCTGCAGAAACTCGACAAGGAGCAGTTGCCGAACTGGAAGAACCTCGACCCGCAACTGCTGAAGATGATCGAGGTCAATGACCCTGGCAACGCGTACGGCTTCCCCTACATGTGGGTGACCGTGGGCATCGGCTACAACGTGCAGAAGATCAAGGAAATCTTCGGTAGCACCGAGGTCACCCAGAGCTGGAGCCTGCTGCTCGAGCCGCAGAATATCGAAAAGCTCAAGCAGTGCGGCGTGGCCTTCCTCGATAACTCGACGCAGATGTTGCCCATCACCCTCAATTATCTGGGGCTCAAGCACGACAGCCAGGATCCGGCCGACTACCTCAAGGCCGAAGCCGCCTTGCTCAAGGTCAAGCCCTACGTGCAGTACTTCCATCAATCGAAGTACGTCAGCGACCTGGCCAACGGCAACATCTGCGTGGCCATCGGCTTCAGCGGCGACATTGCCCAGGCCACTTCGATCGCCCGTGATGCGAAAAACGGCGTCGAACTGGGGTACTCGATTCCCAGGGAAGGCTCGACCCTGGCCGTCGACATGGTGGTCATGCCGCGCAACGCCCCCAACCAGGCGAACGGCTATGCCTATATGAACTACCTGATGGAGCCCAAGGTGATCGCCGACATCAGCAATGCGATCCACTACCCGAACGGCAACAGCGCGTCGACGCCGTTTCTCGACCCGGCGCTGCGTAACGATCCGGCGGTCTATCCGTCGCCCGAGGTCATGAGTACCCTGTTTGCGCTCAAGGCGATGCCACCCAAGGTCATGCGCCAGGCCACCCGCCTGTGGACCAAAGTCACCAGCGGCCGCTGAGTGGGCGCCGGTCACGTATGATGGGCGCTTTAGCCGCCCGTCATTCAAGGAACCCCCATGGCACTGAGTAAACGCGAACAGGCGCACATCGAGCGCCGCCTGATCGCTACCCTGACCGAGGCTTGCGAAACGGCCAAGGCCGAGATTGTCGGCTTCTGCTGGTTGACCCACGAGGTCGATTATCAACGGTTCCCCGCCAGCCTGCGGGTGACCTGGGTGTTCCAGGACCAAGCCCAATTGGATCGGGCACTGGCCAGCAGTGAGGGCGAGCGCATGCTCGAGCTGACGGCAGTGGCCTTGCGGGAGGCCGAGGTGGCGTTCCAGCAGATCGCGACTCACGTGCAGTTCGCCTGCGAAGCGCTGCGGGGTTGAACCATGGCCAAGGACATCGAGAACCCGTGCATTGCCGTCTGCCAGTTGAGCGGCGAGTTGTGTGTCAGCTGCGGCCGGACCAAGGACGACATCCGCCAATGGAAACGCATGAAGCGCCCGGAAAAGATGGCGGCGGTGCAACGGGCAACGCTGCGTTTGAAGAAACTAAAAAAATCCAGCTGAACTGACTACCCGCTCTTTTTGGTGGGAGAGAGTCGGGCGGCGCTCCGTCTGCCCGCGATGGTCGTCAACGATGACGCGTACAGTCTGACATCCAGCAGCGCCCTCAGGCTTTTCGCGGGCAAGCCCGCTCCCACAGGTTCAGTGGGTGCATGCAGGATTTGCAAGCACCGCAAATAACGGTGGGAGCGGGCTTGCCCGCGATGGTCGTCAACGATGACGCGTGCAGTCTGACACCCAGCGGCGCCCTCAGGCTTTTCGCGAGCAGGCTCGCTCCTACAGGTTCTGTGGGTGCATGCGGGATCTGCACACTGCAAAGTACTGTGGGAGCGGGCTTGCCCGCGATGGTCGTCAACGATGACGCGTACAATCTGATGCCCAGCGGCGCCCTCCGGCTTTTCGCGAGCAGGCCGCAAGCGGGCGCTCGCTCCCACCAAGGTTGGCGCAATTTCTACGGGGGGGCTTGGGTTATGCGCTGTTCGCTGCTGGATTGCGGCGGGCGGCAGCTTCGCGGACGGCGGGGATGATCCAGCGGCCGTAGTCGACGGTGTCGTAGAGCGGGTCGTAGCCGCGGTTGAGGAAGGTGGTGACGCCCAGGTCGACGTAGTCGAGCAGGGCCTGGGCCACGGTTTCCGGGGTGCCGACCAGGGCGGTGGTGTCGCCATAGGCGCCGACGGCGGTGGCGGTGGGCATCCACAGGGCGCGGTCGTGGCGGTCGCCCAGGGCGGCGGCGGCCAGCAGGCGTTCGGAGCCGGTGCCCTTGAGGCGCTTTTGCCAGGGGCTGCCGGCGGCGAATTGCGGGTTGGCCTTGATCTGCGCCAGGATCTGCTCGGCCCGTTGCCAGGCCAGCGCTTCGGTGGCGCCGAGAATCAGGCGCACCGACAGGCTCACCCGCGGCGCCGTCACACCTGCCAACCGGGCCGCGGCCTTCAATTTGGCAATCTGCTCGGCCACGCCACTCAGCGGCTCACCCCACAAGGCGTACAAGTCCGCATGCTTGACCGCGATCTGGTAGGCGATATCGGAAGAGCCGCCAAAGGAAATCGGAATGTGTGGCTGTTGCAGCGGTTTGACCGGCGAGAACGCACCCTGGATGTTGAAGTACTCGCCAACGAAGTCGAAGGGCTCTTGCGAGGTCCAGGTGCGCCGCACAATCTCCAGGTACTCATCGGTGCGCCGGTAGCGCGCGGTCTTGTCCAGCAGGGTGTCGCCTTCCTGGGGCTCGGCGGTGATGCCGGTGATCGCGTGCAGGCGGATGCGCCCGCCACCGGTGGTGTGGTCGAGGGTGGCAAACGCGCGCGCCGCCACCGTGGGGGCGCTCAGGGCGGGGCGGTGGGCGATCATGAACCCCAGGCGCTCAGTGTGGGCGGCAGCGTAGGCGGCGATCTGCAGGCTGTCGGCGCTGCCGGGTCCGCTGGCGATCAGTACCCGGTCAAACCCCGCGTGTTCGTGGGCACGGGCGTGATGGCGGATGAATTCCAGGTCGAAATCGGCACTGCGCACACCGCGGGTCTCGGACCACTGGCGGGGGAAAATCATGCCGACAAATTCAATGGACATAGGGTTACTCCAAGGTGAGGTCAGAACTGGTAGTCGACCTGGGCCAGCAGGGTGCGGCCAGGCATCGGTTGCAGGAAGGTGTTGGTGGAGCCGGCCAGGCCACTGACAAAATTCAGCTCGTCGGTGAGGTTGAGCACCCGTAGCGTGGTGCTCCATTGCGGCTGGCGGTAATACACCGCGAGGTCGAGGTTGTATTCGTCGGGGATCTTTACGGTCTTGCTCAGGTTCAGGTACCAACTGCTGGTCCACCAGCCGGACAGTTCGGCGCCGAAGCCGGAATCGAAGCGGTAGTCGAGATAGCCGCTGGCGGTGTACTCGGGAATCTGCACCGCATCGAAACGCCCGGACGGCCGCTGGTTGAGGCTGTTGTTGTCGCCGAATACGGTGCCGTTGTCGGCCACGAAACCGGCCGAGGCGAAGCCGGTCTGGGTGGTGAACTCGTTGTAGGCGGTGAGCTTGGTCAGGTTCAAGGCGCTGCGCAGGTGATCGTCCGGCTGGTAGCGCAGGGTCGACTCGACGCCCTTGATCACCAGTCGCGCGATGTTGTTGTTGCTGTCGGGGGACTGGTCACGTTCCTGCTTGAAGGCCGCCAGGGTCACGAACAGTTGGTCGGGCACAGCCTCGACTTTCAGCCCCACTTCATGCAGCACGCTGAGGCTTTCGAACGCCAGCGGATTGAGCTGGTTGGCCCCGGTGCCACTGCCCCAGCCCAGGCCGTTGGAGAAGAACCCGGTGTTGACTGCCAGCGAGCGGTCGAAGGTGTAGTACAGGGTGCTGTTTTCAGTGGGCTTGACGTAGGGGCTGACCTGGAACGAGAACAGCCGGTAGTTGTCGCTGTCCTTGCGCGAGTTGCCGCCGGCGAGGACGAAGGGGTTGTCGATCTCGGCGTCGATCCAGCTACGGCTGGCACCGATGTTCAAGCCCACACGGTCGCCCAAGCGCAGGTTGTGCTGGCTGAACAGGGTCTGGGTGGTCCAGGTGCTTTCGGCGGTGTAGGGCGCCACCGATTCTGCGTACAGGCCATGCCCGGCCGGGTACATCGGCGGCAGGTTGAGCCAGCCGTAGTAGTTGGAGAACTGCGCTACCCCCGGCTGGCCGATCCACGCTGCGTTGCCGCCGGCGGGGTTGCGGTTGTCCAGGCCGAGCAGGTCGCCGGGGTTTTTCCCGGAGGGGTCCTGGGTCAGGTCGAAGGCGTTGATGGTCGAGCCGAAGCTGTTGTTGGCGGCGATCGACTGGTTGAACTCGCGGCGGTAGATCAGCCCGCTGTTGCTCTCGTCGCTGAGGGTCCAGCCACCGAGGCTGAGCTCGTTGCGCGAGCGTAACTCGAAGCGGTTGTCGAACAGGTTGTCCTTGGATTGCACCTGGAACGCGCCGACGGCATCGGTATTGTCCCGCGAGCGCTGATAGAAGCTGCTGTTGGCCAGGGTCACGGTCGGCGACAGGTCGGCCTCGACATGCAACTGGGTGGTGAAGCGTCGCGAGCTGCTTTGGTCTTCGTCGCGTTGTCCGGTCTGCGACGACAGCGACTGGCGGCCGTTGCCCGCCAGGTTCGGGTCATAGACCCAGCCGCGCAGGCTGCCGGGGTTGGCCTGGGTGTTGGGCGAGGCAGCCTGGAAGCTGCCGTCGACCACGTTGTACTGCCCTTGGGCGTTACGCTGGCGCTTGACCCAGCCGAGGGTCGGCGCATCGGCCGCGCCGGACGCCAGCACCGGCGACCACAAATTGCTGCCGTTCTGGATGATCGGCGTCGCCCGGCCGGCAGAGTACTTGCCGTGGTCCACCAGGGCCTGGTTGGCGCGGTTCCAGCCGTGGGTGATGTTGTAGTCGTAGTAGTCGTCGTAGCTGGCGTTCCAGTCCACCCGCACGTTGTCGTTGCGCCAGGCGAGGGCGCCATAGAAGGCGTCGAAATTGTTGTCGACGTTGTCGTAGAAATCTTCCTGGCGCTGTTTGGTGATACTCAGCCGGTAGGCCAGGTTGTCGGCGAGGGGGCCGGTGTTGTCGACGCTGAACTTGCTTGAGTCGCGGGACTCGCCGTCCGGCACCCAACTGCCCAGTTCACCACTGAGGCGGGTCTTGAATTCGTTGAAGTTGGGTTTTTTGCTCAGGTAGTTGACGTAGCCCCCGCTGCCGGACACCGAGCCGTAGGTCACCGAGGAGGGCCCGGCAACGATGTCGGCACCTTCGTAGGCGTTGAAGTTGGCTGGGTGGCGCACGCCGTAGGCGCGCTGGCCGTCCTGGAATACCTCGGAGCCCTGGGCTCGGAACTGCGGGGCGATCCCGGCGTTCTGCCCGCCACCGCGGGTGATGCCCGGGGCGTACTTGACCAGGTCGTCGGCGCTGCGGATCGGGTCGTTGGCCAGTTGCTCGGGGTTGATCTGGGTGACCGAGCGCGGGGTGTCGATGATTTTGGTTTCGGTGCCACCGTACACCGAGGTCGACGGCCGGGTGGGCAGGGCATCGTCCTCGGGGTCACTGGCGCTGGCCTGCACGGTGACGGTTTGCAACTGGGTGTCGGCGGCGAAGGCGGGCAGGGCCAATGCGGACACCACCGCCACGGCCAGTGCGGAGGGTTTCAAGGGCAAACGAAAGGCGATAGAGGGCATAGGGCATGGGCCTCGAAAGGTAATCGGGAATAGGGAAAAACCTGGGGTGACTGAACTACCGCCATCGCCAGCAGGCTGGCTCCCACAGGTTTCGTGTTGGTCACAAATTCTGTGGTGGCTGCAGAACCCTGTGGGAGCTAGCTAGCTTGCTAGCGATGAGGCCATCAGCCACACCGCATCAATTCCATCGCCGGCAAGCCGGCTCCTACACTGGGGGTCAGGCCGTGTCGTTCAACCACAGCCGTTCAAAGCGCCAGGTGCTGAACAGTGACTCTTCCGGCGTGGCGCCACCGACCCGGGTCGAGACGCTGTCGAGCAGGTCGGCATAACCCCAGATCAGCATGCCGCCACGCTCGTACTGGATCTGCTGGACCTGGTGCACCAGGACCTTGCGCTTCTCCAGGTCGGGCTGGGCCATGGCCTGCAGGAACAGCGCGCTGAACTGCGGGTCGTTGAAGTGGGTCTTGTTCCCCACGGCAAAGGGCGCGTCGGTGTGGATCGCGCTGGCCAGGAACGGCGCGCCGATGCTGCCGCCGGTGCTCAGGGTCCAGTCGCTGCGCTGGGGCCCCTGGAAGGTGGCCAGGTCGACCTGCCTGACCTTCAAGGTGACGCCTATGCGCTTGGCCTGTTCGGCCAGCACCAGTGCCGAGGTCAGCCCCGGTCCCGGGGTGGTCACCAGTTCCAGTTCCAGGTGTTCATGGCCGGCTTCCTTGAGCAATTGCGCCGCGCGTTGCGGGTCGTAGGGGCGCGGGCCGAGGCTGTGGTTGAAGGTCGGATCGCTCGGCGCGTACAGGTCGTTGGCCACCCGGCCCTGTCCGTTGAGGGCGCGGCGCACCAGTTCTTCGCGATCGGCCAGCAGGCGAAACGCCTCGCGCACCCTGGGGTCGTTGAACGGCGGCTTGTCGAGGTTCATGTCGAACGACAACCAGTTGCCGGTCACCGATTTCAGCACCCTGAGTCGCGGGTCGCGCTGCAGCACTTGCAACTGTTCGGTGGGCATCACGTTGGCCATGTCGATCTGCCCGGATCGCAGGGCCGCCAGGCGTGAGACCTGGTCCTTGAAGTCGATGATCTCCAGTTCGTCGGCGTAGGGCTTGCCCTCCTTGTAGTAGTTCTCGAAGCGGGTGAACAACGAGCGCTGGCCGGGGGTGAAGCTTTTCAGTTTGTAGGGGCCGGCGCCCACCGGGTTGCTGACCGGGTGATAGTCCACGGGCACGATGCCGCCGAAGTTGACCCAGGTTTCGGCCAACGGCATGTAGCTGCGGCCTTCACGAAAATTCAGGCGCACGGTGCGCTGGTCGAGCTTGACCAGGTTGTCGCGGTCGACCCAGTGCAGCAGCGCGGCGTAGGGCGACGCCAGCTGCGGATCGGTGAGGCGGCGGATGGAGAAGATCAGGTCGTCGGCATCGATGGTCTTGCCGTGGTGGAACTCCAGGCCCGGGCGCAGGCGCAGGGTCCAGCTGCTGGCGTCGGCATTCGGTTCGGCGAACTCGGCCAGGGCCAGGCGTGGCTGCATCTGTTCGTCCCACTCCCACAACTTGCTGTACAGGGCAAAGCCGCGAACGATGCCGCTGCCGATGGGTTTATGGGCGTCGAGATTGCCGCTCTGGTTGCCGTCGAGAATGCCCAGGCGCAGGCGACCGCCATAGCGCGGTTGGTCACTGGCGGTGGTTGTGGCGGCGGGTTGACTGTCCGGGCCGCAGCCGCTCAGCAGGCCACCGCCCAGCAGCAGACCGCCGCCGAGCAGGGCGCTGTGGCCGAGAAAGTCGCGGCGGCTGAGCCATGCATGATCGTTGTCCATGGCCTCAGGCTCCCGTCGGGCCGTTGGCCGAGCGCAGTTGCAGCAGTGGTTCGGGCGTGCGGCTCAGGGCGGCGCGTTCGTTGCGAAAGTGCGGAAGGATGTGCTCGCCCAGGCGATAGGTTTCTTCCAGGTGCGGGTAGCCTGCGAGGAAGAACAGGTCGATGCCCAGCGCGTGGTACTCGCGGATCCGCGCCACCACGTTTTCGTAGCTGCCGACCAGCGCGCAGCCCGGCGGGATGCCGATGTAGCCAAAGCCGGTCCAGACGTTGGGGTGAATGAAGAAGTCCTCGAAGTCCTGGGTCTGGGCTTTCTCTGCGAAGTCACTTTCATAGCTCAGCTTGCGCGCGGTGCGCAGCCCGGCATGGGCGGCCACGGCCTTGACCGCACCCTTGGCCAGGCCTTCGTCGAAGAAGCGCTTGGCCTCGGTGCGCGCCAGTTCCTCGGTTTCGCGGGTGATCACGTCGATCGACAAGCCGAAGCGAATGTCGCTGCGTCCGTACTGCAGTGCGCGCTGGCGAATGTCGGCGATCAGCGCGGCGATTTCATCCGGATGCTCGGCCCGCATCAGGTAGAAGTCCGCGTGTTTGGCGGCAAATTCCCGCGCGGCAATCGACGAGCCGGCGGTGCAGATCAGCGGCAGTTCGGCTTTCTTCAAAGGTCCGCGCAGGCCACCACCCTCGGCCTTGTAGAAGCGCCCGTCGTAGTGGAAGTTCTCGTTGTGCCAATAGCCCTTGACCACGTCCATGAACTCGATGGCCCGTGCATAACGCTCATCGTGATCGCTGAAGTCGCCGACCTGGCGCTGGATCGCATCCGAGCCGCCATTGATGATGTTCCACACCAGGCGATTGCCGGTGGCGCGCTGGTAGGTCGCGGCCTGCTGCACCGCGACCCAGGGCGTGTAGTGATAGGGCTGGAACGCGGTGACGAATTTCAACGTACGGGTCTCGCGGGCCAGCAGCGAGCAGACTGTCCATGGCTCTTCGCCGGACGGTGCGTTGACCATCAGTGCGCCGCCAAAGCCGTTGATCTCGGCGGCCTTGGCGATCTGCCCGAGGTAGTCGATGTAGGTGAAGTGATCACCGACGCTGAACGCCGACACGGCACCGGTGCTCGGACCGCCGCGATGCCAGTCGCCACGGTTGCGCGGGTCGCCGGGGAGGTATTGGGTTTCGCCATGCAGGGGCAGGCGGGTGAAGAATTCAATGCTCATGACGAAGGCTCCGGCTTACTGCACGCTGGGGTTGCAGATCGGGGTGACAGGCTGGTCGTTGATCACCTTGTGGGCGAAGGGCACCGAGTCCTTGAGCGACGCGTTGACTGTTTCGCTGTGGCCCAGGCCCTTGTACAGATGGCCCTCGACTACCGAGCCGGTCTTGCAGGCGTCTTGCATCAGTGCCACCTGGGTCGCGGCTGCCGGGGTCTTGTCCTCGGCGCCGGTGCCAATGAAGATCGGCTGGGCCAGTTTCAAGGTCGGGTAGGACACTTGCTTTTGCCAGGCGGCGAGTTGATCGCCCTGGTAGTCCTTCTTCGCATTGGCCGGGGTCAGGCCGACGCCGACCACGTCGCTGACCAGGGACGCCAGGCAACTGGTGCGCGCCTGTTCGAACAGCGGCAGGGCCTTGTCGGTGTAGAAGTCCTTGGGGTTGATGGTCGGGTCGTATTGCTGGGCCGCCAGCAGGGTGTAGAAGCCGTAGGCCAGGGACGCATCGACTTTGTTGAGGTCCTGCTCGCCGACGTTTTTCGCGCCGACGGTGTAGATCACCCCGGTACCGATGCTGCCCTTGACCCCCAGGTCCGGGGCGTAGGTCGGCGCATAGGCGGCCGAGGCAAAGGCCCCGGCGCCACCCTGGGATTGGCCGACGATCAACACCTTGTTGGCCAGCCCCGGCACGCCGGCGACCACCGCTTTGGCGGCGTCGAGGATGCCGTAGGCGGCCATGCGGTTGTTCAGCAGCGGATGCCCGCCAGGCACGCCGAGGCCCTGATAGTCGGTGGCGACAATCGCGTAGCCCTCATCCAGCCAGCGGCTCAGGTATTGCACGTCGCGGTAGGAACGGCCCTGCCAGGACGGCGCGCAGACATCGGCGATGCCCACGGTGCCGTGGCCCCAACTGGCCACCGGCCAACCACCGGCCGGGGCCTTGCCCTTGGGCAGGAACAGGGTGCCGGAGACCACGATCGGGGTCTTGTTGTCGATACCGTCGGTGGAGCTGTAGAGAATGCGCTGGGCGCTGGCGGCATTGGGCAGGCTCAGGGTTTTTTCCAGCGGCTCGCTGCGCAGTAACTTGCCGGGCGTGGCCGGGATCACTTCCTGCCAGGTGTAGAACGCCGAGACGCGGCCGTCGCCTTGCAGTGGATCGGGCTTGGGCACATGGGTGCCGGCGGCGAGGGCGCTCATGGACAGCGCCAGGACGCTGAGGCCGAAGGTGAAGCGGTGGCTGAGTTTCATCGGGATGTCCTTATCGAAGGTTCAAGGATTACGGGTGACCTGGCCGCGCAGCGCTGGCCAGTAGTCGGTGAGTTGCAGGTCGATCAGCGCCTGGTTGGTGAAGCCGGTGGCCAGCGATGAGCTGATGTCGTAGTTGTCGCGAATCAGCTGGTTGGCCAGGGCGTAGGCGGTGAGGGCCTGGTAGTGGGCCTTGAGTTGCTGGTCGCTTTTCGGCGCCCAGCGCTCTTTCCAGGCCACCGGGTCGTCCTGGTCGTCGCGGCGCAACACACTTTCGGCAGTGCCGGCGCGGGACGAGAGCTGGTAGTAGGCGTCCTGGTTCTGGGTCTGGGAGATCCACCAAGCGGCCTTGACCCAGGCGGTGGCGAGCAGTTGGGTGAGGTCCGGGTGCTGCTGCACGAACAGTTCGGTGCCCCAGAGGTCGGAGATCAGCCGCCAGTCGTTGGCGCCTTGTTTGCTCGACCAGAGAATCCTGCCGACGCCCTTGTCTTCCAGGGCATAGGCTTCGCTGAGCAGGACCGCCGCATCCACTTTGCCGGCGGAGACCGCGGCCGCGCCGACTTGCGGGTTGAGGTTGGCGATCTTGAAGTCGTTGAGCTTGAGGTCCTGGCTGGCGAGGAAGTTGCTGAAGGCGAACTCCCACGGACGGCCACGATGCAGGGCCAGGCGCTTGCCCTTGAGGTCCTCGATGCTCTTGGCGGGCGAGTTGGCCGGCACCACCAGGTAGATGTTGTTGCCGCTGCCGCCGGGCACGATCAATTTGCCCGGCACGCCGCCCGCACCGGCGATCACCGAGGGCAGGTCACCGCGCACGGCGAAGTCGATGCTGTTGTTGCTGAAGCCTTCGTTGATCTGCGGGCCGGCGCCGGCGTGGGGCAGGGCGATCCACTCCAGCTTGATCCCGCGTTGGCTCAGCTGCTGCTCAAGCCAGCCGTCCTCGATGACTCGCCCGGCGATGCCACCGAACACCGGCTTGCCACCCTGGGTGAACGCGACGATGGCGATCTTCACCGAAGCCGGCGCCTGTTCGGCCAAGGCCGTGGCGGTGAGTAGTAATCCGGTCAAGGCGACCAGGCTGTTGCGCCATAAACGTTTCATTGAATTTCCCCCTGAATGACCGCGCCAGCAACAGCGCCTGGCGGTTGCTGGCCGGATGTCTGGAGGGACAGAGCAGATAGCATGCCACTGTCGGAGAAATGCTCTGCAGCCCTTGCTGGGCAAGGCTTTCGCGGTTTGGCGAAAGGTTCGGGCGCCGGCGCGTTGCTGATGCACCAACAGGTCGGTGCGTGCCTGTTGCTGCTCCAGCAGCAGGGTAGGAGCAATGCTGCGGTATATGTTTTTATGGAATATATAAAGATTAATTAATAATTTTTTAGTCTAACTATCTTCGTGCACTATTGAACCCGCGCTTTTACTGCCAGGAATGCACCATGTCGCTGATCACTCATCCCCACGCACGCGAATTGACCAAGTCGGTGCGCGCCACCGTGCTGGTCTTCAAGGACCCGCGCTCCCAGGAGTTGCTCAGCCGCATCGAGCGCCTGGCGCCCAGTGAAGCCAACACGCTGATCATCGGCGAGACCGGCACCGGCAAGGAGTTGGTCGCCCGCCACATCCATAACCTCAGCCGCCGTGGCCGCGAACCGTTCGTGGCGGTGAACTGCGGTGCCTTTGCCGAAACCCTGGTGGAGAGCGAACTGTTCGGCCATGAAAAGGGCGCGTTCACCGGCGCCACCAGCAACAAGGCAGGTTGGTTCGAAGCGGCCAACGGCGGCACGCTGTTTCTCGACGAGATTGGTGACTTGCCGCTGAACATGCAGGTGAAATTGCTGCGGGTATTGCAGGAGCGCGAAGTGGTGCGCCTGGGTTCGCGCACACCGATACCGATCAATGTGCGCCTGGTGGCAGCGACCAACGTCAACCTCGCGGACGCGGTGGTGGCGGGGCACTTTCGCGAAGACCTGTTCTACCGGTTGCACGTGGCGACCATCCGCCTGCCACCGCTGCGCGAACGTCCCGGCGACATCCTGCCGCTGGCCGAGTTTTTCCTCGAGGAGCACTGCCAGCGCCTGGGCTACAACCGCGCGACCCTGAGTATCGAGGCCGAACGCAAGCTGCTGGATCACAGTTGGCCTGGCAACATCCGCGAGCTGGAAAACTCCATCCACCATGCCTTGCTGGTGTGCCGCAACCAGCGCGTGGCGCCGGCCGACCTGCACCTGGTGGACATGCGCTCTTCGGGCATTCGCCAGGAGCAGGCGAGCCATGCCCACTCTGCGCTCAGCGGCCCGGTGGACCTGGAGTCGGCCTTGCAGGCGCTGTTCGAGCAGAACATCCCTGATCTTTACGAGCACATCGAAGAGACCATCTTTCGCGCCGCTTACCGTTACTGCCACGGCAACCAGTTGCAGACCGGACGCCTGCTGAACATCAGCCGCAACATCGTGCGCGCGCGGCTGGAGAAGATCGGCGAACTGAACAAGCCGGTGACCTTGGAGGAGTAACCCTGCGCCGAAGAAAAAGCCGGTTGTGGCTGCGTTACCTTTACGTTAACGTAAATGTCGCGTAACACCCGGCTCGGGTTCTGATGTTCGTTGTGCGCCTGAGTCTTTCGCTCATCGTGGTCATCGATCAAGGACGTCCCATGTCTTCTGGCATCAGTCATTTCCCGGTTCCACATACCCTCGAGCAACTCCCCGCCGACCTGCGCGAGCGTATTCTCGCGGTGCAGGAGAAAGCCGGTTTTGTGCCAAACGTGTTCCTGATGCTGGCCCACCGGCCGGCGGAATTTCGCGCGTTTTTTGCCTACCACGATGCCCTGATGGATCGTGAGTCCGAGAGCCTCACGGCGGCGGAGAAGGAGATGATCGTGGTCGCCACCAGCGCGCGCCACGGTTGCCTGTATTGCGTGGTGGCCCATGGCGCGATCCTGCGCATCTACAGCAAGGACCCGCTGTTGGCCGATCAGTTGGCGATCAACCATCGCACCGCGCCGATTGGCGAGCGCCAGCGGCTGATGCTCGATTTTGCCTTTCACCTCGGCGCCGCTGGCGGCGCGCTCGACGATAGCTGGCGCGAGCGCCTGCAGGCAGTGGGCTTCAGTGACGAGGACATCTGGGACATCGGCGCGGTGACGGCCTTTTTCAGCCTTTCCAACCGCCTGGTGTCCTTGGCCGGAACGCCACCCAACCCGGAGTTCTACCTGATGGGCCGTGTGCCAAGAAGTGCGAAATGCACGTAGTACAAGGCCTTTATAAACGCGTTTATAGGGCCTCGATCAGCCCGCTGAGGCCCGCGCTTGAGCCTCTGGCCAGTACCTGTTGGAGCGCTGATACATTTGCTCACAAGTTGTTTCTGTAGTCCCTGTAGGACTTTTGTATATTCCGTAACGTTTACGTAAGCGTAAACAAGCAGTAGAGTGTGCCAGCAGCGCCATAACCAATAAAAACAATCAAGGTTAGAGGGCTCCACATGTCACCAGAGTTTGTCTTGGAAACACGCGGCCTGACCAAGGAGTTTCGCGGTTTTACCGCCGTAGACTCAGTTGATCTGCGTGTGCAGAAGGGCCACATCCACGCCTTGATCGGTCCTAACGGGGCCGGTAAAACCACAGTGTTTAATCTGCTCACCAAGTTTCTCCCGCCGACTCGCGGTGAGATCCTCTACCTGGGCCAACCCATCACCCGCCTCAAGCCCAACGAGATTGCGCGCCTGGGCCTGGTGCGCTCGTTCCAGATCTCCGCGGTGTTCGGCCACATGAGTGTGGTGGAAAACGTGCGCGTGGCCCTGCAACGCAAGCGCGGCGACTCCTACCATTTCTGGAAAGCCGAAAGCAGCCTCGACTCCCTCAATGAACGGGCCATGCAAATGCTCGACGAGGTGGGCCTGCTCGACTACGCCCACACCCAGACCATCGAACTGCCTTATGGCCGTAAACGCGCGCTGGAACTGGCCACCACCCTGGCGCTGGACCCCAGTGTGCTGTTGCTCGACGAACCGACCCAGGGCATGGGGCACGAGGATGTGAACATGGTGATTGAGCTGGTGCGGCGCGCAGCGGTGGGGCGTACGGTGTTGATGGTCGAGCACAACCTGAGCGTGGTCAGTGAACTGTCCGACCGCATTACCGTGCTGGCCCGTGGCGCGATTCTGGCCGAGGGCGACTACGCCAGTGTCTCCGCCAACCCGCAGGTGCGCGAGGCGTACCTGGGCAGCGAGGCGGTGGCGGTTGAAGGGGCGCAAGCATGAACGCGCTGCACAGTCCTGAGTTCGAACAACTGCGGGTCAATGACCTGCATGCTTTCTACGGCGAGTCGCACATCCTGCATGGCATCGACCTGCAAGTGCGCCGTGGCGAGTTGGTCACGCTGCTGGGGCGCAACGGCTCCGGCCGCTCGACCACGCTGCGGGCGATCATGAACATGGTCGGGCGCCGTACCGGTTCCATCGTGGTCAACGGCACCGAAACCATCGGCCTGTCGGCCCACTTGATCCCGCGCCTGGGTGTCGGTTTCTGCCCGGAGGAACGGGGCATTTTCGCCAGTCTCAATGTCGAGGAAAACCTGCTGTTGCCGCCGAACGTGCGCAGCGACGGCATGAGCCTCGATGAAATCTACGAGATGTTCCCCAACCTCTATGAGCGCCGTTTCAGCCAGGGCACGCGCCTGTCTGGCGGCGAGCAGCAGATGCTGGCCATGGCGCGGATCCTGCGCACCGGCGCCAACCTGTTGCTGTTGGACGAGATCACCGAAGGCCTGGCCCCGGTGATCGTGCAGAAACTCGCCGAGGTGTTGATCAAGCTCAAGAACAAGGGCCTGACCATCGTCCTGGTGGAACAGAATTTCCGTTTTGCTGCGCCGTTGGCTGACCGCCATTACTTGATGGAGCACGGTCAGATCATCGAGCAGATCAGTGCCGCTGAACTGGACACCAAGCAGGAACTGCTGCACCGCTGCCTGGGCGTCTGAACCCGTTTTACCCCGCGCATCACGCAGGCCGCCGAGTCTCACGGCTCGACGGCACGGGGCCGCTTTGCCTGGAACAATAAAAATAACTTCGGACAGTGGGTGAACTACATGAAGGTTTTTCAGCACACAGCAAGCGCCATCCTGGTTTCCAGCCTGATCGCCGGTGCGGCGCAGGCGCAGATCAGTGACGACGAAATTCGCATCGGTTACCTGGCGGACATGTCAGGCACCTATCGCGACCTGTCCGGCCCCGGTGGCCTGGAAGCCCTGAACATGGCCATCGAGGATTTCGGTGGGCAGGTCAACGGCAAGAAGATCGTGGTGTTCAGCGCCGATGACCTGAACAAGCCGGACGTCGGCGCCAACACCGTGCGCCAGTGGGTCGATGAGCGCAACGTCGACATGGTCACCGGCATGGTGGCGTCCTCGGTGGTGCTGGCTGCCAGCAAGGTGGTCGAGCAGTCCGGCAAGCTGGCGCTGATTTCCGGCGCAGCGGCTTCGAGCCTGACCAATGAGTACTGCTCGCCGAACCACATCCACTGGACCTATGACTCCTACGCGCTGGCCAACGGTACGGCCAAGTCGGTGCTGGCCGAAGGTGGCAAGAAGTGGTTCATCCTCACCGCCGACTATGCCTTCGGCCATGCGATGGAAGCGGACATCACCAAGGTGGTCGAAGCCGATGGCGGCCAGGTGGTCGGCAAGGTCCGCCACCCGTTCCCAAGCAGCGATTTTTCCTCCTACATTCTCCAGGCCCAGGGCTCCGGTGCGGACGTGATCGCCTTCGCCAACGCCGGCTCCGATACCGTCAACTCGCTGATGACCGCCAGCCAATTCGGCGTCGCGCAGTCTGGGCAGAAGCTGGCCGGCATGGTGGTGTTTCTCAACGATATCCATGCCATGGGCCTGGATGTCACCAAGGGCCTGATGCTGACCACCGGCTGGTACTGGGACATGAACGACGATAGCCGTGCCTGGGCGCAGCGCTACCACAAACGCTTCGGCAAAATGCCGGGCATGGTACCGGCGGGCATCTATTCGGCCACCACCAACTACCTCAATGCGATCAAGGCCACCGGCACCGACGAAGCCCAGGCTGTACGCAAGCAAATGATGGCGACGCCGGTCAACGACATGTTCGCCAAGAACGGCAAGGTCCGCGCCGATGGCCGCATGGTCCACGACATGTACCTGGCCCAGGTCAAGACCCCGGCCGAGTCCAAGGGCGAGTGGGACCTGTACAAGATCGTGCGCACCATTCCTGGCGATGAGGCCTATCGCCCGGAATCCGAAAGCAAGTGCAAGCTGCTGACCAAAGGTTGACCGCGGCGCTGCACACGCTTGTTGCCCGGCTGCTGGCAGCCGGGTGTCACGGATTTCCTGCGAGTGGTGAATCATGACTTTGATTTTTGGTATCCCCCTGAGCGTCATGTCCGGGCAGTTGCTCCTGGGGCTGATCAACGGTGCGTTCTACGCCTTGCTCAGCCTTGGCCTGGCGATCATTTTTGGCCTGCTGCGCATCATCAACTTCGCCCACGGCGCGCAGTACATGCTCGGCGCCTTCGCCGCGGTGATGGGGCTCAACTACCTGGGCGTCAACTATTGGATGGCGCTGGTACTGGCGCCGTTGCTGGTGGGGGTGGTCGGGGTGCTGATCGAGCGCTTCCTGCTGCGGCGCATCGCCGGGGAGGATCACCTGTACGGCTTGCTGCTGACCTTCGGCCTGGCGCTGATCCTCGAAGGTTCTTTCGTCAAGCTGTTCGGGGTGTCCGGTTCGTCCTACCCGATGCCGGAGCAACTCAAGGGCGGCTACAACCTGGGCTTCATGTTCCTGCCGACTTACCGCGCGTGGGTGATTGTCGCGGCGCTGGCGGTGTGCCTGGTGACCTGGTTCATGATCGAGCGCACGCGTTTGGGTTCCTACCTGCGCGCCGGCACCGAGAACCCCAAGCTGATGCAGGCCTTCGGCATCAACGTGCCGCTGCTGATCACCCTGACCTATGGCTACGGTGCGGCCCTGGCGGCCTTCGCCGGAGTGCTGGCGGCGCCAATCTATTCGGTGACCCCGACCATGGGCGCCAACCTGTTGATCGTGGTGTTTGCGGTGGTGGTGATCGGCGGGATGGGCTCGATCATGGGCGCCATCGTCACGGGCCTGGCGATGGGCCTGATCGAAGGGCTGACCAAGGTGTTTTATCCAGAGGCGGCCAACACCGTGGTGTTCCTGGTGATGGTGCTGGTGCTGCTGGTACGTCCGGCAGGACTGTTCGGTAAGGAGGCGTGAAGATGACGAGTCTGCAGATCAAGACGGGCGCAACGCGCCTGCAACCCCAGGTGGTACTGGAGCGGCAGCAGGCGGCGACTCGCCGTAAGCGCTGGTTCTACCTGGCCCTGTTCGCCGTGGCACTGGTGGCGCCGATGGCGATCTACCCGGTGTTCCTGATGAAACTGCTGTGTTTTGCCCTGTTCGCCTGTGCCTTCAACCTGCTGCTGGGCTATGCCGGCCTGCTGTCGTTCGGGCATGCGGCGTTTCTCGCCACGGGTGGCTATGTCACCGGCTTTTTGCTCAGTCACTACAGTGGCCTGGGCACCGAGCTGGGGATTCTCGCCGGCACCCTGACCTCGGCGGTGCTGGGGCTGCTGTTCGGCTTGCTGGCGATCCGCCGACAGGGGATCTACTTCGCGATGATCACCCTGGCATTGGCCCAGTTGGTGTTCTTCATCTACGTCCAGGCGCCGTTCACCGGCGGCGAGAACGGCCTGCACGGGGTACCGCGCGGCCAGTTGTTCGGGCTGTTCGACCTGAACAACAACCTGACCCTGTACTACTTCGTGCTGGCGGTGTTCGTGTTCGGCTACGCGGTGATCCAGCGCACCATTCATTCGCCCTACGGCCAGGTGCTCAAGGCGATCCGCGAGAACGAGCCACGGGCGATTTCCCTGGGCTACAACGTCGATGCCCACAAGCTGCTGGCGTTCGTCATCTCGGCGGCGCTGACCGGCCTGGCTGGCTCGACCAAGACGGTGGTGTTCCAGCTGGCGTCGTTGACCGATGCGCACTGGCACATGTCCGGCGAGGTGATCCTGATGACCTTGCTGGGCGGTGTCGGCACGGTGCTCGGGCCGCTGGTGGGCGCCACTGTGGTGGTGACGCTGCAGAGCTATCTGTCCAACGGCCCGCTGGGGGAATGGGTGCACGTGATCCTGGGGCTGATTTTTGTCATCTGCGTGCTGCTGTTCCGGGTCGGCATTGTCGGCTGGGTACTCAAGCTCAGCCGCCGCAACTTCTAGTAGTAGCTGATTCGCCGCGATTGCTGTCTGGAGCCCGCGCAGGGTGCGCGGGTGCGCTTCACAACAACAATAAAAAAGAGAGCCTTATGTACGTCAAACGTTCTGTCCGTATCGTTCAGTTGTCTGGTATTG
This sequence comes from Pseudomonas sp. NPDC087626, assembly GCF_044743405.1. NCBI lineage: Bacteria > Pseudomonadati > Pseudomonadota > Gammaproteobacteria > Pseudomonadales > Pseudomonadaceae > Pseudomonas > Pseudomonas sp. NPDC087626. Next base: position 196,450 of record NZ_JBIUWJ010000006.1, read on the forward strand.
CTGGGGTCATCGGGGTGTGCGCGCCAGCGTCGGCGGCCTTTGTCGACGACAGCAAGGCCAGCGTGGAAACCCGCAACTTCTACATGAACCGGGATTTCCGCCAGTCCGGCGCTCCGCAAAGCAAGGGCGAGGAGTGGGCCCAGGGGTTTATCCTGCGCATGGAGTCGGGGTACACCGAAGGGCCGGTGGGCGTCGGGATCGATGCCCTTGGGCAGTTGGGGATCAAGCTCGATTCCAGCCCGGATCGTGCCGGGGTCACCGGGCTGCTGCCCCAGGGACCGGTGTCCAAGCGGGCCCCGGATGATTACAGCGAGCTGGGTCTGACCGGCAAACTCAAGGTTTCGAAAACCACCCTCAAGCTGGGCACCCTGATGCCCAAGTTGCCGGTGCTGGTACCCAACGAATCGCGCTTGTTGCCCCAGACCTTCCAGGGCGGGCAGTTGAGCTCGCTGGACGTGGAGAACCTGTCGTTCAACGGCGGCCGCCTGACCCAGGTCAGCCAGCGCAACTCCAGCAACCGCGAAGACATGACGCTGATGAAGGGGCCGCGGCGCAACATCATCACCGGTGCCAACCCCTTTACCGACCAGTTCGACTTCATCGGCGCCGACTACAAATGGAACAGCGCGCTGACCACCGGGTACCACTATGCGCACCTGGACGATTTGTACAAACAGCACTACCTGACGCTGACCCACACCTTGCCGGTGACGGAGGGGCAGTCGTTGAAGTCCGACCTGCGCTGGTCCAGCGCCACCGATGACGGCAACAGCAACGTCGACAACCGCATGCTGGGTGCCATGTTCACCTACTCGCTGGGGGCCCATGCGTTTGGCCTCTCCTATCAGGACATGAGCGGCGACACCGGCTTTGCCAACGTCAACGGTACTGACCCTTACCTGGTCAACCTGCTGCAGATCAACGACTTCGCCAACCAGGACGAACAGTCGTGGCAGGCGCGTTATGACTTCAACTTCGCCGGCCTCGGCATTCCCGGCCTGACCTTCATGACCCGTTACGTCAAGGGTGATGAAATCAACCTGGGCGCCGCCCCAGGGCAAGGCAAGGAGTGGGAGCGCAACACCGACATCGGTTATGTGATCCAGAGTGGCGCGCTGAAGAACGTCGGGCTCAAATGGCGTAACGCGACTTACCGGTCCAGCTTTGCCAGCGACATCGACGAGAACCGGTTGATCGTCAGTTATACCCTGGCGCTTTGGTAACAGAGGCTGGCGCCTGCAGGGCCTTGCGTATATTTGGCCCTGTAGGAGCAAAGCTTGCTCGCGTGGCGGCCTCTGGGCCTCTGGGGTGTTGGATTAGACCGCGTACATATCCATTTCTGCGGTAACGGCCACCTATGGTTCCGCTTTTACAGCGGCTCACTTTTGGAGGAGCCCAAAAGTAAGCAAAAGGCTCTACCCCCACCACTCGGTGCCTCGCTTAGGCTCGGCATGCCCGTACTCCGAAATTGATTTGGGGGGTCGCCGCAATGGGCCATCCCTGGCCCAGTGCGGCTAAACCGGCGTCCTGCCGGTTTACCCCCCAAATCAATATCGGACTCCGGCCAGCGTGGTTAACGGGGCGCTCAGGAT
>NZ_JBIUWJ010000007.1:0-192313 GCF_044743405.1 Pseudomonas sp. NPDC087626
TCCTATATGAATATTCATATAGGAATGACGTAATCATTTATGGAGGGGGGGAAATTAAGCTTTTGGCTTAATGAGGCCGCGCCGCAGAGAAGGCGACAGGATCGCGTACTTATTCGAAAAGGAGTGCGTCGGCGACGGCTAGCAGGGGGCAATGGAGAAACCAGTGCGGGGCCGAATGTACCACCTGAGTTTCGGAGCGTCTAGCCCTCAATAACGAAAAGCCCCGCAATTTGCGGGGCTTTTCGGGTACCACCTGCAACGACGCTTAGATGTTGGCGTCGAGGAAGGCAGCCAGTTGCGACTTCGACAGCGCACCGACCTTGGTGGCTTCGACGTTGCCGTTCTTGAACAGCATCAGCGTCGGAATACCACGCACGCCGTGCTTGGCCGGGGTTTCCTGGTTTTCGTCGATGTTCAGCTTGGCAACGGTCAGCTTGCCTTTGTAGGTCTCAGCGATTTCGTCCAGGACCGGAGCGATCATCTTGCATGGACCGCACCACTCAGCCCAGTAGTCGACCAGTACAGCACCTTCGGCCTTGAGTACGTCAGCTTCGAAGCTAGCGTCGCTAACGTGTTTGATAAGATCGCTGCTCATGGAAGTCTCCAGGTTGTAAGCAAAAAAACGTGGCCCATCATAGCCGCCCTTCCCTCGTTCAGGAAGCCGCAGTTGATTGAGTCTCGCTATGGTGTTGCGTGAGTTTGGGTATAGCTCAACTCCGGCGGCGGCGGGAGCCAGGGACGCAATTTGGCGACGCCCAGCAGGATTTGGCGGTTCGCCGACCGCCCGTCGCGTGCATTGCCTGAGTCCATGTGAAAGCGAGCCTGCTCGCGATTGCCCCCACAGCGCTCACCCACACAACTGAGTTGGATCAATGCTTTAAACACTGCGCGTTGGCGGCAGCGATTGATCGTGGCACGATGGTCGGGTTATCGACCGAGACCTCTAGACCATGCCCCAATCCCAAGCCAAGAATCTGTCCCTGATCGCCGCTATCGACCTGGGCTCGAACAGCTTCCATATGGTCGTGGCCAAGGCTCACCACAATGAGATCCGCATTCTCGAGCGGCTCGGCGAAAAGGTGCAACTGGCGGCCGGGATCGACGAGGCGCGCCAACTCAACGAAGAATCCATGCAGCGCGGGCTCGATTGCCTCAAGCGTTTTGCCCAACTGATCAACGGCATGCCCCTGGGTGCGGTGCGGATCGTCGGCACCAACGCCCTGCGTGAAGCGCGCAACCGTGGCGAATTCATCCGCCGCGCCGAAGAAATCCTCGGCCACCCGGTCGAAGTCATCTCCGGGCGAGAAGAAGCGCGCCTGATTTACCTGGGCGTTTCCCACACCCTCGCCGACACTCCGGGCAAGCGCCTGGTCGCCGACATCGGTGGCGGCAGTACCGAATTCATTATTGGCCAGCGCTTTGAGCCGCTGCTGCGCGAAAGCCTGCAAATGGGCTGCGTGAGCTTCACCCAGCGCTACTTCAAGGACGGCAAGATCACCCCGGCACGCTACGCCCAGGCGTACACCGCAGCGCGCCTGGAGATCATGAGCATCGAACACGCCCTGCACCGCCTGACCTGGGATGAGGCCATCGGCTCCTCGGGCACCATTCGCGCCATCGGCCTGGCCCTCAAGGCCGGCGGCCACGGCGCGGGCGAGGTCAATGCCGAAGGCCTGGCCTGGCTCAAGCGCAAGCTGTTCAAGCTGGGCGACGCCGAGAAGATCGACTTCGAAGGCATCAAGCCTGACCGTCGGGCGATCTTCCCGGCCGGCCTGGCGATTCTCGAAGCCATCTTCGACGCCCTTGAACTGCAGCGCATGGACCATTGCGACGGCGCCCTGCGCGAAGGCGTGCTGTACGACCTGCTGGGCCGCCATCACCACGAAGACGTCCGTGAGCGCACCCTGAGCTCGCTGATGGACCGTTACCACGTCGACCTGGAGCAAGCCGCTCGGGTTGAACGCAAGGCCCTGCACGCGTTCGACCAGGTGGCGGTGGACTGGGAGCTGGATGACGGTGTGTGGCGCGAGCTACTGGGCTGGGCCGCCAAGGTCCATGAAGTCGGCCTGGATATCGCTCACTACCATTACCACAAGCACGGCGCCTACCTGATCGAGCACTCCGACCTCGCCGGCTTCTCCCGCGAAGACCAACTGATGCTGGCGCTGCTGGTACGTGGTCACCGACGCAACATTCCCAAGGACAAGTTTGCCGAGTTCGGCGACGAAGGCATCAAGCTGATCCGCCTGTGCGTGCTGCTGCGCTTCGCGATCCTGTTCCATCACATCCGCGGCACCCAGACGATGCCCCAGGTCACCCTGCACGCCAACCGCGACAGCCTGGAAGTGCAGTTCCCGGAACAGTGGCTGGACGACAATCAGCTGACCCAGGCCGACTTCGCCCTGGAGGCCGAGTGGCTGGCGCGGATCGGGTTCACCCTCAACGTGCGCTGAGGCATGGCCTGACCGGTGCAGAAACAAAAATGGCGATCCCCAGGGATCGCCATTTTTTTGCCTGCTACCTGTCGATCAACTGCTGACCGGCAAGATCGGGCTGCCCAGACGCTCGAGCAACGTCGCCTGCGCACTGCGCGGGTTCTGGTTGCCGGTCGGGGTGTTGCGGATGTACCGACCGTCCGACTGCAGGCTCCAGCTGTGGGTGTTGTCGCTGAGGTACAGCTCCAGCTCTTTCTTGACCCGGGTCAGCAGTTTCTTGCCTTCTACCGGGAAGCAGGTCTCAACCCGTTTATCCAGGTTGCGCTCCATCCAGTCGGCACTGGACAGGAACATCTGCTCCTCGCCGCCATTGAGGAAGTAGAACACCCGCGTGTGCTCGAGGAAGCGACCGATGATCGAGCGCACGTGAATGTTGTGCGAGACCCCGGCGATGCCTGGCCGCAGGCAGCACATGCCACGCACCACCAGGTCGATGCGCACCCCTGATTGGCTGGCCTTGTACAGCGCGCGGATGATCTTCGGATCGGTCAGCGAGTTGAACTTGGCAATGATGTGTGCCGGCTTGCCGTCGAGTGCAAACTGGGTTTCGCGGGCAATCATGTCGAGCATGCCCTTCTTCAGGGTAAACGGCGCGTGCAGCAGCTTCTTCATGCGCAGCGTCTTGCCCATGCCGATCAACTGGCTGAACAGTTTGCCGACGTCTTCACACAAGGCATCGTCGGACGTCAGCAAGCTGTAGTCGGTATACAGGCGGGCGTTGGCGGCGTGGTAGTTACCGGTACCCAGGTGCGCGTAGCGGACGATTTCGCCAGCCTCGCGACGCAGGATCAGCATCATCTTGGCGTGAGTCTTGAAGCCGACCACACCGTAGATCACCACCGCACCGGCAGCCTGCAAGCGGCTGGCCAGTTGCAGGTTGGACTCTTCATCAAAGCGCGCACGCAGCTCGATCACCGCCGTGACTTCCTTGCCGTTACGCGCGGCGTCGACCAGGGCATCGACGATTTCCGAGTTGGCGCCGGAACGGTACAGGGTCTGGCGGACCGCCAGCACATGCGGGTCCTTGGCAGCCTGGCGCAGCAGGTCGACCACCGGGGTGAACGACTCGAACGGGTGCAGCAGCAGAATGTCCTGCTTGCTGATCACGCTGAAAATGTTCTCGCTGTTCTGCAGCAGTTTCGGAATCTGCGGGGTGAACGGCGTGTATTGCAGCTCGGGGTGACTGTCCAGGCCGGTGATGCTGAACAGGCGCGTCAGGTTGACCGGGCCGTTGACCTGATACAACTCGGTCTCGTGCAGGTTGAACTGCTTGAGCAGGTAGTCGGACAGGTGTTTCGGGCAAGTGTCGGCCACCTCCAGGCGCACCGCATCGCCGTAGCGCCGCGAGAACAGCTCGCCGCGCAGGGCGCGGGCCAGGTCTTCGACATCTTCGGTGTCGACCGACAGGTCGGCGTTGCGGGTCAGGCGGAACTGGTAGCAGCCCTTGACCTTCATGCCCTGGAACAGGTCGTCGGCGTGCGCATGGATCATCGACGACAGGAACACATAGTTATCGCCGGTGCCGCCGACTTCTTCCGGCAGCTTGATGACCCGTGGCAGCAAACGTGGTGCCGGGATGATCGCCAGGCCGGAGTCACGACCGAAGGCGTCGATGCCCTCGAGCTCGACGATGAAGTTCAGGCTCTTGTTCACCAGCAACGGGAACGGGTGCGTCGGATCGAGGCCGATCGGGGTGATGATCGGTGCGATCTCATCGCGGAAATAGCGGCGTACCCAGGTCTTGATCTTGGTGTTCCAGTGACGCCGACGGATGAAGCGGACCTGATGTTTCTCCAGCTCCGGCAATAGGATGTCGTTGAGGATGGCGTACTGGCGATCGACATGGCCGTGCACCAGTTCGCTGATGCGGGCCAGCGCCTGATGCGGCTGCAGGCCGTCGGCACCGGCTTGTTCGCGGGCGAAGGTGATTTGTTTCTTCAGCCCGGCGACACGAATCTCGAAGAACTCGTCCAGGTTGCTGGAGAAGATCAGCAGGAACTTCAGCCGCTCCAGCAAGGGATAGGACTCATCCAGCGCCTGTTCCAGCACGCGGATGTTGAACTGCAGTTGCGACAGCTCGCGATGGATATACAGGCTGCTGTCATCCAGGCCCGGGATCGCGATGGCCGGCGCCGCCGGGGCGGCGTCGGCGACCACCACCGGCGGCGCTGCGACCGGTTCACGTTCCGGCAGCGCTTCGGGGGTGGATTCAACGACGGGCTCGACCACGGGCTGAGCTTCGTTTACAGCAACTTCAGTGAGTCCTTCGGTATTCATCGCGTGTTCCTGGGAGGGCTATTTTTGCTCTCGTAACAATTGAGCGGCACGTACGGCAAAGTAGGTGAGGATGCCATCAGCACCGGCGCGTTTGAAAGCGGTCAGGGATTCAAGAATCACCCCTTCGCTCAACCAGCCATTCTGGATTGCCGCCATGTGCATGGCGTATTCACCGCTGACCTGATAGACAAAGGTCGGCACTTTAAATTCTTCTTTGACTCGATAAAGAATATCCAGGTACGGCATGCCTGGCTTGACCATGACCATATCCGCACCTTCTGACAAGTCGCTAGCCACTTCATGCAAGGCTTCGTTGCCGTTGGCCGGATCCATCTGGTAGGACGCCTTGTTTGCCTTGCCCAGGTTCAGGGCCGAGCCGACTGCGTCGCGGAACGGACCGTAGTAGGCACTGGCGTACTTGGCCGAGTAAGCCATGATCCGCACGTTGACATGACCGGCCAGCTCCAGCGCTTCGCGGATCGCCTGGATCCGTCCATCCATCATGTCCGAGGGGGCCACCACCTGGGCACCTGCCGCAGCATGGGACAAAGCCTGGCGGACCAATGCATCGACGGTGATGTCGTTCTGCACGTAGCCTTCTTCATCAAGGATACCGTCCTGGCCGTGGGTGGTGAACGGGTCCAGTGCGACATCGGTGATCACCCCCAGCTCCGGGAACCGTGCACGCAGCGCGCGGGTAGCGCGCTGGGCAATGCCGTCCGGATTCCAGGCCTCGGCGGCGTCCAGGGACTTGAGCTCGCTCGGGGTCACCGGGAACAGCGCGATGGCCGGGATGCCAAGTTCTACCCACTGGGCCGCTTCCTCGAGCAACAAGTCGATAGTCAGGCGCTCTACGCCTGGCATCGAGGCCACCGCTTCGCGACGGTTCTCACCGTCCAGCACAAACACCGGCAGAATCAGGTCGTTGCTGGTCAGGACATTTTCCCGCACCAGACGGCGCGAAAAGTCATCACGACGGTTGCGACGCAGGCGGGTTGCAGGAAACAAACGGTTGGCGGGGGTAAAGCTCACGGCAGACTCCTGAGCCCGCGCTGGCGGGCGAGCGTGACAGTTATAAGCGCTCATTATGACCGTCGTATGACAGTTGTGTGCACCCCTGTGACCAGTAGCCGCATTCATTGTCCTTGTAGGAAATGTTCACGTCGAGACACATTTGGATACTTTCCTCCCTGAGCCCGAAGGGTTAGGCTGCGCGTTCATTTCGCCAGCACCCAGACAATGCTCCAACAATTCCTGCATGATTTTGGCTACTTTGCCCTCTTTCTAGGCACGTTCTTCGAAGGCGAAACCATCCTGGTTCTTGCGGGATTCCTCGCGTTCCGCGGATACATGGACATCAATGTGGTGGTGGTCGTGGCGTTCCTCGGCAGCTATGCCGGTGACCAGCTGTGGTACTTCCTGGGACGCAAGCACGGGCGCAAGCTGCTGGCGCGCAAACCACGCTGGCAAATGATGGGCGACCGGGCGCTGGAGCATATCCGCAAGCACCCGGACATCTGGGTCCTGAGCTTTCGTTTCGTCTACGGCCTGCGCACGGTGATGCCGGTGGCCATCGGCCTGTCGGGATACCCGCCGGGACGCTACCTGATCCTCAACGGCATCGGCGCGGCGATCTGGGCTACCGCGCTGGCGGCTGCCGCCTATCATTTTGGCGCAGTGCTCGAAGGCATGCTGGGCAGCGTCAAGAAGTACGAGCTATGGGTGCTTGGTGCCCTGCTGGTGCTGGGCGTCGTCCTGTGGCTGCGTCGCCGTTTCAAGAACGCTCGCCTGGCCCGTCAGGTCTATGCCGACGAGCAGGCCTTGATCGCCGAAAAGGCCAAGAACGAGCCTACGACGCCAGCCGAGTGAACGACTTTTGGCAAGCGTACAGCGCAATCCCACTCAGCACACTGTAAGCGCTCAGGCCGACCCAGATCAGATTGCTGGCCGGCCATAGCCCCGCCAGCGGTGCCAGCCATACCAGCGGTAGGTTCGATAGCAGCCGCAGCAGTTCCAGCCTGAGCGCCTGCGGGCGATTCTCCAGGGCCATGCCCAGCACAAACAGACCGAACGCCAGCGCGACCCAACCCAGCAGCAACGCGCTGCCGGGCAGGTGTTGCTCACGACCCAGCAGGTAACTGCCCAAGGCAACGTACAGGCAGAACTGCAGGGCTACGTACAGTTGCTGGCGCCCGGCTAATGGCACCTCGAACTTGCGGAACTGGCTCAACTGCGGCTTGTGCAACGGGTACTTGGCGGCAACGTCCGCTGGCCGCCAGCCGGTACGCATGAACCAGATCCGCAGCTTGTCCCATCGCCGCTCGGCGCGCCGCGCATCGGTCCACAACTGCGCGTAGAACTGCACGTTCGCCCACAACGGATTCCAGCTGGCCAGCGGTGTGGTCACGCCAAAAATCACCGGCTCGTTGTCGTCCTCTTCCTGGTAAGAGCCAAACAGCCGGTCCCAAATAATGAACACCCCGCCGTAGTTGCGATCCATGTAGAGAGCGTTCTGTGCATGGTGAGCACGATGATTGGATGGGGTCACGAAGAACCACTCGAACCAGCCCAGCTTGGGAATGTGCCGGGTGTGGACCCAGAACTGGTACAGCAGGTTCAGCGCCGCGACACTGACAAACACCAGCAGGGGCACGCCGAGCACTGCCAGCGGCAGATAGAAGATCCAGCCCAGCAGGAACCCGGTGCTGGTCTGGCGCAGCGCCGTGGACAGGTTGTAGTCCTCGCTTTGATGGTGCACCGAATGCGCCGCCCAGAGGATGTTGCGCTCATGGCCACAGCGGTGCAGCCAGTAGTAGCACAAGTCATAGAGGACAAAGGCCGACACCCAGGTCCACGGGTTGTCCGCCGACAGTTCGAACAGCGCCAGGTGCTCGAGGGCAAAGGCGTAGGTCAGCAGGCCCACGCCCTTGGTCAGCAGCCCGGTGGTGGTCGACAACACGCCCGTGCTGAGGCTGTTGATCGCGTCCGCCAGGCGGTAATGACTGACTCCCCGCCAACGGTCGGCCAGCAGCTCGATGGCAATCAGCACGAAGAAAAACGGCACCGCATACAAAATGAAATTCATGACGCGACCCGTGGGCAGTGGTTGTCCAGAGATTAGGCCCAGACACGCAGCAACCCTATGGCAACGAGCGACAAATTAGTGGACATTTAGCGCCATGAACCTGGAGAAGAACCCATGAGCAAAAAAGTTGCAGTGATACTTTCCGGCTGTGGCGTCTATGACGGCGCCGAGATCCACGAAAGCGTGATTACCCTGCTGCGCCTCGACCAGCGTGGCGCACAGGTGCAGTGCTTTGCCCCGAACATCACCCAGTTGCATGTGATCAACCACCTGAGCGGCGAAGAAATGCCCGAGTCGCGCAATGTGCTGGTGGAGTCGGCCCGCATCGCCCGTGGCCAGGTCAAGGACCTGCGTGACGCCAACGCCGAGGACTTCGATGCGCTGATCGTTCCCGGAGGGTTTGGCGCCGCCAAAAACCTTTCCAACTTTGCCATCGAAGGCGCGGGCTGCAGCCTGCAACCGGAAGTCCTGGCCCTGGCCGAGGCCTTTGCCGAAGCCGGCAAGCCGGTGGGCCTGATCTGTATTTCCCCGGCCCTGGCGGCGAAGATCTACGGTCCCGGCGTCACTTGCACCATCGGCAACGACGCCGATACCGCTGCGGCGCTGACCAAGATGGGCGCCACCCACACCGACTGCGCCGTCACCGACATCGTCGAAGACAAGGCGCGCAAACTGGTGAGCACCCCGGCCTACATGCTGGCGCAGTCGATCAGCGAAGTGGCTTCAGGCATCAACAAGCTGGTGGACCGGGTGCTCGAACTGACCCACGAAAACGACGCCTGACCTACCCCGCAGCAGGCGCTGGCGTGCCAGCGCAAAGGGCCTGGGTGGCAACGTTCAGGCCTGGCGGCTGAGCCGGGTCAGGATCCGGTCCAGCGCATTGGCGAACGCCTGTTTTTCCCGTTCGCCGAACGGCGCCGGACCGCCACTCATCTGCCCCTGTTCACGCAGGTCGGTGAACAGATTGCGCACCGCCAGGCGGTCGCCCATGTTCTGTGCATCGAACTCCTTGCCGCGCGGGTCCAGCGCGGCAACGCCCTTCTTCACCAGGCGGTCGGCCAGCGGCACATCGCTGCAGATCACCAACTCGCCGGGTACGGCATGCTCCACCAGGTAGTCGTCCGCCGCATCCGGGCCGCTGGGCACCACGATCAACTTGACCAGCGCCAGACCCGGCTTGGTCTGCGGCTGCCCCGCCACCAGCAGCACCTCGAACTGACGCTTGAGGGCAAACTTCACTACCAGATCCTTCGCCGCCCTGGGGCAGGCATCGGCATCGATCCAGACTCGCATTGTGTTTTCCTCTGTTGAAAGCATCGCGGGCAAGTCGAATGCTGGTTACGAAACCGGCATGCGCCGCTTCTCGGCCATACGACTGCGGCTGTACAACACGACAATCGCCAGGATCGCCACTGCCTGCGCACCAAGCGAATAGGCATCAGCGTGAATCCCCAGCCAGTCGAAGTCAAAGAATGGCACCGGACGCGTGCCAAAGACCCCGGCTTCCTGCAAGGCTTTCACACCATGCCCGGCAAACACCACCGACAAGGCGCAGAGCAGCCCGGCATTGATGCCGAAGAACAGGGCCAGGGGCAATTTCGCCGAGCCGCGCAAAATCACCCAGGCCAGGCCGATCAGCAGCACCAGCGCGGTTGCACCACCCGCCAGCACCGCGTTATGCCCGGCCGGGCCGGCTTGCAGCCACAGGGTTTCGTAGAACAGGATCACTTCGAACAGCTCGCGGTACACCGAGAAAAACGCCAGGATCGCAAAACCGAAACGCCCACCTCCGCCCACCAGGCTGCTCTTGATGTAATCCTGCCAGGCCGCCGCATGGCGACGGTCGTGCATCCAGACACCCAGCCATAGCACCATGACGCTGGCGAACAGGGCGGTCGCCCCTTCGAGCAGTTCGCGCTGGGCGCCACTGACATCGATCACATAGGCGGCCAACGCCCAGGTGGCAAGACCGGCCAGCAAGGCCAGGCCCCAGCCGACATTGACACTGCGCACCGCCGATTGCTGGCCAGTGTTACGCAGGAACGCGAGGATCGCCGCCAGTACGAGGATCGCCTCCAGGCCTTCGCGCAACAGGATCAACAGGCCAGAGATGTAGCTCAGCGACCAGCTCAAGCCATCGCTGCCCAGAAGGCTGGCGGACTCCTTGAGCTTGGCTTTGGCGGTATCCAGGCGCTGCTGGGCCTGCTCCACCGGCAAACCGTCCTGCAGCGACTGACGGTAGGCCATCAGCGACTTTTCGGTGTCTTTGCGCACTGTGGCGTCGACGTTATCCAGCGAGCTCTCGACCAGCTCGAACCCCTCCAGATACGCCGCCACCGACAGGTCGTAGGCCTGGTCGTGGTCGCCGGCACGATAGGCGGCGATGCTCTTGTCCAGGGTCGCGGCGGTGTAGTCGAGCAACTGCCCCGGGCCACGCTTGACTTGCGGAGGCTGGGCCCGTTGCGCACGGAAGGTGGCCGCCGCTTCAGGTCCGTCGGCCGCCAGCACTTCGGCCGGCGTCTGGCGCGCCAGATCGGCCAGGTTGTAGGTCTGCTGGTTTTTCACCGCCGCCGGGTCGACGCTGAAACTAGCGATGTAAGTGGCCAGGTCCCAGCGCTGACGCTCGTCCAGCTGATCGGCGAACGCCGGCATGTCGGTGCCTTCGATGCCCTGCCCAAGGGTGCTGTAGATCGCGTAGAGACTCAGGCGGTCCTGGCGCGAGCTATCCCGCAGGTTCGCCGGCGCAGGCTCCAGGCCGACCCCGGCGGGGCCATCGCCAGCACCGCTGGCGCCATGGCACACCGAGCAATGCTGGGCATACAACGGTGCACCGCGCACGGGGTCGGGGGTAATGATCGGCGCTTGGCTGACCTCGTAGGCCACCGCCAGCTTCGCACCCAACTGCCGCGCCTGGCGGGCGACACTCACACCGTCCTGGCGCTCGGCGACCGCCTTGCTCAGTGCGAGCACGCCCTGCTCCAACTCAGGCTTCTGCGGCCTGGCCGGCAATCCCGCGATAAAACCCTGCAGCGCCCGCAGAAACTCGACCTGCTCCTGATACTCGGCGGCATCGATCACCTTGCCTGCCTCGACCGCCGCCGGGTAATCGGCGCCAATGTAATCGAGTACATGCAGGGCCTGGGGAGCGCCTTCCACGGTGTCGGCCAGCAGATTGAAACTGCACAGCGATAACCACGGGAGCACCAGCCAGGCCAGAAAACGGGACGGGGCAGTCATGAATGAATCTCAATTGGAAATACGAAGTTACATATTGTTCACTTCGAATGAGTTTCACTCAAGCTTTGTCGCGCTTTGGGCGTTTTATCCCGCGCAGAAATGAAAAAGGCGACCCCTCAGGGTCGCCTTGCCGGGTGCCGGTCGGCTTATACCACCGCTTTACGCAGAGTCGCCATAAACGCCGCAGCACCAATGAACAAACCAGCAAAGGTACGGTTCATGCGTTTCTGTTGCTTAGGAGTACGCAGCAGGCGCAGCACCTTGGACGCAAGGCCCGTGTAGCCGGCCATCACCACCAGGTCGACGCAGATCATCGTCGCCCCCAGGATCAGGTACTGCGCCACCAGCGGTGCGTGCGGGTCAATGAACTGTGGCAGTACCGCCAGCATGAACACCAATGCCTTGGGATTGCTAACGTTCACCAGGAAACCGCGGAACATCAGGGCCAAGGGCTTGCCGATCGGGCGAACCGCCGCATCATCGTTCAGGTCGCTGGGCAGCGCTTGCCATTGCTTGACGGCGAGAAACACCAGGTAGGCAACACCAAACCACTTGATCACATAAAACGCAGTGGCCGACGTCGCGAGAATCGCCCCGACCCCGGCCGCGACGATTGCAATCTGCAAGGCCAGGCCCAGTTGCAGGCCCAGGGCGTTCCAGTAACCGCGCCAGAACCCGTAGCGCAAACCGCTGGACATCGACGCGATGGCGCCGGCGCCCGGAGAAAGGCTGATCACCCAGCAGGCGGCAAAAAACGCCAGCCATGTTTCAAGCACCATCGCACACCTCGACTCAAGCTTCTTGTCAGGCGTCTAAGCTAATGCGCCAGCCGGCGAATGACTATCGATTTTTTGCAGGAAGTGGGCGCTGCCGACCAGCGTGTCGGCTATTTTTCAAAGCCGCTGGAAGGCAGTACGTCGCTACCGCGCCAGCGGCGCACCGAGCGCTGGAAGAACAGGCTGTTGGGCACTTGCACCATGGCGCTACCGGTGCCCAGTTCCTCGGCCTCGATCAACGTGGTGTACAGCAGGTTGATCGCCACCACTCGACCCTTGACGCCGGGCTTGTCGGTGGTGTCCACCAACTCGACCACATCCCCCAGGCGAAACGGCCCGACGGTGAAGATCAGGATCGCGCACAGCAGGTTCGACAGCACACTCCACATGGCGAAGAAAGCCACCGCGGCGACCGCGACAAAGCCGGATAGCGCGGTCCACAGCACCGTGGCGGAAACCCCCAGGCGCTCGAGGACAAAGATCAGCGCACTGCCCATGATCAGCCAGCGCAGGCCGCCGCGCAGCGGCATCAGCAACTGCGGCGGAAACGGGTAACGCTCACCCAGACGAGTCAGGCCCTTCGCCACGAAGCGCTGCGTCAGGTAACCCGCCAACAGGATCAGCAGGATCTGCACGCCGAGCCAGATCGGCTCGACCCACACGGCCGGCAATGGCAGCTTGAAGGCTTCCATCACGACAACGCCTCCAGCTCCGCCTGCATGCCTTCCAGCAGTTCCAGGGCTTGCATCCAGGCTTCTTCAAGCTCGGCTTCACGGACTTTCAATTTGGCCTGCTCGGCCAGCAGGTCACGCAATTCGTTCTTGCGCGCCGGCTCGTAGATATCGCTGTCGCCCAGACTAGTGTCGACCTTGGCCAGTTTCTCGTGCAGCTTGCCCAACTCGGCTTCCAGCTTGTCGGCTTCGCGCTTGTGCGGTGCCAGTTGCTGGCGCAACGCCGCGGCTGCCTGGCGCTGGGCCTTCTTGTCGGTCTTGTCCGGGTTGACCGGTGTGCTACTCACCGGCGCGTTGCGCTGGCGATACTCGACCAGCCAGCGGGCGTAGTCTTCCAGGTCGCCGTCGAACTCCTCGACCTTGCCATCGGCCACCAGGAAAAAGTTGTCGGTGGTGCTTTTGAGCAAGTGACGGTCGTGGGAGACCACCAGTACCGCACCACTGAATTCCTGCAGGGCCATGGTCAGCGCCAGGCGCATTTCCAGGTCCAGGTGGTTGGTCGGTTCGTCGAGCAGCAGCAGGTTCGGCCGCTCCCAGGCGATCAGGGCCAGCGCCAGGCGAGCTTTTTCGCCGCCGGAGAAGTTCAGCACCGGCTCGTCGATCCGTGCACCACGGAAGTCGAAGCCGCCGAGGAAATCGCGCAGGGTCTGCTCACGCTCGGTTGGCGCCAGGCGCTGCAAGTGCAGCAACGGGCTGGCCTTGGCATCCAGCGAGTCCAGTTGGTGCTGGGCAAAGTAACCCACCACCGTGTTCTCGCCACGGGTCAGGCGGCCTGCCAGCGGCTCGAGCTCACCGGCTAGGTTCTTGATCAGGGTCGACTTGCCCGCACCGTTGGGGCCGAGCAGGCCGATCCGGGCGCCGGGGGTCAGTTGCAGCTTGACCTTCTCCAGGATGGTCTTGTCGCCATACCCCAGGCGGGCGTCGGACAGGTCGATCAGTGGGCTGGAGATCTTTGTCGACTCGCGGAACACGAAGTCGAACGGCGAATCGACGTGGGCAGCGGACAACTCCTCCATCCGCTCCAGCGCCTTGATCCGGCTCTGGGCCTGGCGGGCCTTGGTGGCCTGGGCCTTGAAACGGGCGATGTAGCTTTCCATGTGCGCCCGCTGAGCCTGCTGCTTCTCGTAGGCCTGTTGTTGCTGCGCCAGACGTTCGGCACGGGCCCGTTCGAACGCCGTGTAGCCACCGCGGTACAGGGTGATCTTGCGCTGATCGACGTGGGCCACGTGATCGACCACCGCATCGAGGAAGTCACGGTCGTGGGAAATCAGCAGCAGGGTGCCGGGGTAGCTCTTTAGCCACTCTTCGAGCCAGATGATGGCGTCGAGGTCCAAGTGGTTGGTCGGCTCATCGAGCAGCAACAGGTCCGATGGACACATCAATGCCTGCGCCAGGTTCAGACGCATCCGCCAGCCACCGGAGAAATCTCCGACCTGACGGTCCATCTGCTCGTTGGTGAACCCCAACCCGGCGAGCAATTTGCGCGCACGGGCGTCGGCGGTATAGCCGTCGGCGCTATCGAGTTCCGAATGCAGGCGCGCCAGGGCGGCACCATCATGGGCCGCTTCGGCTGTCGCCAGGTCGCGCTGGACCTCGCGCAGGCGCAGGTCGCCATCGAGCACGTAGTCGACCGCCAGGCGTTCGAGCGTCTCGATTTCCTGGCGCATATGGGCGATACGCCAATCGGCCGGCAGGAAGCAGTCACCCGAATCCGGGTGCAGCTCGCCCCGGATCAAGGCGAACAGGCTCGATTTGCCGGCGCCGTTGGCACCGATGAGGCCGGCTTTGTGGCCGGCGTGCAGGGTCAGCTCGGCGTCTTCTAGCAGACGTTGCGGGCCACGCTGTAAAGTCAGGTTCTGAAGTCGAATCATAATGGCGGCGGAGTCTACCAGCTTCGCTCGCAACTAGCGCGAGTAGCACTATGTCCTCTGACCTGTGGAGCTTTTCCCTCGACACCTATGCACGACCTGGCGTGGAGGACGCGTGCCTGCGATTGCAAGGCGCCGGGGCCAATGTCTGCCTGCTGCTCTGCGCGGCCTGGCTCGGTGCACGGGGTGTCGCCTGCAACCGCCAACGCCTTCTAGACCTTCAGCAAGTCGCCTTGCCCTGGTCCCGCGACGTGGTGGAGCCCCTCCGGCAATTGCGCACGTCATGGAAACTCGCCGCGGCAGCGGACCCACAGCTCGCGACTCTGCGCGCGCAGGTCAAGGCACTGGAGCTTGCAGCCGAGCGGCAACTGTTGGGGCGTCTGGAAAGTTCGGCACAGGACTGGCCGGCAGCTCAAGCGAACGACTTGGCCGCGTGGCTGGAAGGATTGGCGACGGACGCCGCCAACCTTGATCGCGACGCGCTGCAGCAGCTGCGCGTCGCGTTGACCTCGGCTTAGGAAGCGCTGGTCGGGGTGTTGGTGGTGCTGTTGGTGGCGGCTGGCGCGGTGCTGGTCACTGCGACCGGCGCTGACGCTGGCGCAGCGGCTGGCGTGGGGGTCGCCGGTTTGGCAGCCACGGCAGCGGTGGCAGGCTTGGCAGCAGCCGGTTTCGCGGCCACCGGCTTTTTCACCGCAGGCTTGGCGGCGGGCTTGGCCGCTGCTGGCTTGGCTGCAGGTTTCGCAGCGCTGGCTGCCGCAGGTTTTGCTGCTGGCTTGGCAGGTGCCTTGGCAGCAGGCTTGGCGGCTGGTTTAGCAGCCGGCTTGACCACAGGTTTAGCGGCAACCGGTTTGGCTGCTGGCTTGACGGCCGGTTTCGCGGCAGCGGTTTTCGCTACAGGCTTGGCGGCCGGTTTTGCGGCGGCGGTTTTCGCGGCAGGCTTGGCGGCGGCTGGTTTTGCCACTGGCTTGGCTGCTGGTTTGGCCGCAGCGGTTTTTGCCACTGGCTTGGCCGCTGGTTTGGCTGCAGCGGTTTTTGCCACTGGCTTGGCCGCTGGTTTGGCCGCTGCAGTTTTAGCCGGGGTCTTGGCTGCAGGCTTGGCCACAGTTTTAGCTGGAGCCTTGGTCGCTGCCGGTTTGGCCGCAGGTTTTTTTGCCGCCGGTGCTGGCTTGGCCGAACGCTGGGTCAAGACCTTGCCAACGGCCTCTTTCACCCGGCCTACACCCTGGGCCAGTTTCAGGCTTTCCTGGGCATCGCGTTTGAGATTGAGGATGTAGTTGCGCGTCTCGGATTGACGGTCCTTGAGCGCGTCGAGCAGGTCTTCAAGTTCCTTGACCGCACCCTTGGCCTTGGCCTGTGCCTTGGACTTGCCGGCCGCCGCAGCGTCCTGCAATTTGGTGCGCGATTTGTGCAGTTTTTCCTGAGCTTTTCCGCGTTGCTTTTCCAGCTTGGCGAGCAGTTTTTCAGCATCAGCCAAGGCTTGTGAACAAGCATTTTCCAAATGTTCGAGCAGGCTGCCCGAAAGCTGTTGGAGTAAGTGCAACGGAGTATTTACAGGCTTCTTATTGGCCGACATGGGTTACCTCCTGGCTGACGTGAGTGCGGCTCATACTAGACCTCTGCTGCTACCGCCGCTAGGGCATGTTGACAGTATCGATTGCCGTGGGTTGCACGGAACTGAAAATGTTCCGCCTGCACCTCAAAGCAGTTCACCGACCGAGGCATTCTCACTGGCATAATCCTGCGCATTCCACGCTGGAGAATGCTCATGTCGCGTCTGCTTTTTTTACCCCTGTGCCTGATTTTTTCAATGGCGCAGGCTGCTGAAAAAAAACCTGGGGATGAGGCTCATGATCTCGCCTACAGCCTCGGTGCGAGCCTGGGTGAACGCCTGCGCCAGGAGGCTCCCAACCTGCAGATCCAAGCACTGATCGAAGGCTTGCAACAGGCCTATCAAGGCAAGCCGCTGGCGCTCGACGACCAGCAGATCGAGCGGATCCTGACCGAGCACGAAGCACGAATGAGCGAGCGGCCAGGCGTACCGCAAAGTGAAGTTGCCCTGCAAACGGAGCAGCGTTTTCTGGCTAGCGAAAAGTCCCGCCCGGGCGTGCGCGAACTGGCGGACGGCATTCTGCTGACCGAGCAAGTTGCCGGCAGCGGCGCCAAGGCCGGCCCCCATGACAAGGTCCAGGTTCGCTACATTGGCAGGCTACCCGACGGCACGGTGTTCGATCAGAACGAGCAGCCGCAATGGTTCAGTCTCGACAGCGTGATTCGTGGTTGGCGCACCGCCCTGCAGCAGATGCCGGTGGGGGCAAAATGGCGCCTGGTGATTCCTTCGGCACAGGCCTATGGTGCCGACGGCGCCGCAGACCTGATCGCCCCGTTTACACCCTTGGTATTTGAAGTGGAGCTGCTCGGCGTCTCCGGCTGATCAATCCGCGAAAACGCAAAACGGCGCGCCATGCGCACCGTTTTGGAGGTTACCAACCGCTCAAGGTTCAGGCTTGTGCCGGAGCCTCTTCCTTGTGGGCGGTGTGTAGCACTTCGATCAGGCAGTCTTCCAGTTCGAAGCGCTCGTGGAGCAAGCCACCCAGCTCCTTGAACTTCTCGGCAACACACTTGCCGGCATCGCACAGATCATTGAACGCCAGCAGCTTTTCAGTGATGACGTCGATGCGTGGGTAGAGGGTTTCAGCCAACTCCAGACCGCGCTTGTCGCCAAACGCCTTGGCCTCGCCGGTGAGCTGTTCGTAGATCTCGAAATGGCCGGCAGAGACGTAGTCGACCAGGACCCCGCAGAACTCCTGTAAAGGCTGTCGATTGTCGCCCAGCGCCTCGGGCTTGGCACCGAGAGCATCATAGGCCCGAACCAGCTCGTGACGCTCCTGCAACCAGCGATCGATCAGCAGGTGCACTCCACCCCAGCGTTCCTGAGCATTCTGACAACTTTCGAGCATGGTGATCTCTCTTCCCTTTTGGGTAATGCCACCCGCGCTGGCCGCAAGACTTGAGGATCAAGGTTCGGCCAGGCAAGGCACCATCGAGCAACATGAATCCAATGACACGTGCGGGCCAGATTATGCTCGCACGCCAACTGCTTCAAGGTACGCAGGAGATAAAGTTCATACAAGTGTTTAATCCGTTGTCCAGCCCGGGTGCGACGACTCGCCGCTGGACGGTCGCTGACAGGCATACCAGACCAGTCGCAGAGTTTGGTAAGTGGCGAGAATCAGCACCGCGACAAAAAACATCAGGCTCCACTCAGCGATGCTCAGGTCGAACAGCGACCAGGAAATATGCGCACAATCGACAGTGCCATTGAACATTCGCTTGAGCAGGCACAACAACGGAGTGTCGGGTGAATAGCCCAGGGTTTCTGGCGCACAGGCCACCAATTGCTTGACCGGGTCACTTTGCAACAGCACCTGGCGCCACGCGATGGCCGTGCCCGCACC
The DNA here is from genome assembly GCF_044743405.1 of Pseudomonas sp. NPDC087626. NCBI lineage: Bacteria > Pseudomonadati > Pseudomonadota > Gammaproteobacteria > Pseudomonadales > Pseudomonadaceae > Pseudomonas > Pseudomonas sp. NPDC087626. The sequence continues at coordinate 17,925 of NZ_JBIUWJ010000007.1, forward strand.
GGCACAGGTCAGGCCCGCCAGCCAGTACACGACGCTGCCCAGGCGCTGGGGGCCATGCAAGGCAGCACTCATGCAGACCAGCGTGAACAGCAGCAGACAGACCCGCTGCAGCATGCACAGGCCACAAGGCTCGAGGCCGATGGCGTACTCCAGATAATACGAAGCGCCCAAGGCCATGGCACCAGCAAGGAACGCCATGAAGAACAAGGAGCGTGAGCAGGCCAAAGACATGGCTTATCCGTAGAAGAAGGGACAGGCCATTACGGTAGAGGAAAGCGCTGAGGCCTTTCAAGGCGGGGGGGCGTGGAGACTTCGACAAGAACGTAGGGAAATGCCAACAGGCGCAGCAGGACTCCATGTAGCCCACTGTAAGACTGCGCCTACAGCGCGAAGATCGAGGTGTAATCCGGCCTTCGTGACACGGCAGGTCCGCCCCTTTTGGACGGCCCTGCCTGACTCCATCCTACGCGCGAACGGGAACCGGTAACGGTGAAGCCAACAGGCGCTCATCCAGCAGCCCCAGCCCTTCCTGGAAGAGTTGATTGCTGCGGTCGGTATCACCCAGTTGAGCCAACAGCCGCGCCAGCTCGGCACAGGCTTCCGGATTGCGCTGCAGACGCAGGCTGCTCTCCAGATAGTCTCGCGCCTTGCCCCACAGGCTGGTCTGCAGACACAGGCGACCGAGAGTCAGCAACAGGCTCGGATCGTCGGGGTGCTGCTTCAGCCAACCCTCGGCAGTCTGCAACTGGCGCGCCGGATCACTACCGCGCAACAACCCATACAGGCGCGCCAGGTGGCTGTCGTATTGACGTTTGAGGGCTGCCCGCAGGACCTCTTCGGCTTCGACCTCGGCGCCCAGCTGACGCAACTGCTCGGCATAGGCCAGCACCAGTTGTGGTTCCTGGCGTTGGGCCGAAGTCAGTTGCTGCCAGGCGCGATTGAGCGATTGCAAGCCCACGGCCCCACCCTCTTCCTGGCGCGCCGCCAGGGTCAGGTTTTCACCCCAGGCCCGCCGCTCCAGCTCAGCCAGTTCACTGGCCGGCAAGACCTTGTCCTTGCGCAGCTCGGGCAACAGGCGGATCACCGAGGACCAATCGCCACGTTGCTGATGCAGGCGCTGCAATTGGCGCAGCACTTGAACACTGTGGGGATGACGTTCGTGCATGGCCAGCAGCGTGGCCATGGCGCCGTCGGTATCGCCACGGTCGGTCTGCAATTGCGCGTGGCTCAGGGCAATCGCCAACTCGGCCTGGGGCTGGCGCTCCAGGGCGCGCTCCAGCAGGTTGTCGCTTTCTTCATAGCGCCCCAGCTCATTGGCTGCCCGGGCAGCACCCAGGTAGTAGAGCAGCGGCTGGCGCTCGGCTTCGGCGGCCCGCTGCAGGTGGCGTTGGGCGCTCGCCCAGCGGCCTTCGGCGAGATCCAGCTGACCGTGTTCGATCGCCACCTGAACCCGCCGACTGCGGTTGCGGTTCGACCAGGGGTTGACTACACCGCTGGAGACCGCCACCAACTCGACCAGGGCCTTGATCCCCCACAGCACCAGCCAGATCAGCGCGACCAGCAGCAAGGTCGCCCACAGGCTCGACTCATAACGGAAGGTCTTGTAGGCGATCAGTACGTACCCAGAGTGCTGGGCAATCGCCAGCCCCAAAGCGCCAGCGGCGGCGATCACCAGGAACACAATCACATAGAGACGTTTCATGGACTGGTCTCCGGCGTAGCGCCCGCAGCGGCCTTGGCCGCAGGTTTGACCGACTCCTCGGCATTCACGTTACGCCGCTCCAGATAACCCTGGACCGCGCTCAAGGTGGTCGCCAGATCAGGGGTCAGCACCGTGACCGGCTGCTGGCTCAGCTCATTGAGCTGTTCAAGCATCACCTGGCTTTGCGGGTTGTCCTGATTGAAGCTGCCTTTGAGCACATCCCGTGCCTCGGTCAGCGCCTGGCTGTAGACCGGCGCCTGACCGTTGAGCGCGGCCCATTGCGCCTGCTCGATCGCCAGGCTCAAGGCCAGGCGGACTTGGGTCAGGCTCTGGCCGGCAAGCAACGGACGGATGTTTTTGTCGGCATTAAAATCGATGCGGATGTAGCGCGAGACTTGATCCCACCACTGCGCCCAGCGACTGGCCCCATCGCCATCGGCGGTCAGGCCGAGCAGCGAGTCGCCGCGGTCGTGGTACTCGGGCGCCAGTTCGGTGAGCTCTGCCACCTGGTCACGCAAGGCGCCCAGCTTCAGGAACAACCCGGTGCGGTCCGGCTGCTCGGTGCTGCGCAACGCTGCCAGGCTCTTGGCGAGCTGCTCGCGGGCCGCAAAGGCACCGGGATCATTCTGCTCACGAAGGATTTCGTCAGCACCCTGGACCAATGCCCGGGCGCTGCTGATGTCTTGCAGGGCGGATAAACGCAGGCTGGCCAGGCGCAACAAATGTTCGGCCTCAGCCAAACGCCAGTCCTTGCGACTGGCCCCCAGCACGGTTTCCAATCGCTGGTTCAAGCGCTGCTGGTCGCCTTGCAACTGGGTGACCAGGCGCTGCCGGGCGTCCAGTTCGTCGGCGCCCGGCAATTGCTCCAGGCGTGTCGTCAGGCGTTGCTCATTGAGCTTGAGGCCTTGCGCCTGGTCGCTCAGCGCCTGCAATTGCGCCACTTGTTGCTGGGTGTTGGCCTGCAGGCTGCGCATCTGCCAGACGCCCCAGCCGCCAACGGCCACGCCCGCGGCGCCCACCAACAACGCCAGAATCGCCAGCCCGTTACCCCGGCGTGGCTCTGGGCTGTTCACAGTTTCAACCGGCGCCTCGAGCGCGGGCTGGACGTCATCTTTAGGCAAGGCTGTTTCGCTCACGTATCCATCCTTTGCATTAGAGAACGGGTCGGGTTGCTCCCAACGCCGTTAGCAAGGCCGTGGCACTGGCACCACGACAATCCACAACTGTTCGGGCGCCTGCCGCCCGTGCCATCTCGGCGACACGCGGGCTCGGCACAAACAAGGGCAACTGCGCCAACGCCGGCCAGGCATCACCGGCCATTTGGTGCAGGTGCGCAAAACCCTGTCCACTGCTGACCACCAGGCCGTTCAAGCGTTCCGCTTGAATCCGCGCAGGCAAGGCCGCCTCGGCGTACTGCGGCAAGTCGCGACGGTACACCTCCAGGTAATCGACACTAGCACCTTGCTCGCGCAAACGCTCAGCCAGCAGCTCGCGCCCACCCTCGCCGCGCAGGATCAACACGCGCGCGGCGGGCTGCGCGATCGCCTCACGCAACTGCCTGACCTGCAGCAACGCTTCGCTGTCATCGCCCTCCAGCGGAAAGCTGACGTCCAGGCCGTGTGCCTGCAGAACCTGGGCCGTCGCCGCGCCGACGCTGAACCACGATAAGCGTGGTAACGGCGACCAGCGTTGCTCGAGCAGGGCCAGGCCCATTTTGGCCGCCGGTTTGCTGACCACTATCACCGCGCAGTAACGGTCGAAACCGTCGATCACCGCACGCATTGTGTCAGTCAATGCCAGGGGTGCCATTTCCAAAAGCGGCAAGCTGCTGCTGAAAATCCCCTGTTCGGCCAGCAGGCTCGCCAGTGCCGCCGAATCCTCTGCCGGACGCGTCAGCAGCAGGCGCCAGCCGGTCACTCGTGACCTGCCTCACCGTAGACCGCTTTCAGAATGTCATCGGCACCCTGGCGCAGAAGGTCTTCGGCCACTTGCACACCCAAGGCCTCGGCAGCGGCGCGCGGCGCACGGGCCTCGGCACTGAGCAACAGGCCACCGTTCGGATCGCCGACCAGGCCACGCAACCAGAGCTGTTCGCCTTCAAGCACGGCGTAACAGGCGATCGGCACTTGGCAACCACCATTGAGGTGCTTGTTCAGGGCGCGCTCGGCAGTGACCCGGGTAGCAGTGTCCTGGTGATGCAGAGGCGCCAGCAGCGCGTGAATCTCGCTGTCCGCGCTGCGGCATTCAATACCCACGGCGCCCTGGCCACCGGCCGGCAGGCTGTCGTCGACGCTGATCGAGTCGCTGATGCGGTCTTCGAAGCCCAGGCGAATCAGCCCCGCTGCGGCGAGGATGATCGCGTCGTACTCGCCGGCATCCAGCTTGGCCAGGCGCGTGTTGACGTTGCCCCGCAGGAAGCGGATCTGCAGGTCCGGACGACGGGTCAGCAGTTGTGCCTGGCGACGCAGGCTCGAAGTGCCGACCACACTGCCCTGGGGCAACGCGTCGAGGCTGGCGTAGGTGTTGGAGACAAAGGCATCGCGCGGGTCTTCGCGCTCACAGATGCAGAACAGGCCCAGGCCTTCGGGGAAGTCCATGGGCACGTCTTTCATCGAGTGCACGGCAATGTCGGCTTCGTTTTCGAGCAGCGCGGTTTCCAGTTCCTTGACGAACAAGCCCTTGCCACCGATCTTCGACAGGGGCGAATCAAGCAGCTTGTCGCCGCGACTGACCATGGGCACGAGCGTCACGATCAGGCCGGGATGAGCCTGCTCCAGACGAGCTTTGACGTATTCGGCCTGCCACAAGGCCAGGGCACTTTTGCGGGTAGCGATGCGGATTTCGCGAGGGGACATGGATCAATCCGTACTGAATAGATACGGCGGATAATAACAGCTCAGCCAAATTCGCTTTGACTTGTATCAGAAACAGCGCGGCCTCCCTGGCCTCGCTTGCCCGCGAAAAGGCCGCGTAATCGTTGCCCGACACGCTCTACAGCTGTTGCATCATCTTGCGTACACCGGCGACATGGCGCCGGCTGACAATCAGCGCATCGCCGTTGAGGCCTTTGAGAAACAGCTGGAAATGCCCCAGTGGCGTACGTTGCAGACGCTCGATACGCTCGCGGGCCACCAGCGCATTGCGGTGGATGCGCACGAAACGGTCGCCAAATTCGTCTTCGAGGGCCTTGAGGGGTTCATCCAGCAGCACTTCGCCGCCTTCGTGGCGCAAGGTCACGTATTTGTGGTCGGCAATGAAATAGACCACTTGCCCCAGCGGAATCAGCTCGATGCCTTTGCGGGTACGGGCGCTGATATGGCTGCGTGGCCCGCTGCCGCTTTCGGCCGCCGGGCGGGTCAGAGCCGCGAGCTGTACCCGGTTGGGCCGCTCGGCCTTTTTCAGGGCTTCGAGCAGTTGCTCCGAACGCACCGGCTTGACCAGGTAACCCACTGCGCTGGCTTGCAGGGCCTCAATGGCAAATTCATCCTGGGCTGCGCAGAACACCACCGCTGGTGGCGTTTCACGCTCGCACAAGCGGGCAGCGACTTGCAGCCCGTCCAGGCCGGGCATACGGATATCGAGCAGCACGATGTCAGGTTTCAGGCTGTCGATCAGGGTCAACGCCTCATCGCCATTGGTGGCGCTGGGCTCCAGGACACTGTATCCCTCGAGTTCGCCGACCATACGGCTCAGGCGCTCGCGGGCTAGGGGTTCGTCATCAACGATCAGGACATTCATATTGCGCTGGATTCCTGCGTGAGTCTCGCACAAGGATAGCGTAGACAGGTGAAGTGACATCCGTCACCGCGATCCACGCTAAGACTAGCGCGAGCGCCAAAAAGTGCCGCACGTCGGACAGCAATATTTATCGGTGCCGGTGCAGACGCGTTCAAAATCAGTCCTGGCCAGGCATCACCGCAGGGAATGTTGGTAGCCAATATGAACACCCCGCTCGTTGGTTTTCGGCCTGGCGTCTGAGCCCTGCGCGTATCGTTCGCGCGGCTCCTAACGTGCAACTGTAGACGCTCGCCGTGCCAAAAGTGGGCAATTGACAAATATCGTTGCGCATTCGTGGCGGCGACCTCTTGAGTATGGCCCTCCATCAGGAAAAAACGTATCGACCAGCGTCAACGACACGATTGGCAACCCTGTTATTATCCGCCGCAGGTTTTTACGCCATTCTCCTTCAGCCGATCACGAGCGAATTCATGAGCACTGACAAGACCAATCAGTCCTGGGGCGGCCGCTTCAGTGAACCCGTCGACGCCTTCGTCGCCCGCTTCACCGCCTCCGTCACTTTCGACCAGCGCCTGTATCGCCACGACATCATGGGCTCCGTCGCCCACGCCACCATGCTGGCCAAGGTCGGCGTGCTGACCGACGCCGAGCGCGACAGCATCATCGACGGCCTGCGCACCATCCAGGGTGAAATCGAGGCCGGTACCTTCGACTGGCGCATCGACCTCGAAGACGTGCACATGAACATCGAAGCGCGCCTGACCGACCGCATCGGCGTCACCGGCAAGAAGCTGCACACCGGCCGCAGCCGTAACGACCAGGTAGCGACCGATATCCGCCTGTGGCTACGCGACGAGATCGACCTGATCCTGGCTGAAATCACTCGCCTGCAAAAAGGCCTGCTGGAGCAGGCCGAGCGCGAAGCCGAGACCATCATGCCGGGCTTCACGCACCTGCAGACCGCGCAGCCAGTGACCTTCGGACATCACCTGCTGGCCTGGTTCGAAATGCTCAGCCGTGACTACGAGCGCCTGGTCGACTGCCGCAAGCGCACCAACCGCATGCCGTTGGGCAGCGCCGCGCTGGCTGGCACTACCTACCCGATCGACCGCGAGCTGACCGCACAACTGCTGGGCTTCGACGCCGTGGGCGGCAACTCGCTGGACAACGTCTCGGATCGCGACTTCGCCATCGAATTCTGCGCCGCCGCGAGCATCGCCATGATGCACCTGTCGCGCTTCTCCGAAGAACTGGTGCTGTGGACCAGTGCGCAGTTCCAGTTCATCGATCTGCCTGATCGCTTCTGCACCGGCAGCTCGATCATGCCGCAAAAGAAAAACCCCGACGTTCCGGAACTGGTGCGCGGCAAGAGCGGCCGGGTGTTCGGCGCGCTGATGGGCTTGCTGACCCTGATGAAAGGCCAGCCCCTGGCCTACAACAAGGACAACCAGGAAGACAAGGAACCGCTGTTCGACGCTGCCGACACCCTGCGCGACTCGCTGCGGGCCTTCGCCGACATGATCCCGGCGATCAAGCCAAAACACGCCATCATGCGTGAAGCGGCCCTGCGTGGTTTCTCCACCGCAACCGACCTCGCCGACTACCTGGTACGCCGCGGCCTGCCGTTCCGTGACTGCCACGAAATCGTCGGTCACGCCGTGAAGTACGGCGTGGAAAGTGGCAAGGACCTGGCGGAAATGAGCTTGGAGGAGCTGCGCAAGTTCAGCGACCAGATTGAGCAGGACGTATTCGCCGTGTTGACACTGGAAGGTTCGGTCAATGCCCGTAACCACATTGGCGGCACTGCACCGGCTCAGGTGAAGGCGGCGGTGATTCGCGGCCAGGCGCTGTTGGCCAGTCGCTAAATCGCTGGAAGCTTCGCTGGCGACGCCCGCTTGCGGCTCGCCAGCGAAAGCTTCACTTCTTTGAAGCGATCATCGCCAAAAATGCAGGCATCCCCGCCTCTTTGTCGGCATTGATGCGCTGCGCAATCGGCGTTTCCTGCAAGCGCTCCAGCAATGCCCTGGCCGCCGGCAGCTCTGCCAACAGGTCCAGCTCGAACAGTTTTTTCCCCACCGCACAGGCCAGGCTGACGCTGTACAGGAAGTACAGGTCGGCGATGCTCAGGCTGTCACCCGCCACGTAGGGAGCAAACTTGCCGTGCCGCCCCAGGGACGCAATACCCAGCAGCAGCTCGCCCTTGGCTTTTTCCTTGATCGCGTCAGGTACCGGCATGCCAAAAAACGCCTCGGCGAAACACGCGCGGGCCGGCAGTTCGATGTACAACTCGATTTCCTTGGCCAGTGCCAGCACCTGGGCCCGCTCGAACGGCGCCTTGGATAACAGCACAGTACCTCCCTGGGTGTCTTCGAGGTACTGCAGGATCACGCTGGTTTCGTTGATAAATCCCTGTTCGACCCCCAGCACCGGCACTTTGCCGCGCGGGCTGATCGCCAACGCCTCCGGGCTTTGACCGGCATAAAAGGCGACCTCCTCGAATGCCAGGCCCTTCTCCAGCAAGGCGTGTTTGACCATGTTGTAGTAATTGCTGACGGAAAAACCATAAAGCTTGAGCATCACAAAGCCTCCAGGCCGTGCAGGGGGTTGGCAGCGACTGTTATAGATCCTCAGGGGCACTCTCGCCAGCAGCATCACGGCGCTGAATGCAGGTAAACTGCTGGCCTTACCTTGAGGAGCCTGCCATGAGCGAGCTGACCCCCGGCACCAATACGAACGACGACATCGACGACGAAGAGTTCGCCGAGAACACCCTGGTCGAAGCCATCGAAAACCAGATCGCAAGCGACAACCCGCCCGCGGCCAAAGCCACCTTCAACAAACTGACCCTGGTGGGTTACGAGCGCGAGGAAATCCTCAGCCTGATGGCCCACGTGCTGGCGGTGGAAATCGACGCGATCCTCGAAGAAGACCGCGCGTTCGACACCCAGTGGTACGAAGCTGCCCTGCGCGCCCTACCCGAGCTGCCGCCGGAAAAGAAATAAGAATCACCCGGGCGGGCGAAAAGCCCGCAGCCAACACTGGACAGCTCGCCCGAGTGCGTTCACCTTAGGGGCGCTACAGTCATATTCCTAGAAAGTCTGGAGTCCTTATGTCGCTTACCCCTGAGCTGGTTGCCGAACTGGAAATCCTTGCACTCTTCAACCTGGACAGTTCCCAGGAAGGTTTGAAAATTCATCAGACCGCTGCCCCGAAAGCTATTGCTGCCGCACAACGCCTGTTCGAAAAAGAATTGATCGATCAACCCGATGGCGGGTATCTGACCAGCCTGGGGCGTGACGCCGCGCAGAATGTGCAGACTGTACTGACCATCCTGTCCGTCGAAGAAACCGCATAACGACACCGGTATCGCCCACGGGAACCCCTGCATCGGGATTTCCGCGGGCAGACTGTCGCCAACCGATAGATGTTTGGCGCCAGAAATCAACAATCAGCTTAAAAGTCCTGTGCGCGAGGCTGTAGACTGCCCCAGCACCTGAAACTTTCCCACGTTCGTTGACTGCGAGCCGGTTTGAGCTGACATGACCCGCACCCATGAAATCCGCCCCGACCTGGACGAGGGAATCGATCGCAAGGTTCTCAGCCAGTTGCGCGCACGCTTCCTCACGCTCAATAACGGCCGCATGGCCCGGGCCATGGAAGGGTTAACACCGCGCCAGCAAATGGTCCTCAAGCTGCTGCCGCTGTTTTTCCATGTCAATCATCCCCTGTTGCCGGGCTACGTCTCGAGCAGCACCCCCGCCGGCGTGGCGAATTTCGAACCTGATGCCAGCACCCTCGCGGAAGCGCAGCGCCTGACCCGATCCTTTTCCTACAAGGCCCGTCGCGGCAACCCGCCACAGCCGATTCACGGCCTGTTCCTGATGGGCAGCCTCGGCACCCTGGCCCAGGCCGATCAGAGCGATATGGACCTGTGGATCTGCCACGCCCCGGACCTTCGCGCGGACGAACTCGCTGAACTGGGAAAAAAGGCTCAGTTGCTCGAAGCCTGGGCCGCCAGCCAGGGCGCCGAGGCCCATTGCTTCCTGATCGAGCCACAGCGGTTTGTCCGCGGCGAGCGCGATAGCCAGCTCAGCTCCGAAGACTGCGGCACCAGCCAGCACTATCTGCTGCTGGACGAGTTCTATCGCACTGCGATCTGGCTTGCCGGGCGCACGCCAATCTGGTGGCTGGTACCGGTGTATGAAGAGCCCGGCTACGAGCTGTACACCCACACCCTGTTGTCCAAGCGTTTTGTGCGCGCCGAGGAGACCCTCGACCTCGGTCACCTGGCGCACATTCCGCCCGGGGAATTCATCGGCGCCGGGCTCTGGCAACTGTTCAAAGGCATCGAGTCGCCCTACAAGTCGGTGCTCAAGTTGCTGCTGATCGAGGTCTACGCCAGTGAGCATCCGCAGGTCGAATGCCTGAGCCTGCGCTTCAAGCAAGCGGTGTTCGCCAACCGCCTGGAGCTGGACGAACTCGACCCCTACATCATGGTGTACCGCCGTATCGAGCAATACCTCAACGCCCGGGGCGAAACGGAACGCCTGGAGCTGGTGCGACGCGCCTTGTACCTCAAGGTCAACCGCAAGCTCACCGGCACCAGCGCTCAACGCAACAGCCGCTGGCAGAGCCAGCTCCTGCAACGGCTGGCCGAGGAGTGGCGCTGGGACCATCGACAACTGGCATTGCTCGACAGCCGCAGCCAGTGGAAGGTCCGCCAGGTCAGTGCCGAGCGTCGGGCCCTGGTCAACGAGCTCAACTACAGCTATCGCTTCCTCAGCCAGTTTGCCCGCACTGAACGCAGCGTCAGCCTGATCAACAAACGCGACCTCAATGTACTCGGCCGCCGGCTCTATGCGGCCTTCGAACGCAAGGCCGACAAGGTCGAGTTCATCAACCCGGGCATTGCCCCGGACCTGGCCGAAGACACCCTGACGCTGGTGCAGTCGGCCAACAAAAAAGCCCCCGGGCAGACCCATTGGGGGCTGTACAACGGCAGCCTGGGTAACCTGGAGTGGGAACACTTCGCGCCGCTCAAACGCAGCAGCCACCTCCTCGAGTTGCTGACCTGGTGCCACCGAAACGGCGTGATCGACAGCAGTACCCGCCTGGCGCTGCACCCAGGCAACAGCGACCTGAGTGAGTTCGAGCTGTTCAACCTGCTGGGCAGCCTGCAGCAGACCATCGCCCCGCCCCTGGCCAGCGTCGACGAGGAGCAACTGCTGCGTGCCATCGAGCCAGCCGAGGTGCTGATTCTGGTGAACGTGGGCATCGACCCACTCAAGCATCACCGCGACCTGAACATCCTGATGACCACCGAGCGCACCGACTCGCTGAGTTATGCCGGGGTCCGTGAAAACCTGGTACTGACCCTCGACCAGGTCACGCTCAACAGCTGGAATGAAGTGCTGGTCAATCGTCATGACGGGCCCCACGCCCTGCTCGACTGCCTGCGCGATTACCTCAACCACTTGCCCCAAGGCCCCCGGCAGCCGCGCCTGCGGGTCCAGTGCTTCTGCCACAACCGCGCACAGTTCATTGCCCGGCGGGTCGAGGAGATCTTCGACACCGCGCAGCACCTGTTGCTGAGCGACCTCAACCAGCGCTACCTGATCCAGGTCCAGCAGCACTACCACGCGCTGGAGCTGGTACCCGGCCAGGTCCGGCATATGGCCCTGGGCACCCTGCCCGCCCTGCTCGATTACCTGGGCCAGGAACAGACCGCCTACAGCCCGCTGCACCTGGACCCAATGGCCCTGGAAGAACACGACCTGGCGCTGATCCTGCCCATGGGCCAGCCGGGCTGCATTCAAGTGTTCTACCGCGTCGGCGACAGCGGGGCCGAGCTGTATGTGCTGGATGAGTTCAACGCCATGTGGTACCAGCGCCAGCCCTATCACGATGACAACAGCCTGCTGGTGCCCCTGCAGCGGTTCGTGCAGTCGATCCTGTTTCGCCGCGACGCCATGCTGCCCATGGACGCCACGCAGCCACTGCCGCAGCTGGACATCCACTACTACCAGTTACTGCCCGCGGGCACGGGGCGGGCCCGCCGGGTAGAGCCGCAGCCAGCACCGCAGATCCCCGCCGACAGGCCGTTCTATGACGTGCAGGCGATTGTCGGCAAAGCTGCGCCGGGGAAGGTGCAGGTCACCCTGTATTGCAATCAACGGGAGTACAGCGAACTGGAGTACGGCGATCAGTTGTTTGCCGTGGTGGCGCGGGAGATAGTCGGGCGTCGCCGGGAGATGCAGCCCTATCGCTGCTATATCACCGACCTGGATCTGTCAGGGCTGTTGGCTGACAGCCCCGGCTCGAGCAATCTGTACCTGCGCTACAAGGCAGACCTGGAGCGCGCTTTGAACAAGGCGCTCGAACAGGTTTGAAGCCTTCTCAGAGGGAGAAATCGCCGCCATTGGCTGGCTGGTTCTCGACTTCGAGCAGGGTCAGCTTCAGGGTCTTGCCACCCGGTGCTGGCCAGTCGATGTGCTGGCCAACCTTCAGGCCCAGCAGTGCACTGCCGACCGGCGCAAGAATGGAAATCTTGCCTTCATCGGCATTCGCGTCCTTGGGGTAGACCAGGGTCAGATGATAGTCCTTGCCGCCGCTTTCTTCACGGCAATGAACACGCGAGTTCATGGTTACGACATCGGCAGGCACCTCATCGTGACCGACCAGAGTATCGGCGCGATCCAGTTCGGTTTGCAGCGCGATCACGCCCGGCAGCGTGTCATCCAGGCTGTCGATCAGGCGCTCCAGACGTTGTACGTCCAGACGGGTAAGAGTGATGGAAGGTACGGTCATGATTCAGGCAGACTCCTTTCTTCTGCACGAAAAAAGCAAAACCCCGCCATAAAACAGGCGGGGTTTTCACGCGCCTCGATGGGTTGAGGCGTAACCGGACACTATCACAGCTCAAAAAATATACAAGCCGGTCGCGGCAGGTGGCGCCTACCGAGCGACGTGGGCGCGGCGATTGTGCGCCTGGGCGCAAATCACCCGGCGTCGTTCATCGTCCGCCGAACGCCATTCACGAATATCTTCGACATGGCGGAAACAGCCCTTGCAGACTTTTTCCTCATCCAGCCGGCAGACATTGGTGCAGGGCGATGGCACGGCCGGGCTGACATTGCTGTACAGCGGCTTGGGCGCACGAACGGGGGCAGGTTCGGTCACGCTGTCAGAGACCTTCGAAGTCGAGCTCGGCATCGGCTTGCTGCTTGACGATGCGCTCGAGCATTTCGCCCAGTTGCTCTTCGCTCTTGTCACACATCCAGCGCTCGCTTTCTTCGTCGTAGTCGAAGTGGAACCCGCCGGACACCGCTGCCAGCCACAACTGGCGCAGTGGCTCCTGGCGGCTGAAGATCAACTGGCTGCCGCTTTCGAACTTGACGGTCAGGACCCCAGCCGAACTTTCCAGATCAACATCCAGGCCGCTGTCGTCGAAAATATCTTCCAGTGTCTGCTGGGTGGCATCGACCAGGTCGTGGAAACGGGCTTCAGTCAAACTCATTGCGGCAACCTCAAAAAGTGTCTACTTACGCTCAAGCGCCGCAAGATACGGACGCGCCCCGGCGATTGCAAAGGATACCGACCAAGCACCGGGCAAGGTGGACCAATAACCGCCTGCCATTGTCTGCTCGATCGCAAGCCACGGGCAAAGGCCCGCCGGACGGGTGGCCCGTCGCATAGGCAAGCTGCCGGGTGGCCGGTATACTCCGGCGCAATTAACGCATTCTCAAGGATTTCGCCATGAAGCGCCTGATCTCTTCCCTTGCTGCGCTCGCTTCGCTCGTCGCTTTTACCTGCCTGTTATCGGCCTGCGGTCAAAAAGGCCCGCTGTACCTGCCCGATGACAGCAAGCCTGCAGATGAACAGGCCAAATCGTCGCAGTCCAAAGCGCACGAACACAGCAACAGCAACAGCACCTACTAAGGGAACATCATGGACGCTTTTAACTACCGTGACGGTGAGCTGTTCGCGGAAGGTGTTGCCTTGTCCGCCATCGCCGAGCGCTTTGGCACCCCCACCTATGTCTACTCCCGTGCGCACATCGAAGCCCAGTACCTGGCGTATGCCGATGCCCTGGCTGGCACCCCGCACCTGGTCTGCTTCGCGGTCAAGGCCAACTCCAACCTGGGCGTACTGAATGTCCTGGCGCGCCTGGGCGCCGGTTTTGACATCGTCTCCCGTGGCGAGCTGGAACGGGTCCTGGCTGCAGGCGGTGCGGCCGACAAGATCGTATTCTCCGGCGTGGGCAAGACCCGCGACGACATGCGCCGCGCCCTGGAAGTCGGCGTGCACTGCTTCAACGTCGAGTCCACCGACGAGCTGGAGCGCCTGCAAGTGGTGGCCGCCGAGTTGGGTGTGCGTGCACCGATCTCGCTGCGCGTGAACCCGGACGTCGATGCCGGCACCCACCCGTACATCTCCACCGGCCTCAAAGAAAACAAGTTCGGCATCGCCATCGCCGACGCCGAAGACGTCTATGTGCGCGCCGCCCAACTGCCGAACCTGGAAGTGGTCGGCGTCGATTGCCACATCGGTTCGCAACTGACCACCCTGCCCCCCTTCATTGATGCCCTCGACCGCCTGCTGGCGCTGATCGACCGCCTCAGCGATTGCGGAATCTACCTGCGCCACATCGACTTGGGTGGCGGCCTGGGTGTGCGTTATCGCGATGAGGAGCCACCGCTGGCTGCCGACTACATCAAGGCCGTGCGCGAACGTATCGACGGTCGCGACCTGGCGCTGGTGTTCGAGCCGGGCCGCTTCATCGTCGCCAACGCCGGCGTGCTGCTGACCCAGGTCGAGTACCTCAAGCACACCGAACACAAGGATTTCGCCATCGTCGACGCGGCCATGAACGACCTGATCCGCCCGGCGCTGTATCAGGCCTGGATGGACGTCACGGCCGTGCGCCCACGCGACACTGCGGCACGCGCCTACGACATCGTCGGCCCGATCTGCGAAACCGGTGACTTCCTGGCCAAGGATCGTCAACTGGCGCTGGAAGAAGGCGACTTGCTGGCCGTGCATTCGGCCGGTGCCTACGGGTTTGTCATGAGCTCCAACTACAACACCCGCGGCCGTTGCGCCGAAGTGCTGGTGGACGGTGATCAGGCATTCGAAGTGCGTCGCCGCGAGACGGTAGCCGAGTTGTTTGCTGGCGAAAGCCTGCTGCCGGAGTAAACCCATGCTGCTGCGTTTTACCAAGATGCACGGCCTGGGCAACGACTTCATGGTCCTCGACCTGGTCAGCCAGCACGCGCACATTCTGCCCAAGCACGCCAAGCAATGGGGTGACCGCCACACCGGTGTCGGCTTCGACCAATTGTTGATTGTCGAAGCACCGAGCAACCCGGAGGTGGATTTCCGTTACCGGATCTTCAACTCCGACGGTTCCGAAGTGGAGCAATGCGGCAATGGCGCGCGCTGCTTCGCCCGCTTTGTGCTGGACAAGCGCCTGACGGCCAAGCGCCAGATCCGCGTCGAGACCAAGAGCGGCATAATCGAACTCGATATTCGCAATGACGGTCAGATCAGCGTCAACATGGGGGCACCACGCCTGGTACCAGCGGACATTCCGTTCCAGGCCGACGCGCAAGCCAACAGCTACCCGGTCGAGGTCGACGGCCAGACCGTCGAGTTGGCCGCGGTGTCCATGGGCAACCCGCACGCTGTGCTGCGCGTGAACGACATCAACAACGCGCCGGTGCATGCACTGGGGCCGAAGATCGAACATCACCCGCGCTTTCCGGCACGGGTCAACGTCGGTTTCCTCCAGGTCATCGACCGCAATCGTGCGCAGTTGCGCGTTTGGGAGCGGGGCGCCGGGGAAACCCAGGCCTGCGGTACCGGCGCCTGTGCCGCTGCAGTGGCCGCGATCAGCCAGGGGTGGATGGATTCGCCGCTATTGATCGACCTGCCCGGCGGGCGCTTGTCCATTGAATGGGCAGGTCCTGGCCAACCGGTGATGATGACCGGTCCGGCAGTACGCGTATACGAAGGACAAGTGCGTCTTTGAGTGAGCTAAATCCATGACTGATCAGCCCAAGGTTCCAGCCCCGCAGCCCGACGAATGCCCTTCCGAGAGCCTGGAGGCGGCGGCGATTGCCGCGTACCTTGAGGCTCATCCGGATTTCTTCGTCGAGCACGAAGAACTGCTCCCGGCCCTGCGCATACCGCACCAGCGTGGCGATACCATCTCGCTGGTCGAGCGGCAGATGAAAATCCTGCGCGAACGCAACATCGAGATGCGCCACCGTCTTTCGCAGTTGATGGATGTCGCCCGCGACAACGATCGGCTGTTCGACAAGACCCGCCGCCTGATCCTCGCCCTGATGGACGCCAACAGCCTGGATGACCTGGTCATCAGTGTTGAAGACAGCCTGCGCCAGGACTTCCAGGTGCCCTTTGTCAGTCTGATCCTGTTCAGCGACGAGCCCTTGCCGGTCGGCCGCTGGGTCAGCGACGCCGAAGCGCACAAGGCCATTGGCGGGTTGCTGTCCGAAGGCAAAAGCGTCAGCGGCACCCTGCGCGAGCATGAACTGGACTTCCTGTTTGGCGAAGAACAACGCCTGCAGATCGGCTCCACGGCCGTGGTTGCCATCAGTCACCAGGGCCTGCATGGCGTGCTGGCCATCGCCAGCCGCGATCCGCAGCACTACAAGAGCTCGGTAGGCACCCTGTTCCTCAGCTACATCGCCGAAGTCATGGGCCGCGTATTGCCACGGGTCAACAGCACCCTGCGCTCGGTGCGCTGACCATGGAACGGCAACTGGACGCCTACTGCGAGCACCTGCGCAGTGAGCGTCAGGTGTCGCCGCACACGCTTGAAGCCTACCGCCGTGACCTGAACAAGGTCCTGGCACACTGCGAGAAACTGCACATCGGCAGTTGGAGCGCGCTGGACATCCAGCGCCTGCGCGGCCTGGTCGCGCGCCTGCATGCCCAGGGCCAGTCCTCGCGCAGCCTGGCGCGCTTGCTGTCGGCCGTGCGCGGGCTCTATCACTACCTGAACCGCGAAGGCCTGTGCGACCACGACCCGGCCAACGGCCTGGCCCCGCCCAAAGGCGAGCGACGCCTGCCCAAGACCCTCGACACCGACCGCGCGCTGCAACTGCTCGAAGGGGCCGTCGAGGACGACTTCCTGGCCCGTCGCGACCAGGCGATTCTCGAGCTGTTCTACTCCAGTGGCCTGCGCCTGTCGGAGCTCACCGGCCTGAACCTCGACCAGCTCGACCTCGCGGATGGCCTGGTGCAAGTGCTCGGCAAGGGCAGCAAGACCCGGGTGCTGCCCATCGGCAGGAAAGCCCGCGAGGCCCTCGAGTGCTGGCTGCCCTTGCGCGCCCTGGCCAATCCGCAGGACGATGCGCTATTCGTCAGCCAAAAAGGCCGACGCCTCGGTTCACGCGCCGTGCAACTTCGGGTCAAGGCCGCAGGCGAGCGGGAGCTGGGGCAGAACCTGCACCCGCACATGCTCAGGCACTCCTTCGCCAGCCACGTGCTGGAGTCTTCCCAAGACTTGCGCGCCGTGCAGGAGTTGCTTGGCCACTCGGACATCAAGACCACCCAGATCTACACCCACCTGGACTTCCAGCACCTGGCCACGGTCTACGACAGCGCCCACCCTCGGGCCAAACGCATCAAGGGCGATGAGCAATGACAATCCAACTGATCACCTTCGACCTCGACGACACCCTGTGGGACACCGCCCCAGTAATCGTCAGCGCGGAAGCCGTACTGCGCCAGTGGCTGGCCGAGCACACGCCGGTCCTGGGCGCCTTGCCGGTCGAGCATTTGTGGGCCATCCGTGAACGGGTACTGGGCCTCGAACCGCAGCTCAAACACCGCATCAGCGCCTTGCGCCGCCGGGTGTTGCTGCACGCCCTGGAAGAAGCCGGCTACGCCCCCCCACAGGCAAGCGAACTGGCCGAACAGGCCTTCGAAGTCTTCCTGCACGCACGGCACCAGCTCGAGATATTCCCCGAGGTGCAACCGACACTGGAGATCCTGCGCAACCGCTACGCCCTGGGCGTGGTCACCAACGGCAACGCCGACGTACGCCGCCTGGGGCTGGCCGATTACTTCAAGTTTGCCCTGTGCGCCGAAGACATCGGCATCGCCAAGCCCGATGCCCGCCTGTTCCACGAAGCCCTGCAGCGCGGTGCAACCACTGCCGCCAATGCGGTGCATGTCGGCGATCATCCCGGTGATGACATCGCCGGGGCCCAGCAAGCGGGGTTGCGCGCAATCTGGTTCAACCCGGCGGGCAAGGCATGGGAAGCAGACCAGGCACCGGATGCCGAGATTCGTTGCCTGACAGAACTGCCGGAGTTGCTGGCACGCTGGTCGGAGCTGCGTTAAGCCCGAGCTTGTGGCAGCATTGAAGCCGGCGAGGACTGCGTCCTCGAACGCAGCCTCGCGGGCTAGGCAGCTGCTACGGGGGATTGGGGGGGCAGTTCACGTAAGGGCGAAACCCTAAGCAGCCGTTACCGCAGCAACGGATCCACCCACCACCACCCATAAAAAAGCCCGCAGCGACGGCGGGCTTTTTCAACAAACACAGTGCAGACCCTTAGATAGGCCGGCTGCCGTACTTGTTATCAGGCTTCTTTGGTGGATCGGCCACCACGTTGGCCTCGACTTCCTGAACCTTGCCGCCTTTGGCCAGGAACTCTTCCATCGCGCGGGCCAGAGCATCACGCTCCTTGTTCTTGGCTTCAACGCTCGGCAGCTCGTCTACCGACACCGCAGCCTTGGCCTTGCCTTTGGCGGTCGGGGCCGGCGTATCGTCGCCACCATCGTCGTCAGCAACGTCTTCCGCCGCAGCTTCAAGGCCTTCTTCGGCCTCGTCTTCGTCGCCTACTTCGAGGTCGTCGTTTTCCAGATCATCGTCGCTCATGTTCTACCTCATGACTTGCGAAAAGCAGATTAGTTATAGCCCAGCTTCGTCGTCTGTCGACGACTGCCAGAAAAAATTCAAAATCCACTGGTAACCAGCGGTTTATGCCCCTTCACCGTGCACGGTGGCGAGGACTTTACGAGCACCGCCATGATCACGGTGCTCGCCCAGATAAACACCTTGCCAGCTACCTAACGCCAATCGGCCCGCCGTGATCGGCAAACTCAATTGACAGCCTAGCAAACTGGCCTTGAAGTGCGCCGGGAGGTCGTCCAGGCCTTCGTCGTTATGCTCATAACCGGTTGCGCCTTGTGGGATCAACCGGTTGAAAAACCGTTCGAAGTCGCGACGTACCGCCGGATCGGCGTTCTCGTTGATGGTCAACGACGCCGAGGTATGCTGCAGCCACAAGTGCAACAGACCGACCCGGCATGCCTTGAGTTCAGGCAGGCCGGCGAGTAACTCGTCCGTTACCAGATGAAAGCCCCGGGGCTTGGCCCGCAGGGTAATCAGAGTCTGTTGCCACATACAGTTCTCCGCACGTTCGGGGCGCATTCTAGCGCGCTCTGGGAAAAAACAAAGACCCTAATATTCGCGCCATGCTGTAAGCCATCGCCCCTGGAAAAACCGCTGCGGAAAACCCCGGCAAAGCTGTCAGAAAAATCCTTTCAGCCTAGGCCTGAGTGACAAATCCAGAACAAAAAAATGCCCGGCAAGCCGGGCAAGTTTTTTTCCGCGCCTGCTTACAGGTTGTAGCCGCGCTCGTTGTGTTGTGCCAGGTCCAGGCCGACTGCCTCTTCCTCTTCGGTCACGCGCAGACCCATGACGGCGTCCAATACCTTGAGGATGACGTAGGTGACGATCGCGGTGTAGATCACCGTGAAACCCACGCCTTTGCACTGAATCCAGACTTGTGCAGCGATGTCGGTCACGGTGCCGAAGCCACCCAGCGACGGTGCAGCAAATACGCCGGTGAGGATCGCACCGAGAATACCGCCAATACCGTGCACGCCGAAGGCGTCGAGGGAATCGTCGTAGCCCATTTTGCGTTTCAGGGTCGTAGCGCAGAAGAAGCACACCACGCCGGCCGACAAGCCGATCACCAGGGCGCCCATCGGGCCCACGGTGCCAGCGGCTGGAGTAATGGCCACCAGGCCGGCAACCACACCCGAGGCGATGCCCAGGGCGCTAGGTTTGCCGTGGGTCAGCCACTCGGCCAGCATCCAGCCCAGGGCAGCGGCAGCGGTTGCGATCTGGGTTACCAGCATCGCCATGCCGGCAGTACCGTTGGCCGCCGCGGCGGAACCGGCGTTGAAGCCGAACCAGCCAATCCACAGCATGGCCGCGCCCATCAAGGTGTAACCGAGGTTGTGCGGAGCCATTGGGGTGGTCGGGAAACCCTTGCGCTTGCCCAGCACCAGGCAGGCCACCAGACCGGCGATACCGGCGTTGATGTGCACCACGGTGCCGCCTGCGAAGTCCAGGACGCCCCAGTCCCACATCAGGCCACCGGGGCCGGACCAGACCATGTGCGCGATCGGTGCGTACACCAGGGTGAACCACACACCCATGAAGATCAGCATTGCGGAGAACTTCATCCGCTCGGCGAAGGCACCGACGATCAGCGCCGGGGTGATGATGGCGAAAGTCATCTGGAAGGTGATGAACACCGCTTCAGGGAACAGTGCCGCCGGCCCTGTCAGGCTCGCCGGGGTGACACCGGCGAGGAACGCCTTGCCCATGCCGCCGAAGAAAGAGTTGAAGTTGACGACGCCCTGCTCCATGCCCGCGGTGTCGAACGCAATGCTGTAGCCATAAATGACCCACAGGATGCTGATCAGACCGGTAATGGCGAAGCACTGCATCATCACGGAAAGAATGTTTTTGGAGCGCACCATGCCGCCGTAGAACAGCGCAAGGCCGGGAATGGTCATGAACAGCACCAAGGCTGTCGCGGTCAGCATCCAGGCGGTATCGCCGGAGTTGAGGACTGGAGCCGCCACTTCGTCTGCCGCCATGGCCAGGCTGGGCATTACGAGGGACAACAGGGCTCCTAGCCCTGCGAATTTACGCAGAGTCATATTGTTTTCTCCTGGGGCGTTGGGGTTGTGGCGGCTTAGATCGCGTCGGTATCGGTTTCGCCGGTACGGATGCGAATAGCCTGTTCCAGATTGACCACGAAAATCTTGCCGTCACCAATCTTGCCGGTGTTGGCCGCCTTGGTTATCGCCTCGATAACCCGGTCCAGATCCTTGTCGTCAATGGCGACATCGATCTTCACCTTGGGCAGGAAATCGACCACGTACTCCGCGCCGCGATACAGCTCGGTGTGACCCTTCTGCCGACCGAAGCCTTTGACCTCAGTGACGGTAATGCCCTGCACGCCGATCTCGGACAGTGCCTCGCGGACGTCATCCAGTTTGAACGGCTTGATGATGGCAGTGACTAGCTTCATGAAAACTCTCTCCCGAATTGGTGGACTTGCCCCAGGAAAACAAACCCGACTCAAGTCTAAGCGCAGTGCCTGGCTTTGTAACGCATCGTCGGCCGTACCTGCCCGACTGACGCCAGTTAACCGCTGCCGACGAAACTCCCCGTTTCGCCTGCCGCACTGCATTCGTCACAGCGACTGCATCAGTGCATGGGTTACTCAAGCCTTAGCAGAAAGCTTGCCATCTCCAGAAAAACCACTGATTTCAATCTCTTGCCTTTAAACCCAGGCCAGTGCAGAAATGCGCGCCCAGAGATACGCACAATAACGGTGCGCCGACAGACGGACCGATGCGCGAAAAGCGTGCGCCGCACCGGGATAAATGAGCCTGAACACTGCGTGATACACTGCCCGCCATCAGTTTAAGGACTCCCTACATGCTCGCGCCCAAAGACCTCCTCGACGCCCTGAGCGGCCACGCCTCCCGCCTGTTCAGCGGCGACACCCCGCTGCCCAAAAGCGAAATCGAAAGCCAGTTCAAGGCCCTGCTGCAAAGCGGCTTCAGCAAGCTGGACCTGGTCAGCCGGGAAGAATTCGACAGCCAGATGGTCGTCCTGGCCCGCACCCGGGCACGCCTGGAAAGCCTTGAAGCAAAAGTCGCGGAGCTGGAAGCCAGGCTCAATCCGCCTGCCGAGTAATCCCCTGCCCCTTGTGGGTGCGAGCCTGCTCGCCCCCACACATAAGCCAGGCCACCGGCAACATCCTGCGAACCTTTGGCGCGTCTCGCGCGGTGCTAAAACACCCCCTCGCAACTACCCTTGAACAACCGCAGGAAGCGGCTCTTTTTCGTTCAAGGAATGCTCATGTCCCTGTCCATCGTCCACAGCCGCGCCCAGATTGGCGTGGAGGCACCGGCTGTCACTGTCGAAGTCCACCTGGCCAATGGCTTGCCATCACTGACGATGGTCGGCTTGCCCGAAGCGGCAGTGAAAGAGAGCAAGGACCGGGTGCGCAGCGCGATCATCAATTCGGGCCTGCAGTTTCCAGCGCGGCGCATCACCTTGAATCTCGCTCCCGCCGACTTGCCCAAGGACGGTGGGCGCTTTGACCTGGCGATTGCCCTGGGGATTCTTTCGGCCAGCGTGCAGGTGCCAACCCTGACCCTGGATGACGTGGAGTGCCTGGGGGAACTGGCGCTTTCCGGTGAGGTGCGGGCGGTTCGCGGCGTGTTACCGGCCGCCTTGGCGGCGCGCCAGGCCGGGCGGGCGCTGGTGGTGCCCTGGGCGAATGCCGAGGAAGCTTGCCTGGCCTCCGGGCTCAAGGTGCTCGCGGTGCATCATTTGCTGGAAGCGGTCGCTCACTTCAACGGCCATACCCCCATCGAGCCTTACCGCTCCAACGGTTTGCTCCATGCCAGCAAGCCCTACCCCGACTTGAGCGAAGTACAAGGCCAGGCCGCCGCCAAGCGGGCCCTGCTGATTGCCGCGGCGGGTGCCCATAACCTACTGTTCAGCGGGCCACCCGGGACCGGGAAAACCCTGCTGGCCAGTCGCTTGCCCGGGTTGCTGCCGCCGCTGACGGAAAGTGAGGCCCTGGAGGTGGCGGCGATCCAGTCGGTCGCCAGCGGTGTGCCGTTGAGTCATTGGCCGCAACGTCCTTTCCGCCAGCCCCATCACTCGGCGTCCGGCCCGGCGCTGGTAGGCGGCAGTTCAAAACCCCAGCCCGGGGAAATCACCCTCGCCCACCACGGCGTGCTGTTTCTCGACGAGCTACCGGAGTTCGATCGCAAGGTGCTGGAGGTATTACGAGAGCCGCTGGAATCTGGCTATATCGTGATTTCCCGCGCCCGGGACCGAGTGCGTTTCCCGGCGCGTTTCCAACTGGTGGCGGCCATGAATCCCTGCCCCTGTGGCTACCTGGGCGAGCCCAGCGGCCGCTGCTCCTGCACCACGGAGATGGTCCAGCGTTACCGGCACAAGCTCTCCGGCCCGCTGCTCGACCGCATCGACCTGCACCTGACCGTCGCCCGCGAAACCACCGCACTCAATCCCGCCACCCAGCCGGGCGACAACTCCGCCCGTGCTGCCGAGCGCGTTGCCATGGCTCGCGAGGTTCAGCAGCAGCGCCAGGGCTGCGCCAACGCCTTCCTCGACCTGCCGGGGCTGCGCCGGCATTGCCAGTTGTCCACAGTGGACGAACGCTGGCTGGAAAGCGCCTGCGAACGCCTGACCCTGTCGCTCAGGGCGGCCCATCGACTACTCAAGGTCTCCCGGACCCTGGCCGATCTCGAACAGGCGCAGGACATCAGCCGCGAACACTTGGCTGAAGCACTGCACTATCGGCCGGCCAATCAATAAACCCGCCTCCGACTCAGTCCAGACGCTCGACGTCCGGCAGCTCCATGGCCTGCGCCTCGCCTTGCAGGAAGTCGCTGAGCCGCCGCAAACGCTCACCACCCGGACGGGTTTTCGGCCAGACCAGGTAGTAATTCAGGCCACTGGCAACGGCGGTCGGCCAGGGCAGGCTCAGGCGTCCCTGCGCCACATCCTCGGCCACCATCAATAGGTCGCCCATGGACACACCATAGCCACGCGCTGCGGCGATCATCCCCAGTTCCAGGGTATCGAACACTTGCCCGCCCTTGAGCGACACCTGCTCGGAGAGCCCCATGCGCTCCAGCCAACTGCGCCAGTCGCGACGATCAGGGGTGGGGTGCAGCAGTTCGGTACTGGCCAGCCGCTCGACATCCCAGGGCTGATCGTTGAGCAGGTTCGGCGCACCGACCGGTATCAACAGCTCCGGGAACAGGTAACTGGCTTCCCAGTCCGGTGGAAAATGCCCGTTGCTCAGCAGTACCGCACAGTCGAAGGGTTCATGATTGAAATCCACCGAGTCGACGTCCATCCAGGCGCTGGTCAGTTGCACTTCATTGCCCGGCTGCAGATGCCGAAAGCGACTAAGCCGCGCCAGCAACCAGCGCATGGTCAGGGTCGAAGGAGCTTTCATGCGCAAGATGTCATCTTCGCTGCGCAAGGTGTTGCAGGCGCGCTCCAGTGCACCAAAACCTTCACGCACTCCGGGCAGCAACAGGCGAGCGGCCTCGGTCAATTGCAGGTTGCGACCACTGCGTTGAAACAGTCGGCAGGCAAAGTGATCTTCCAGCGTACGAATATGCCGGCTGACGGCGCTCTGGGTAATCGACAGCTCTTGCGCGGCACGGGTGAACGAACTGTGCCGCGCCGCAGCCTCGAAAGCACGCAGGGCATACAGCGGAGGAAGACGACGGGACATCAGGAAAGCTCCTATAGCGCAATGGGCAAACCCTAGCAGAAACTCGACAGCATGAGTTTTAATCATGCCAGTGATCGTTTTTATCCCTTTGTGCATTCGTCTGAGAGCGCCGAGAATCAGCGGCTACCCCTTATTTCCAGGAAACACGCGTGATGACCATGCAGCATCCAGCACGTACCGAATTGCGGGCCATCCTACGGCTGGCGGGGCCGTTGATCGCCTCGCAGTTGGCGCACATGCTGATGGTGCTCACCGACACCTTGATGATGGCCAAAATCAGCCCCGAGGCGCTGGCGGGTGGTGGCCTGGGAGCGGCGACCTATTCGTTCGTGTCGATTTTCTGCATCGGCGTGATCGCCGCGGTCGGCACGCTGGTGTCGATCCGCCAGGGCGCGGGCGACATTCCCGGTGCGGCACGCCTGACCCAGGCCGGGCTATGGCTGGCCTGGCTGATGGCATTGGTCGCGGGCCTGCTGTTGTGGAACCTCAAACCGGTGTTGCTGTTGTTCGGCCAGACGGCCAGTAACGTCGAGATGGCCGGCCAGTTCCTGCTGATCCTGCCGTTTGCCCTGCCTGGTTACCTGAGCTTCATGGCGTTGCGCGGCTTCACCAGCGCCATCGGCCGGGCCACTCCGGTGATGGTCATCAGCGTCATCGGCACCCTGGCCAACTTCCTGCTCAACTACGCGCTGATCACCGGCATGTTCGGCCTGCCGAAAATGGGCCTGGTGGGGATCGGCCTGGTGACCGCGATCGTGGCCAACTGCATGGCCCTGGGCCTGGCCTGGCACATTCGCCGGCACCCGGCGTACGAGGCGTACCCATTGCGCGCAGGCCTGTCCCGGCCCAATCGCCAGTACCTGCGGGAGTTGTGGCGCCTGGGCCTGCCGATTGGCGGAACTTATGCGGTCGAGGTCGGGCTGTTCGCCTTCGCGGCCCTGTGCATGGGCACCATGGGCAGCACGCAACTGGGTGCCCACCAAATTGCCCTGCAAATTGTCTCGGTGGCATTCATGGTGCCGGCAGGGCTGTCCTATGCCATCACCATGCGCATCGGCCAGCATTATGGCGCCGGGCAACTGCTCGACGCACGCCTGGCCGGACGGGTCGGGATTGGCTTTGGCGCGGTGGCGATGCTGGGTTTCGCCATGGTGTTCTGGCTGCTGCCCAATCAACTGGTCGGTTTGTTCCTGGACCACAACGACCCACAGTTTGCCGACGTCATCCAACTGGCCGTCAGCCTGCTGGCCGTGGCCGCATGGTTCGAGCTGTTCGACGGTGTGCAGACCATCGCCATGGGCTGCATACGTGGCCTCAAGGACGCCAAGACCACCTTTCTGGTGGGCCTGGGTTGCTACTGGCTGATCGGCGCACCGGCCGCCTGGTGGATGGCCTTCCACCTGCACTGGGGGCCAACCGGAGTCTGGTGGGGCCTGGCCCTGGGGCTGGCCTGCGCGGCTGTGAGCCTGACGCTGGGGTTCGAGTGGAAGATGAAGCGGATGATCCGGCAAGAGCCGGCGCCGCAAGCTGATTTCCAGATGTCTCAGCCGGACTGACCTGCCTGTGGGGCGAGCTCAGTTGACGATTTCCAGCACCGTCTGCTGGCTGGAGCCGAAGGTCAGGTACTCCACCAGTTCAGACAGCGGCAACGGCTTGCTGATCAGGTAGCCCTGCACCTGGTCGCAACCAAAGCCACGCAACAACTCAAGCTGCTCCGGGGTTTCGACGCCCTCGGCGACGACTTCCAGATGGAGGTTGTGCGCCAGGTTGATCATCGCGTGGACCAGCTTGCGATTCTCTTCACGCCCTTCCATACCGCCAACAAAGCTCTTGTCGATTTTCAACAAGGCGATCGGCAGGCTGTTGAGGTGCACGAACGAGGAGAACCCGGTGCCAAAGTCGTCCAGGGAAAACCGCACGCCGAGGCGACCCAGGGCATCCATAGTCTGCTGGACCAGATCACTGCGCCGCATCACCGCGGTTTCGGTGAGTTCGAACTCCAGCCACTGCGCATCGACTCCCCGCTCGGCGATCAAGCGGCTCAAGGTCGAGAGCAACTGGCTGTCCTGAAACTGGCGGAACGACAGATTGACCGCCATGTGCAACGGCGGCAGGCCGCGCTCGCGCAACGCCTGCATGTCCCGCAGGGCGCGGGAGATGACCCAGTAACCGAGCGGCACGATCAGCCCACTCTGCTCGGCCAGCGGCACGAACTCACTGGGCGGCAACAAGCCACGTTCAGCATGCCGCCAGCGCACCAGGGCTTCGAGGCCGACAATTTGCCCGTCATCCAGGTTCAGCCGTGGCTGGTAATGCAGCTCCAGCTCATCGCGGCGCAACGCTCGGCGCAACTCGCTTTCCAGGTCAGCCATGCTGCGGGCGTTGCGGTTGATCCGCTCGTTGAAGATATGGAAGGTGCAACCCTGGGTGCTCTTGGCCTGCTGCATGGCGATATGGGCATGCCACATCAGCGGGTCGGCACCGGCCTGGGCACGCGCGTGGGCAATCCCCAGGCTAGCGCCGATCAACAGGCTTTCACCGTCGATCCAGTAGGGTTCGGACAAGGCTTCGGTGATGCGCTCGGCCATCCACTCGGCGCGTTGCGGCGCGCGGCGGGTGTCGATGAGTAAGGCAAATTCGTCACTGCCCAGGCGCGCCAGTTGATCACCGGCCTCAAGCTGGCTTTTGAGCCGCGCGACCACCTGCAGGATCAACCGGTCGCCGGCCTGATGGCCCAGGGCGTCGTTGGCGTAGCGAAAGTTGTCGAGATCCAGGTGCCCCAACGCCAGGCCCCGGCCGTCGTTTTCCGCCAGGCGCGTGGCTAGCAAGGTCTGGAAGCCCTGGCGATTGGCGATGCCGGTCAAGGGGTCCTGTTCGGCAAGA
This sequence comes from Pseudomonas sp. NPDC087626, assembly GCF_044743405.1. Classification (NCBI taxonomy): domain Bacteria; kingdom Pseudomonadati; phylum Pseudomonadota; class Gammaproteobacteria; order Pseudomonadales; family Pseudomonadaceae; genus Pseudomonas; species Pseudomonas sp. NPDC087626. The sequence continues at coordinate 44,880 of NZ_JBIUWJ010000007.1, forward strand.
CGTTGCAAGGTGTTTTCCAGCACCCCACGTTCACGCACATGCCGCAGGCAACGCCGCAGGATGCCGGCATCCAGCGCATCGCGCACCAGCCAGTCGCTGACACCGTCCGGTGGGTTGAGGGGTTCATGTTCGAGCAGCAACACCGTCGGCAGGCTGCACCGCCCAGGTTCCGGTTGCAGAGCAGGAATAGTCAGCAGGACCGCAGAGCGGTTATCGGTAAATAGACTGCTCACCGACTCCCAGGTCGGTGCACTGATCAGCACAGCCGAGCTCCCCATCGGAGCCAGACACTCGCGCAACAACGCTGCCCATACTGGCTCTTCGGCCAGCAGCAGCAAACGCAAGGGTTCGACAGGCGTAGACAAGCTAGCTCCCTAGACTCTGCAAAGATGTTGGCGGTGACATTATGACGCACAGCTGAACAATGACAAATGCCATTGATTCTCAATCATAAATTTGTGCCACTTCAGAGATCGAACATTAGACGCAAATTCTCCCTGCATCCTGCGCGAAAGTAACAAAACCGGCAAATACAGATCGAGTGCTACGTCACAAGTCGGAGAGAGGCGGCAGAATCCGTGCATCCTGTTAAAATGCCCGCCCTTTTCGCAAACGACTCCTTTTTCCGCCATGTCCCGACTCAATCCCCGGCAGCAAGAAGCCGTGAGCTACGTCGGCGGCCCTCTTTTGGTGCTCGCCGGCGCTGGCTCCGGCAAGACCAGCGTGATCACCCGCAAGATTGCGCATCTGATCCAGAACTGCGGCATCCGCGCCCAGTACATCGTCGCCATGACCTTTACCAACAAGGCGGCGCGCGAGATGAAGGAGCGCGTCGGCACCCTGCTCAAGGGCGGTGAAGGCCGCGGCCTGACGGTGTGCACCTTCCACAACCTGGGGCTGAACATCATCCGCAAGGAGCATGTGCGCCTGGGCTACAAGCCCGGTTTCTCGATCTTCGACGAGACCGACGTCAAAGCCCTGATGACCGACATCATGCAGAAGGAATACTCGGGCGACGACGGCGTCGACGAGATCAAGAACATGATCGGCGCCTGGAAGAACGACCTGATCCTGCCGCCCGAGGCGCTGGAAAATGCGCGCAATCCGAAAGAACAGACCGCGGCCATCGTCTACACCCACTACCAGCGCACGCTCAAGGCGTTCAACGCGGTGGACTTCGACGACCTGATCCTGTTGCCGGTCAAGCTGTTCCAGGAACACGCCGACATCCTCGAAAAGTGGCAGAACAAAGTTCGCTACCTGCTGGTGGACGAGTACCAGGACACCAACGCCAGCCAGTACCTGCTGGTGAAGTTGCTGATCGGCAAGCGCAACCAGTTCACCGTGGTGGGCGACGACGACCAGTCGATCTACGCCTGGCGCGGCGCCCGTCCGGAAAACCTGATGCTGCTCAAGGACGACTACCCGTCTTTGAAAGTGGTGATGCTGGAGCAGAACTACCGCTCCACCAGCCGCATCCTGCGTTGCGCCAACGTGCTGATCTCCAACAACCCACACGAGTTTGAAAAGCAGCTGTGGAGCGAGATGGGCCACGGTGACGAGATCCGCGTGATCCGCTGCCGCAACGAAGACGCCGAAGCCGAGCGCGTGGCCGTGGAGATCCTCAGTCTGCACCTGCGTACCGACCGCCCCTACAGCGATTTTGCGATCCTGTACCGGGGTAACTACCAGGCCAAGCTGATCGAGCTGAAGTTGCAGCACCACCAGGTGCCGTATCGCCTGTCCGGCGGTAACAGCTTTTTCGGACGCCAGGAAGTGAAAGACCTGATGGCCTACTTCCGGCTGATTGTGAACCCGGATGACGACAACGCCTTCCTGCGCGTGATCAACGTCCCGCGCCGGGAAATCGGCTCGACCACCCTGGAAAAACTCGGCAACTACGCTACCGAACGCAAGATTTCGATGTACGCCGCCACCGACGAGATCGGCCTGGGCGAGCATCTGGATAGCCGCTTCACCGACCGCCTGGCGCGCTTCAAGCGCTTCATGGACAAGGTCCGCGAGCAGTGCGCCGGCGAAGATCCGATTTCGGCCCTGCGCAGCATGGTCATGGACATCGACTACGAAAACTGGCTGCGCACCAACAGCTCCAGCGACAAGGCCGCCGACTACCGCATGGGCAACGTCTGGTTCCTGATCGAGGCGTTGAAGAACACCCTCGAGAAGGACGAAGAAGGCGACATGACCGTGGAGGATGCCATCGGCAAGCTGGTCCTGCGTGACATGCTCGAACGTCAGCAGGAAGAGGAAGACGGCGCCGAAGGCGTGCAGATGATGACTTTGCACGCCTCCAAGGGCCTGGAATTTCCCTACGTATTCATCATGGGCATGGAGGAAGAAATCCTCCCGCACCGCTCCAGCATCGAAGCCGACACCATCGAGGAAGAACGGCGCCTGGCCTATGTCGGGATTACCCGCGCACGCCAGACCCTGGCCTTCACCTTCGCCGCCAAGCGCAAGCAGTACGGCGAGATCATCGACTGCTCCCCGAGCCGGTTCCTCGATGAGTTGCCGCCGGACGACCTGGCCTGGGAAGGCAATGACGACACCCCGACCGAAGTCAAAGCCGTGCGCGGTAATACCGCATTGGCAGATATACGCGCGATGTTAAAGCGCTAGAATCGACTACTTTTTAATCTACTTTCGGCGCCCGTCGCGCCACCAGAGGAAGCTGTTGTGGAAGCACTGCACAAGAAAATTCGCGAAGAAGGCATCGTGCTTTCCGACCAGGTCCTGAAAGTCGACGCCTTTCTGAACCATCAGATCGACCCGGCGTTGATGAAGCTGATCGGCGACGAATTCGCCGCGCTGTTCAAGGATTCGGGGATCACCAAGATCGTCACCATCGAAGCCTCGGGCATCGCCCCGGCTATCATGACCGGCCTGAACCTGGGCGTTCCGGTGATCTTCGCCCGCAAGCACCAGTCCCTGACCCTGACTGAAAACCTGCTGTCGGCGACCGTTTACTCGTTCACCAAGCAGACCGAAAGCACCGTGGCCATCTCCCCGCGCCACCTGACCAGCAGCGACCGCGTGTTGATCATCGACGACTTCCTGGCCAACGGTAAGGCGTCCCAGGCCCTGATTTCGATCATCAAGCAGGCAGGCGCCACCGTGGCCGGCCTGGGCATCGTGATCGAGAAGTCGTTCCAGGGCGGCCGTGCCGAGCTGGACTCCCAGGGCTACCGCGTGGAATCCCTGGCCCGGGTCAAATCCCTGGCAGGCGGCGTAGTGACCTTCATCGAGTAATGCCCCCCGCTCGCTCCCACCAGTGTTTGGTGGGGGCTGCTACTGCGCCGTGGCCTTCAAGCCTGCCAGCAGCAAGCGCTGATACAGATCCTCCTTCAAGCCCTCAGGTTTCGTCAGTTGCATGCGCGCCAGGTGCTGCGGGTACTCCGACGCCTGCGGCGCATCCAGCGCGGCCTTGCCCAACTGGAGGATCTCGGTCAGCTTGAATTTGCTCTTGAGCCAGTTCAACGCCCGCAACAAGTCCCGTTCCTCGCTGGAAAAATCACTGCCCAACGGATACTCCTGGAACAACTGTGGGTGCCGTGCGGCGATGGCCTGCAAGCGCTGCGGGGTGTTGTCGGTGAAGCGCTCTTGCAGGCGGAAATCCTTGGCCAGCTTGCCGGCTTTCTGCGCCTGCTCGATCAAGCCCGGCTGGAAACGTGAATCGCTGATGTTCAGCAGTAATTCGATGGCCTTGGCATCGGTTTGACCGCGCAGGTCGGCGATCCCGTACTCGGTGATCACGATGTCGCGCAGGTGGCGCGGGATCGTGCAGTGGCCGTATTGCCAGACGATGTTGGAGCTGATGTCGCCGCCCGACTCACGGCAACTGCGCAGAATCAGGATCGAGCGCGCACCCTCCAGGGCATGGCCCTGGACGACAAAGTTGTATTGCCCGCCGACCCCACTCAGCACTCGCCCATCCTCCAGTTGGTCCGCCACTCCAGCCCCCATCAGGGTCATGGTGAAGGCACTGTTGATGAAGCGTGCATCCTGGCGCTGCAGGCGCTTGAGCTGCTCCTGCCCGTACAGCTCGTTGATATAGCTGATGGCGGTCATGTTGAATTCGCCGAGCTGGTCCTGGGGCAGATCGCGCAGGCGTTGGTAGAAGCTGCGCGGGCCGAGGAAAAATCCACCGTGAATCGACACCCCGCCCTGCGCCACCGACTCATCCAGGGTGCCGGCATTGGCCTGCTGTTGCAGGGCAACGTCGGGGTAAACCTTGCGCCGCACGATGCCGGCATCAGACAACGCCAGCAGGCCGTTGACGAACATCTCGCTGCAACCGTACAACCCTTTGGCAAAAGGCTCGACGCCACCTTCGCGACTGATCAGGGATGCCCAGTAGTGCGCGTCGAGGTCGGTCAGCAGCGTGCGGTAATGCTCGTTGTCCGCTTGCCGCGCGAGCAACGCGGCGGTCAGCGCATCGCCCATGGAGCCAATGCCGATCTGCAGGGTGCCGCCGTCGCGCACCAGGGTGCTGGCGTGCAGGCCGATGAAATGATCCTGGAAACCCACTGGCATGTTGGGGGTCGAAAACAGGGTACTGCGCTCCTCCTCGTCGATCAGCCAGTCGAACGTCTCGCGGTCGACTTCTGAATCACCGGGCATGTACGGCAGGTCGCTGTGCACCTGGCCGAGCATCAGGATGGTTTCACCCGCCGCCCTGCGCTTGGCAATCATGGGCAGCAGGTCGAGGGTGATATCGGGATTGCAGCTCAGGCTCAGGCGGCCAGGGTGCTGCGGGTCGTGGGCCACCAGTTGCGCCACCAGGTTCAAGCCGGCGGCGTTGATATCCCGGGCGGCGTGGCTGTAATTGCTGCTGACGTAGTCCTGCTGTGCCGAAGCGCTGTGCAGCAAGCTGCCAGGCTGCATGAAAAACTGCTGGATGTGGATGTTTGCGGGCGTTTGGTCTTTACGCAGGTCAGCGAGGAAGTCCAGCTCCGGGTAGTCGCCAAACACGCGCTCGATGAAAGGCTCCAGGAACCGTCGCTGCAGGCCGTCACCCAGGGGCGGACGACCCAGGCTCAAAGCGGTGTAGACCGTCAGCTGGCGCTCGGGCAGTTGGGCGATGCGTTGATAGAGCGCGTTGACGAAGCGGTTGGGTTTGCCTAATCCCAACGGCATGCCGAGGTGGATGTGTGCGGGTAACCGCGCCAGTACTTCATCGACTGCCTGCTCGATTGAAACGGACTGCACCATCAGACCCCTCCCGACCTATCCATGAATGACGCTAACCCGAGCTTGCCGGGTCTTGCGTGCCATGACCAGTCTTGAGGTCAAATCCCAGGCACAAAAAAGCCGCTCGCAAGCGGCTTTTTTTGCTGAAGACGGCGGCTTATTTCAGGCCGGACATCTTCTGGATGGCGCCTTTGAGGTCATCATCGGAGCAGTCTGCGCAGGTGCCTTTAGGAGGCATTGCGTTGATCCCGGTAATGGCCTTGGCCAGGATACCGTCAAGGCCGCCCTGGTGATCGGCACGCTCTTTCCAGGCTGCAGTGTCACCGATTTTCGGTGCGCCCAGCAGGCCACTACCGTGGCAAGCGTTGCAATGTTTGGCAATAATCTCATCCGGGGTTTTCGCCCCGCCGCCGCCTGCCGAAGCAGCGACTTCCATCCCCTTGCACTCCTGACCTTGCACACAGACCTGGCCGACTGGTTCAAGGCGCTTGGCAATATCGTCGTTGGTCGCAGCTTGAGCGCTGACTGCCCAAAGGGCCAATACGGTTGCTGGTGCGGCCAGCATTTTCATAATTAGGTTCACGCGTACACCCTCAATGGTGGCTAGTCACGCCCACGGCCACGGTTTCGCAGGCGGGCGCAAGTATAACGGTTAGCCCGCCACACTGAAACAACCCTAAAGTCCTAGGGGTATTAAGTCATGGCGAAATACTGCTCGGGCGCCTCGAAAAACCTTGGCGGACGCCTCTTTTCTTAGAAATTGGCTGGTGTGGCTGCGCTGATTAGTCGCGCAGGCGCATCAAACGGATTGCGGAAACGATGTGGCTTGGTGCTTTCAAAATAGTAGCTGTCACCGGCTTCGAGCACGAAGGTCTCAAGCCCGACCACCAATTCCAGGCGCCCTTCGAGCAGAATCCCGGTTTCCTCCCCTTCGTGGGTAAGCATCTCTTCACCGGTATCGGCACCCGGTGGATAGATCTCGTTGAGGAAGGCGATTGCACGGCTCGGATGGGCCTTGCCCACCAGTTTCATGGTCACCGCGCCATCGGAGATATCGATCAGCTCGTTGGCTTTATAGACGATCTGCGTTGGTTTTTCCTGGAGGATCTCTTCGGAAAAGAACTCGACCATGGACATGGGGATGCCGCCAAGCACCTTCCTCAGCGAACTGATGGAAGGGCTGACACTGTTTTTCTCGATCATGGAAATGGTGCTGTTGGTCACACCCGCGCGTTTGGCGAGCTCACGCTGGGAAAGACCTTTTAGTTTGCGGATCGATTGCAGTCGTTCACCGACGTCCAATGCATTTGCCTCCCAGGATTCAGGTTATGTAAATATTGAGCGTTATCATGGCGACAGCGTTCAGTATTTACAACACTTGAGCCCAGGTCCGGTTCGCCAGCGTCCCAGCGGCTGTACCCCGCGGCCCGTCAGGCCTCGGAATAGAGCCGTGGCACTCGACGCAGGTTGCAGAAGATCTGGTAAGGAATGGTGCCCGCAGCCATCGCGATATCGCTGGCGAGGATGTTTTTGCCCCATAACTCGACCGTCGAACCCAGGCCAGCCTGGGGCACATCGGTCAAATCGATACACAGCATGTCCATCGACACACGCCCCAACAACTGACTGCGCTGCCCCGCCACCAGCACCGGCGTACCGGTCGGCGCCTGCCGCGGATAACCGTCGGCATAGCCCATGGCGACCACACCCAGGCGCATGGGTTTTGGCGTGATGTAACGGGCGCCATAACCCACGGGTTCGCCGGCCGGCAATTCGCGCACACTGATGACTTTCGACTCCAGGGTCATCACCGGCTGTAAACGCGCGGCCACAGAGTTGGCTTCCTCGAACGGGGTGGCGCCATACAGCATGATGCCGGGGCGCACCCAGTCGCTGGGCACCTGCGGCCAACCCAGCACGGCCGGCGAGTTACGCAGGCTGACCTGCGCCGACAAGCCCTGGCGCGCAGCTTCAAATACCGCGACCTGCTCGCTTGCGCTGCTGCTATCGAGCTCATCGGCGCGGGCGAAGTGGCTCATCAGCACGATCTTCGCGACCTTGCCGCTGGCCAGCAGCCGTTGATACGCCGCCTGATAATCCGCAGGATGCAGGCCGACGCGGTGCATGCCCGAGTCCAGCTTGAGCCAGACGGTGATCGGCTTGCGCAGCGTCGCCTGCTCGATCGCTTCGAGCTGCCACAACGAATGCACCACACACCACAAATCCTGCTCGACGATCAGCGACAGCTCATCGGCTTCGAAAAAGCCTTCGAGCAGCAACACCGGCGCACGGATGCCAGCAGCGCGCAGCTCCAGGGCTTCTTCGATGCAGGCTACGGCAAACCCATCGGCATCCGCTTCCAGCGCCTGGGCACAGCGCACTGCGCCATGGCCATAGGCATCGGCCTTGATCACCGCGAGGGCGCGCGCCTCCGAGACTTCACGGGCCAGTTGGTAGTTGTGACGCAGGGCTTGCAGATCAATCAGGGCACGAGCAGGACGCATGGCGGCAGGCTTCCAGGCGGTTGGCGGGGAGGGAAGAAAAAACCGGCGCTGAAGACAGTATGAACCGCCGACAGCACCGGCAGAGGGATCGTTTACGGCAGCGCGGCGACTATCGACACTTCTACCAGGATTTCTGGTTCGCACAGCTTGGCTTCCACCGTCGCCCGCGCTGGCGCGACGTTTTTCGGCAGCCAGCTGTCCCAGACACTGTTCATGCCCTGGAAGTCGGCATCGATGTCTTTCAGGTAGATCGTCGCCGACAGCAACCGGGTCTTGTCGGTACCGGCCAGATCGAGCAAACGCTCGATGTTGGCCAGGGTCTCGCGGGTCTGCTGTTCAACTCCGGCGTTCATGTCGTCACCGACCTGTCCTGCCAGGTACACCGTACCGCTGTGGACTACGATCTGGCTCAAACGCTCATTGGTGAGCTGGCGCTGGATTGACATGTTTTGCAGACTCCTGGTGGGTATTGCCATAGCGAGAAATATCGAGGCCTTCGGCGCTGATCTGCGGCGTTTTCTTGGCCATCAGATCGGCCAGCAGGCGGCCGGAGCCACAGGCCATGGTCCAGCCGAGCGTGCCGTGACCGGTGTTCAGGAACAGGTTCTTGAATGGGGTGGCACCAACAATCGGCGTGCCATCCGGCGTGGTCGGACGCAGGCCGGTCCAGAAACTGGCTTGCTGCAGGTCGCCGCCCTGAGGATAGAGATCGTTGACGATCATCTCCAGTGTTTCACGCCGACGCGGGTTCAGCGACAGGTCAAAACCGGCAATCTCCGCCATGCCACCGACGCGGATGCGGTTGTCGAAACGGGTGATCGCGACCTTGTAGGTCTCGTCGAGAATGGTCGAGGTCGGAGCCATGGCCGGATTGGTGATCGGCACGGTCAGCGAGTAACCCTTGAGCGGATACACCGGGGCCTTGATGCCCAACGGCTTGAGCAACTGCGGCGAGTAACTGCCCAGCGCCAGCACGTAGCGGTCGGCGGTTTCCAGCTTGCCGTCAATCCACACACCGTTGATCCGGTCACCGGCGAAGTCCAGGCGCTGGATGTCCTGGCCGAAGCGGAATTCAACGCCCAGCTTGATCGCCATTTCCGCCAGGCGGGTGGTGAAGATCTGGCAGTCGCCGGTCTGATCGTTCGGCAGGCGCAGGGCACCGGCCAGGATGTCGGTGACGCTGGCCAGGGCCGGCTCGACGCGGGCAATGCCAGCACGGTCGAGCAGCTCGAACGGCACACCGGACTCCTTGAGTACCGCGATGTCCTTGGCGGCGCCATCCAGTTGCGCCTGGGTACGGAACAGCTGGGTGGTCCCCAGGCTGCGGCCTTCGTAGGCGATACCGGTTTCGGCGCGCAATTCGTCGAGGCAGTCACGGCTGTACTCGGACAGGCGGACCATGCGCTCCTTGTTCACCGCATAACGGCTGGCGGTACAGTTGCGCAGCATCTGCGCCATCCACAGGTACTGGTCGATATCGGCGGTGGCCTTGATGGCCAGCGGGGCGTGGCGCTGCAACAGCCACTTGATGGCCTTGAGCGGCACACCCGGAGCAGCCCATGGCGACGCATAGCCCGGCGATACCTGGCCGGCGTTGGCGAAACTGGTTTCCATGGCAGCGGCCGGTTGACGATCCACGACCGTCACTTCAAAGCCGGCCCGAGCCAGATAGTAGGCACTGGCGGTACCGATTACGCCGCTACCCAAGACCAGAACGCGCATTTTTTTATCCCTCATCGCGGCAAACCGCTGACGTTGTTGTGTACAAGCAATGATGAGCGCAGTGTAAAAAACATTTGCCAGTGCTTTTCACTATATAAGTGCCTATATTTGGCGACAATTCTCGGCAATTTGGCTTTTCACGGAGGCGCATCCCCTATGCGGACCAACACTCAAACCAAACGTGAGCTGGACAAGATCGACCGCAACATCCTGCGCATCCTCCAGGCTGACGGGCGCATTTCGTTTACTGAGCTGGGGGAGAAGGTCGGCCTGTCGACCACGCCCTGTACCGAGCGGGTGCGGCGCCTGGAGCGCGAAGGGATCATCATGGGCTACAACGCCCGGCTCAATCCGCAACACCTCAAGGGCAGCTTGCTGGTGTTCGTCGAGATCAGCCTGGACTACAAGTCCGGTGACACCTTCGAAGAGTTCCGCCGCGCGGTGCTGAAACTGCCGCACGTACTGGAATGCCACTTGGTATCCGGGGACTTCGACTACCTGGTGAAGGCACGGATTTCCGAGATGGCCTCGTACCGCAAATTGCTCGGCGATATCCTGCTCAAACTGCCCCACGTGCGTGAGTCCAAGAGCTACATCGTGATGGAAGAGGTGAAGGAGAGCCTGAGCTTGCCGATTCCGGATTGAGGCCTGTGGTAAGTGTCCGTGCGCTGTGACCTACACCAAAACCTGTCGGTTAGCAGCCATGTACTCGAACACCTGCGCCTCGACCCGTGGGTGGATCAACTCCACCGGTCCGCGACCGTTGGGGCATGGCAGGGTCTTGGTGGTGCCGAACAAGCGACAGATCAGCGGCCGCTCGCCATACACGGTGCAGCCGTTGGGACCCAGGTGTACGCAGTTCAGTTCGTCTAGGGCGGCATCCTGCTCGGCGCGAGTCTTGCGCGGCAGGCGGGACATTTCTTCCGGCGAGGTGGTGACCGGACCACAGCAGTCATGACAGCCAGGCACGCACTCGAACGAGGGAATCTGCTGGCGCAGGGTACGAACGGTCTCGCGGTTGCAGCTCATCGAAACAAATACCCCTAAGGTGAACAAGGTTGGATTTTGCCCTAAAAGCCCTGCGCCAGACAGCAACAACCGACCAGTGTTGCCCAGGCAGAAAGGTCCGGCTTATGCTCCGTAAAATTTACTCAACACCCGATAATCAGGATCAACCCATGACTGCCCGTGTTCAGCCGCCTGTCCCGAGCACCCATATCGCCTCCTATTACGCCGCCAGCAGCCTGCCGCAGCCGGATCATCCGGTACTTGCCGGTGAGCAACTGGCCGACGTGTGCGTGGTGGGCGGTGGTTTTTCCGGCCTGAACACAGCCATTGAACTGGCCCAGCGCGGTCTTCGCGTGGTGCTGCTGGAAGCACACAAAATCGGCTGGGGCGCCAGCGGACGTAATGGCGGGCAGTTGATTCGTGGTGTCGGCCATGGCCTGGACCAATTCAGCAATGTGCTGGGGGCCGAAGGCGTACGCCAGATGAAACTGATGGGCCTGGAGGCAGTGGACATCGTTCGCCAGCGGGTCGAGCAGTTCCAGATCCCCTGCGACCTGACCTGGGGCTACTGCGACCTCGCCAACAAACCCCGCGACCTGGAAGGTTTCGCCGCGGACGCGGACGAACTGCGCAGCCTCGGTTATCGCCACACCACCCGCCTGCTGCAAGCGCACGAGATGCACAGCGTGGTGGGCTCAGACCGCTACGTGGGCGGACTGATCGACATGGGCTCGGGGCACCTGCACCCGCTGAACCTGGCCCTGGGTGAAGCCGCTGCCGCCCAGCAACTGGGGGTCCGTCTGTTCGAGCAATCGGCAGTGACCCGCATCGACTACGGGCCCGAGGTCAAGGTCCACACCGCGCAAGGTTCGGTCCGCGCCAAGACCCTGGTGCTGGGCTGCAACGCCTACCTCAATCACCTCAACCCGCACCTGAGCGGCAAAGTGCTGCCCGCCGGCAGCTACATCATCGCCACCGAACCCTTGAGTGAAGAGCAGGCCCACGCCCTGCTGCCGCAGAACATGGCCGTGTGCGACCAACGCGTGGCGCTGGACTACTACCGGCTTTCGGCAGACCGACGCCTGCTGTTCGGCGGCGCCTGCCACTATTCGGGCCGCGATCCGGCGGACATCGGCGCCTACATGCGACCGAAGATGCTGGAGGTTTTCCCGCAATTGAGCGCGGTGAAGATCGACTATCAGTGGGGCGGCATGATCGGCATCGGCGCCAACCGCCTGCCCCAGATTGGCCGGCTCAAGGACCAGCCGAATGTGTATTACGCCCAGGCGTACTCCGGACACGGGGTGAATGCCACTCACCTGGCCGGCAAACTACTGGGTGAAGCCATCAGCGGCCAGCACAGCGGCGGTTTCGACCTGTTCGCCAAAGTACCGCACGTGACCTTCCCGGGCGGCCGCTACTTGCGCTCGCCATTGCTGGCCCTGGGGATGTTGTGGCACCGACTCAAAGAGCTGGCCTGATCCGAAGAGCCGCTCAAAGCTGCCAGAACGGCTTCAGCCCCTCTTCCCTCGCCTGCTCACGACTCAAGCCGACATCGCGCAGTTGTTCCGGGGTGAGTTCGAGCAGGGTCTTGCGCGTGTGCAGACGGTGCCACAGCAAACCCCAGCGCCCCAGGCAGGACGGGGCATTGCGGATCGCCGTCGGCATGCCCTGGTCGTGCCCTGCCACCAGTTCCTGACTGTGTAACGTCAGCCGCACATCGCTCAAGCCGTTCATTTTTAGTGCTCCTGTTTACTTGGGTAGCCAGAGATTCCATGATGCGCGGGCAGGCAAAACCATTACAGATTCAATGGACCTGTATTACCTCCATACAGATTTGCTGAATTAACCGCTGAATGATGGTTTTTTGCCTGATCTGTACTGGTCCCTCCTCTCACACCGAGGCTGAAACATGACGCTGTACGTCAACCTCGCCGAATTGCTCGGCACGCGCATCGAACAGGGCTTCTACCGGCCCGGTGACCGTCTGCCTTCCGTGCGGGCCTTGAGTGTCGAGCATGGGGTCAGCCTGAGCACGGTGCAGCAGGCCTATCGGGTGCTGGAGGACAGCGGGCTGGCGCGGCCCAAGCCCAAGTCCGGCTACTTTGTCCCTGTGGGGCGGGAACTGCCCGAACTGCCGGCGGTAGGCCGCCCGGCCCAGCGCCCGGTCGACATCTCCCAGTGGGACCAGGTGCTGGAGCTGATCCGCGCCGTGCCACGCAAGGACGTGGTGCAACTGGGCCGCGGCATGCCGGATATCACCACACCGACCATGCAGCCCCTGCTGCGCAGCCTGGCGCGGATCAGTCGGCGCCAGGACATGCCGGGGCTGTACTACGACAATATCTACGGGGTGCTGGAACTGCGCGAGCAGATCGCCCGCCTGCTGCTCGACTCAGGCAGCCAACTGAGCGCCAGCGACCTGGTGATCACCACGGGCTGCCACGAAGCGTTGTCCACCAGCATTCGCGCCATCTGCGAACCAGGCGACATCGTCGCGGTGGACTCGCCGAGCTTTCACGGTGCCATGCAGACTCTCAAGGGGCTGGGCATGAAGGCCCTGGAGATTCCCACCGACCCCCTCACCGGAATCAGTCTCGACGCCCTTGAACTGGCCCTCGAGCAGTGGCCGATCAAAGCCATACAGTTGACCCCCAACTGCAACAACCCGCTCGGCTACATCATGCCGGAGTCGCGCAAACGTGCGCTGTTGACCCTGGCGCAACGGTTTGACGTGGCGATTATCGAAGACGATGTGTATGGCGAACTGGCCTACACCTACCCTCGACCGCGCACCATCAAGTCCTTCGATGAAGACGGTCGCGTGCTGCTCTGCAGTTCGTTCTCCAAGACCCTGGCACCTGGGCTGCGGATCGGCTGGGTCGCTCCCGGACGGTACCTGGAGCGGGTGCTGCACATGAAATACATCAGCACCGGCTCGACCGCGCCACAACCGCAAATTGCCATCGCCGAGTTTCTCAAGGGCGGGCATTTCGAGCCGCATCTACGGCGGATGCGTAACCAATACCAGCGCAATCGCGACCTGATGCTCGATTGGGTCAGCCGCTACTTTCCCCTCGGCACCCGCGCCAGCCGCCCCCAGGGCAGCTTCATGCTGTGGGTCGAACTGCCGGAAGGGTTTGATACGCTCAAGCTCAATCGGGTGCTGCTCGACCAGGGCGTACAGATCGCCGTGGGCAGCATTTTCTCCGCCTCAGGCAAGTACCGTAATTGCCTGCGCATGAACTACGCAGCCAAACCCACGGCTCAGGTCGAGGAAGCGGTGCGTAAGGTGGGTGCAGCGGCGATCGCCCTGCTGGCCGAGGCCAGCTAGTTCATCTGGGAACTCGATGCCCGAGAGCTTCCCAGGCGCCATCGGCACGCCGCGACGACTTCACCAGCCGTGCCATACTCCCTACCTGCCCATCTGCAGGAACATTCGACTTGCGCCGAAAAAAAGCCCTGCTCTGCCTGATGCTCGCCGCGTTGCTGAGCAGTTGCGCCTCGCTCAACGTGCCCCGTGAGCCTAGCCAGGCATTGCCTGCTGCCGAGTCCTCTTTCGGGCGCTCGATCCAGGCCCAGGCCGCCCCCCATGAAGGGCGATCCGGATTTCGCCTGCTATCGGACAGCAGCGAAGCCTTCGCCGCCCGTGCCGAGTTGATCCGCAATGCGCAGCGCAGCCTCGACCTGCAGTACTACATCGTCCACGACGGTATCAGCACCCGACTGCTGGTCAGCGAACTGCTCAAGGCCGCTGACCGAGGCGTGCGCGTGCGCATCCTGCTCGACGACCTCACCAGCGATGGCCAGGTCCAGACCATTGCCACACTGGCCGCTCACCCACAGATTCAGATTCGCCTGTTCAATCCGCTGGAACTGGGCCGCAGCACCGGCGTCACTCGCACCATGGGCCGCCTGCTCAATCTCTCGCTGCAGCACCGGCGCATGCACAACAAGCTGTGGCTGGCGGACAACAGCGCCGCGATTGTCGGCGGGCGCAACCTGGGCGACGAGTACTTCGATGCGCAGCCCAAGCTGAATTTCACCGACATCGACCTGCTAGGTGTCGGCCCTGTCGCTGAGCAGCTCGGCCACAGCTTCGATCAGTACTGGAACAGCGCCCTGAGCAAGCCGATCGATGAGTTTGTCTCCAGCCAGCCCACGGCCAAGGACCTGGCCGAGACCCGTGCGCAGCTGCAAGCGTCCCTGGACGAAAGCCATCGGCAAAACCAGGCCCTGTACCAGCAGTTGAAGGCCTACCAGACCGATCCGCGCCTGGACCTCTGGCGCAGCGAGCTGATCTGGGCCTGGAACCAGGCGTTGTGGGACGCTCCGAGCAAAGTGCTGGCCAAGGGTGAGCCGGATCCGCAACTGCTACTGACCACCCAACTGGCCCCCGAACTGCAAGGGGTGAGCAAAGAGCTGATCATGATCTCAGCCTACTTTGTGCCCGGCCCACCCGGACTGGTGTATCTCACCGGGCGGGCCGATGCCGGAGTGTCCGTCAGCTTCCTGACCAACTCGCTGGAGGCCACCGATGTGCCCGCCGTCCACGGCGGCTACGCCCCTTACCGCAAGGCGCTGCTGGAGCACGGCGTGCAACTGTTTGAACTACGCCGGCAACCGGGCGAAGGCGGCGGTAGCGGGCCAAGCCTGTTTCGCAGTTCCAGCTACCGCGGCTCCGAATCCAGCCTGCACAGCAAGGCGATCATCTTCGATCGCCAAAAGGCGTTCATCGGCTCATTCAACTTCGACCCGCGCTCGGTGCTGTGGAACACCGAAGTCGGGGTGCTGGTCGACAGCCCGGCGCTTGCCGAGCGTGTTCGCGAACTCGCCCTGGAAGGCATGGCGCCTCCTCTCAGCTATGCGGTGCGGTTACAAGAGGGCCAGCTGGTCTGGGTCACTGAAGACGATGGCAAGCTGCACACCCTGACTCGCGAGCCGGGAAACTGGTGGCGCCGCTTCAATGCCTGGTTCAGCGACACCCTGGGCCTGGAGCGGATACTGTAAACCCGGATCTCAGATCGGCGCCGCCGCCTCGCCAAACGCCCCTTGGCGCAGCAACAGCAACACCAGGCCAAAGGCCCCGGCCGCCATCAGTAATGGCAAGGCGTGTCCGCTGACCCACTGACTGCCGGCACCCGCTGCAAGCGGGCCAATCAAGCAACCAATACCCCAGAGTTGGGCGATGTGGGCGTTGGCCCGCACCAGCGCATCATCGCGATAACGCTCGCCCACCAGAATCAGCGACAAGGTGAACAAGCCGCCGGCACTGGCACCGAACAGCACCCACAGCGGCCAGATCAGCAAGGTGTCGAGCAACAGCGGAATCGCCAGGCTCGACAGCATCAGTATCACCGCGCAGCCGGCAAACAAGGTTCGCCGCGACAGATAGTCCGCAAGGGCGCCAATGGGCAATTGCAGCAACGCATCGCCGACTACCACGGTGCTGACCATGGCCAGGGCAATTTCTGCGGTGAACCCCTGTTGCAGGCAATACACCGGCAGCAGGGTCAGGATCATCGCCTCGAACGCAGCAAACAACGACACCGCCCAAGCGATCGCCGGCAGGCCACGGCAGAAACCCAGCAAGTCACTGAAGGTCACACTCAGGGCTTCGCTGCTCGGTGCCCCGCTACGCCCCATCAAGACCAGCGGCGAAGTCACCAGCATCGCGACCCCGACCCAGAAACCGATATCGTTGTCGGTACCCAGCACCCCCAGCAACAACGGTCCAGCCAATTGACTCAAGGCATAGCTGCAGCCATACAGCGCCACCAGCCGGCCGCGCCATTGCTCAACCACCAACTGGTTGATCCAGCTCTCGCCGAGAATGAACACGATGGTCAGGATGACCCCGATCATCAGCCGCAGTACCAGCCACACCGGGTAGCTGGGCAACAACGCCAGCAGGCCAATGGAGAGGGCTCCGGCCCACAAGCACAGGCGCATCAGGTTAGCCGTACCCAGGCGAGCCGCCAGGTGGCTGGAGATCTTCGCCCCCAGCAGGACGCCAATTGCCGGCATGGCCGCCATCACCCCGATTGCAAACGCGCCATAACCCCAGCTTTCCAGGCGAAACGACACCAACGGCATGCTCACGCCCAGGGCGAGGCCGACACTCAGGACCGAGGCCAGAACGGCGAAATAAGTCGCCCAACGCATGTTCCACGCTCCTGTGGATATTCTTATGTGTGGCACAAAGCAATGTGGGAGCGAACCCGCTCGCGATGGCGGCGCAACATTCAACACGACGTCGACTGTCATACCGCTATCGCGAGCAAGCTCGCTCCCACAAGGGATCTACGTCGTTCAGGGAGCCAGGCTCCCTGAAAGGCTTACAGCTTGATCCAGGTCGCCTTCAGCTCGGTGTACTTGTCGAACGCGTGCAGCGACTTGTCACGGCCGTTGCCCGATTGCTTGAAGCCGCCGAACGGTGCGGTCATGTCGCCGCCATCGTACTGGTTGACCCACACGCTACCGGCGCGCAGTGCCTTGGCGGTCAGGTGAGCCTTGGAAATGTCCTTGGTCCATACCGCTGCGGCCAGGCCATACGGCGTGTCGTTGGCGATCTGGATAGCCTCCTCGGCGGTATCAAAGGTGATGACCGACAGTACCGGGCCGAAGATTTCTTCCTGGGCAATCTTCATGGCATTGCTCACGCCGTCGAAAATCGTCGGCTCCACGTAGGTGCCACCGGTTTCCTCGAGGATGCGCTTGCCGCCCGCCACCAGCTTGGCGCCGTCGGTATGCCCAGACTCGATGTACGACAGCACGGTGTTCATTTGCTGGGTATCGACCAACGCACCCACGGTGGTGGACGGGTCCAGCGGGTTGCCTGGCTTCCAGGTTTTCAGGGCCTCGATCACCAGTGGCAGGAACTTGTCCTTGATCGAACGCTCGACCAGCAGGCGTGAACCGGCGGTGCAGACTTCGCCCTGGTTGAAGGCAATTGCGCCGGCAGCGGATTCGGCGGCGGCCTGCAGGTCCGGCGCATCGGCAAACACGATGTTCGGGCTCTTGCCGCCGGCTTCCAGCCAGACGCGCTTCATGTTCGACTCGCCGGAGTAGATCATCAGTTGCTTGGCGATCTTGGTCGAACCGGTGAACACCAGGGTATCGACATCCATGTGCAGGGCCAGGGCCTTGCCCACGGTGTGGCCGTAGCCTGGCAGTACGTTGAGCACGCCTTTGGGGATACCGGCCTCGACGGCCAGGGCCGCGATGCGGATGGCGGTCAGCGGGGATTTTTCGGACGGCTTGAGGATCACCGAGTTACCGGTGGACAGCGCAGGACCGAGTTTCCAGCACGCCATCATCAGCGGGAAGTTCCACGGCACGATAGCGCCCACCACGCCCACAGGCTCACGGGTCACCAGGCCCAGTTGATCATGAGGGGTCGCGGCCACTTCATCGTAGATCTTGTCGATCGCTTCACCGCTCCAGCTCAGCGCCTGGGCGGCACCAGGAACGTCGATGTCCAGGGAGTCGCTGATCGGCTTACCCATGTCCAGGGTTTCCAGCAGGGCCAGTTCCTGGGCATTTTGCTTGAGCAGGCCGGCGAAGCGGATCATCACGGCCTTGCGCTTGGCCGGGGCCAGGCGAGACCAGACACCGGAATTGAACGTGGCGCGGGCGTTGTCCACGGCGCGCTGGGCGTCGGCGGCATCACAGCTGGCAATCTTGCCCAGCAGACGGCCATCGACCGGGCTGATGCACTCGAAGGTCTCGCCGGAGACCGCATCGGTGTATTCGCCATTGATATAGGCGCGGCCTTCGATTTTCAGGTCGCGGGCGCGTTGTTCCCAGTCGGCACGAGTCAGGGTGGTCATACGAGTGTCCTCCTCTTATTGAATACGACACCCGCGTTCTTCGCGGGCGCTGTCAGGAATTCTGCCCGGCCAGCCTTGCAATCGGCCCTAGGCACCCGCCACCCTAAACCAGCCACACCTCAAGTTTCAATATATTTGACACAAGGCCGGCAAACGACCTTGCGATGTTCATTTTAATAAACATAGACTCGGGGCTTTCCAAGCAAACACGGGGGGATTACCAGAATGAGCATCCAGGACATCGTCGATTTCAGCCAGGCCGGCACCGCCGCCGAACGCTACCGCCCGGACGCGGCCAAAATTCTCAAGGGCGACCCTGAGCAGACCGTCTACAACCACTACAACAGCCCGTGCGGCCAGCTCAATGCCGGGGTCTGGGAAGGCGCAGTCGGTCAGTGGACGGTGAATTTCACCGAACACGAATACTGCGAAATCGTCCAAGGGGTTTCGGTGTTGCGCGACACCGACGGCAATGCCAAGACCCTGCGCACCGGTGACCGATTTGTCATCCCGGCCGGGTTCCGTGGCACCTGGGAAGTCCTGGAAACGTGCCGAAAGATCTACGTGGCATTTGAACAAAAGCCATAAATAAATACCGCATAGCGGGTCATGGCCGGGAGGAGGATCGAGCTGTCCCCAGGGACCCATGAAAAGGCTTGCATCTCGCGATACCGGCCTTTCCAACAGGAGCGCACAGGACGTGCCTCAATCCAGACCTACAGCGCAAGGAGGCAACATGCCCGATACTCCAGACTCATGCGACGTCACCATCGCTGAGTACACCATCGGCCAGACCTACACCCCTCAGTTGCTCGAGGAAGTGCGAGCACTGGCCAATGGCGCACCGGTGCGGGTCACCGGCCCTCGCCATGCATCAGACCGCAAGCGAGTCCCGCGACGGATCAGCCTGCTGACCAATGCCGACAATGTCATCGTCAGCATTCAGTGCGGTTGAGCAACTGAAGCTTTTCCCAGGCCCACAAAAAAGGCCCGTATCTTGCGATACGGGCCTTTTTCTCAAGAGGGAAAAATCAATTACTTGATTTTGCCTTCCTTGTAGATCACGTGCTTGCGAACAACCGGATCAAATTTCTTGATCTCGATTTTGTCCGGAGTAGTGCGCTTGTTCTTGTCGGTAGTGTAGAAGTGACCAGTACCGGCGCTCGAAATCAAACGAATCAATTCACGCATGATTAGCTCCCTTAGATCTTGCCAGCTTTGCGGATTTCGGCCAGCACGACAGTGATGCCACGCTTGTCGATGATACGCATGCCTTTGGCAGATACGCGCAGACGCACGAAACGTTTCTCTTCTTCAACCCAGAAGCGATGATGCTGCAGGTTCGGCAGGAAACGACGACGGGTTTTGTTGTTTGCGTGGGAAATGTTATTCCCAGTCACCGGACCCTTACCGGTAACTTGACATACTCTCGACATGCCTCAGCCCTCTAAAACCACATGCCCAACCCGGCATGGGTTGGCCGCTTAATCTCTCAGTCATTTGGCGCCAGGCGCCGCGTTTCTTTAGAGGTCTTACCGGCTACACCTACAGTGAAGGAACCGGGCCCCTAGAAAAGAGCGCTGCTTTATACCAGAAAGACCCCATAGCAACAACTATTGGTGTGAAGAGAGTTTTCAAAAACCCCGGAATTACGGCGCCAGACGCCTTGGATAAAGGCTATCGATGGTAGCGACCGCTCGTCGCAGAGCATCACCCTGCTCCCCCATATGGAGGGTACCGGCACGCCACCTTACGCTAATTCGCTGCGCCCGAAGCGCAATAAACGGCAAAAATACGTACCGTCGAGCAGGACACAAAACAAAAAGGGGATAGTCATTTGCCGGGCAGGCCACTAGGGTAAGCCTTTTCCAGACTGCACTCGCAGATGGGCCTTCGATCTGCAAAGGAATCCACACATGCGCCTCGCTGCCCTACCGCTGTTGCTTGCCCCACTCTTGCTGAGCCCTTTGGCCCAGGCTGCCGCCCTGAGCGTCTGCACCGAGGCCAGCCCGGAAGGGTTCGATGTCGTTCAATACAACTCGCTGACCACCACCAACGCCTCGGCCGACGTGTTGATGAATAGCCTGGTAGACTTTGATACCGCCAGTGGCAAGGTCGTGCCGAGCCTGGCCGATAGCTGGGAAGTCTCGGCCGACGGCCTGACCTACGTCTTCAAGCTGCACCCGGAGGTGAAGTTCCATCGCACCGAGTACTTCACCCCGACGCGTACCTTGACCGCCGAAGACGTGAAGTTCAGCTTTGACCGCATGCTGGACCCCGCGCAGCCATGGCACAAAATCGCCCAGAGTGGCTTCCCGCACGCCCAATCCATGCAGTTGCCTGCGCTGATCAAGAAAATCGACGCACTCGACCCGCTGACCATTCGTTTCACCCTTGACCACCCCGACTCGACCTTCCTCGCCACGCTGAGCATGGGTTTCGCCTCAATCTACTCGGCTGAATACGCCGATCAGTTGCTCAAGGCTGGCACACCCGAGAAACTCAATAACCAGCCGATTGGCACCGGGCCGTTCATTTTCGGGCGCTTCCAGAAAGACGCATCGATCCGCTACAAGGCCAACCGCGACTACTTCGCTGGCAAGCCCGCGATCGACACCCTGGTGTTCGCCATCACCCCGGACGCCAACGTGCGCCTGCAGAAGCTGCGGCGCAACGAGTGCCAGATCGCCCTGTCGCCCAAGCCGCTGGACGTCCAGGCTGCCGCCAAGGAGCCGAACCTCAAGATCGAGAGCACGCCGGCCTTCATGACCGCCTTCGTCGCCATCAATAGCCAGCATCCGCCGCTGGATAAACCGGAGGTGCGCCAGGCGATCAATCTGGCCTTCGACAAGGCCAGCTACCTCAAGGCCGTGTTCGAGGACACCGCCCAAGCCGCCAACGGCCCTTACCCGCCCAACACCTGGAGCTATGCCAAGGACCTGCCGGGCTACCCGAAGGACCTCACCAAGGCCCGCGCGCTGATGGCCAAGGCAGGGCTCAAGGACGGCTTCAAGACCACGATCTGGACCCGCCCTTCCGGCAGCCTGCTCAACCCCAACCCGAGCCTGGGCGCTCAATTGTTGCAGGCTGACCTGGCGGAAATCGGGATTCAGGCAGAAATACGCGTGATCGAATGGGGCGAACTGATTCGTCGGGCCAAAGCCGGCGAGCACGACCTGCTGTTCATGGGCTGGGCCGGTGACAACGGCGATCCAGACAACTTCCTGACCCCGCAATTCTCCTGCGCGGGCGTGAAGTCCGGGACCAACTTCGCACGATACTGCGATCAAGGCCTGGACAAGCTGATCAACGCCGGCAAGACCACCACCGAGCAGGGCGTGCGCACCAAGCTCTACGAACAGGCCCAGGGGCAGATCCAGCAGCAGGCGCTGTGGCTACCCCTGGCCCACCCGACCGCCTATGCCCTGACCCGCAAGGATGTCCAGGGTTACTCGGTCAGCCCGTTCGGGCGCCAGGACTATTCCAGGGTCAGCGGCAAGCCATAAGCTGCAAGCTGCAAGCTCAAAGCAGTGCGCGGACTGCTCCAGGCTTGCAGCTCGAAGCTTGCAGCCGCTCATATCCACCCATACTCGGCCATCGACAACGGATCACCATCACCCACGATGAAATGGTCGAGCACCCGCACATCAACCAACTCCATCGTCTCCTGCAAACGCTTGGTCAGCACCCGGTCGGCCGGGCTCGGCTCGGCGTTTCCCGAGGGGTGGTTATGGCACAGGATCAACGCCGCCGCGTTGTGTGCCAGGGCGCGCTTGACCACCTGGCGCGGATGCACGCTAGTGGTGTCGATCGAGCCGCGAAAGAGGATTTCGAATGCCAGGACCCGATGCCGGGAATCGAGGAACAGACAGGCAAACACCTCATGGGGCTCATGCCGCAGCATGGCCTTGAGGTAGTTGCGCACCTCGATCGGACTCTTGAGTACGGATGCCTGGCGCAGGTGCTCGGCCAAATGCCGACGCGCCATCTCCAGCACCGCCTGCAACTGGGCGAATTTCGCCGGCCCCAGCCCCAACTGGCCGACAAACGTTTGCTGGTCCGCCTCCAGCAAGTTACGCAAGCCGCCAAACTGCTGCAGCAAGTGCCTGGCCAGGTCCACCGCGCTTTTCCCGGCGACCCCGGTGCGCAGAAAGATCGCCAGCAATTCGGCGTCGGACAGACTCGCCGGACCCTGCTCCAGAAGTTTCTCCCGCGGCCGCTCTGTCGTCGGCCAATCTCGAATGCTCATAGCACCTCCCTGTCGATGGGCGCCGCTGTTCCCTAGCGGTCGCTGTGATATCGTAGCCCATCTTTTTTGCGGGCGATTGTTCCCTGGGGAGGGGGTTTCGCCACGTATGTCACCAACGAATTGAAAGGCAGACCTATGCAGCGGCTGTATCGGAAACGCATCGTTCTGGGCGTCGGCGGCGGCATTGCTGCCTACAAGAGCGCCGAACTGGTTCGCCGCCTGATCGACCAGGGCGCCGAAGTGCGCGTGGTCATGACCCGCGGCGGCAGCGAGTTCATCACCCCGCTGACCATGCAGGCCCTCTCCGGGCACCCGGTGCACCTGGACCTGTTGGACCCTGCGGCCGAAGCCGCGATGGGCCACATCGAGCTCGCCAAGTGGGCTGACCTGGTGCTGATCGCCCCCGCCACGGCGGACCTGATTGCCCGTCTGGCCCAAGGCATCGCCAACGACCTGCTGACCACCCTGGTGTTGGCCACCGACGCCACCGTGGCTCTGGCGCCGGCCATGAACCAGGCGATGTGGCGCGACCCGGCCACCCAGGCCAATACCCAGTTGCTTGAAAGCCGCGGTTTCAAGGTCTTCGGCCCGGCCTCGGGCAGCCAGGCCTGCGGCGACGTCGGCATGGGCCGCATGATGGAGGCCGATGATCTGGCCCAGTGCGCCGCCGATTGCTTCCAGCGCCAGGCGCTGACCGGTCGGCACGTGCTGATCACTGCCGGTCCGACCCAGGAAAACATTGACCCGGTGCGCTACATCACCAATCACAGCTCCGGAAAAATGGGCTTTGCCCTGGCCGAAGCTGCGGTGGAAGCCGGCGCCCGTGTGACCCTGATTACCGGCCCCGTGCACCTGCCGACTCCGGACCGGGTGACGCGCATCGACGTGGTCAGCGCCCGCGACATGCTGGCCGCCTGCGAGGCCGCGATCCCTTGCGACCTGTTCATCGCATCTGCTGCGGTTGCGGACTACCGGCCGGAAGTCGTCGCCCCGCAAAAACTCAAGAAAGACCCTACGACTGGCGACGGCTTCGTCCTGCAAATGGTGCGCAACCCTGACATTCTGGCCACCATTGCCACCCGACCTGATCGTCCGTTCAGCGTCGGATTCGCCGCCGAAACCGAACACCTGCTCGATTACGCCGCACGCAAGCTCAAGGACAAGAACCTCGACCTGATCGTCGCCAACGACGTGGCCAACCCCAGCATTGGCTTCAACAGCGAGGAAAACGCCTGCAGCGTGATCGACCGTGAGTTGCACGCCACCCTTTTTGCCCAGACCAGCAAGGGCAAGATTGCCCGCCAGCTGATCACTTTTATCGCCGAACGTCTGAACCAGGTTTAATTCGTATGCACGCTTTGCAAGCCAAGATCCTCGACCCACGCATCGGCAGCGAATTTCCGCTGCCCCAGTACGCCACTCCCGGTTCCGCCGGCCTTGACCTGCGGGCGATGCTGGAACAGGACACCGTCATCAAGCCGGGAGAAACCCTGCTGATCCCTACTGGCCTGTCGGTATACATCGGCGATCCGGGCCTGGCTGCATTGATCCTGCCGCGCTCGGGCCTGGGCCACAAACATGGCATCGTGCTGGGTAATCTGGTCGGCCTGATCGATTCCGACTACCAGGGGCCACTGATGGTGTCCTGCTGGAACCGTGGCCAGACCGACTTCAACATCGTGGTGGGTGAGCGGCTGGCCCAGTTGGTGCTGGTACCGGTGGTGCAGGCGCACTTCGATCTGGTTGAAGATTTCGTTGAAACCGAACGCGGCACCGGTGGTTTCGGCCATTCCGGCAGCCACTGATAACACCAGTGCCAGGACCGGGCGCTCTGCCCGGCCCTGGTACTACGCTTTGCATTTCAGGATGAACCTTGCACAGACGCCAACTGCAGGATCTGGCGAGCGAATTCAAGACAACAGTCGACTGCACAAGTGCCAGCCCCATGGCATGGCACTTGTGCACCACGAACTCTGTACCGAAAACGCCGTCAAAGCCTTCAGTTTGAACCCGTCGACGAACCTCTCGTCGGCCCGTCCAGCAACCTTTGAGTTGGAGCAACCCCAGTGATGAGCAACACAACCCGCGTCGCCCCTGCATTTCCCGACAGCATTTTTCGCGCCTACGATATCCGTGGCGTGGTCCCGCAGACCCTGACCGCTGAAACGGCCTACTGGATCGGTCGCGCCATCGGCGCCCAGACCCTGGCCCAGGATGAGCCGAACATCAGCGTCGGTCGTGACGGCCGCCTGTCCGGCCCGGAACTGGTCGAGCAACTGATCCAGGGCCTGGCCGATGCCGGCTGCCATGTCAGCGACGTCGGCCTGGTGCCAACCCCGGCGCTGTACTACGCCGCCAACGTCCTCGCGGGCAAGTCCGGGGTGATGCTCACCGGCAGCCATAACCCGTCGGACTACAACGGCTTCAAAATCGTGATCGCTGGCGACACCCTGGCCAACGAACAGATTCAGGCCCTGCACCAGCGCCTGAAAAGCAACAACCTGACCAGCGGCCAAGGCAGCATCACCAAGGTCGAGATTCTCGATCGCTACAGCGCCCAGATTGTCCAGGACATCAAGCTCGCACGTCGCCTGAAAGTGGTGGTTGACTGCGGTAACGGCGCTGCCGGCGTGATTGCCCCACAGCTGATCGAGGCCCTGAATTGCGAAGTGATCCCGCTGTTCTGCGAAGTCGACGGCAACTTCCCCAACCATCACCCGGACCCGGGCAAACCGGAAAACCTGGTGGACCTGATCGCCAAGGTCAAGCAAACCAATGCCGACCTGGGCCTGGCCTTCGACGGTGATGGTGACCGTGTCGGCGTAGTGACCAATACCGGCGACATCGTGTTCCCGGACCGCCTGCTGATGCTGTTTGCCAAGGACGTGGTAGCACGCAACCCGGACGCCGAGATCATCTTCGACGTCAAATGCACCCGTCGCCTGACCCCGCTGATCAAGGAGTACGGCGGTCGACCACTGATGTGGAAAACCGGTCACTCGCTGATCAAGAAAAAAATGAAGCAGACCGGCGCCCTGCTCGCTGGCGAAATGAGCGGGCACATCTTCTTCAAGGAGCGCTGGTTCGGTTTCGACGACGGCATCTACAGCGCCGCTCGCCTGCTGGAGATCCTCAGCCAGGAGAAATCCACGGCCCAGGAACTGTTCGAGACCTTCCCGAACGATATTTCTACGCCGGAAATCAATATCCATGTGACCGAAGAGAGCAAATTCAGCATCATTGATGCACTGCACGACGCCCAGTGGGGCGACGGCGCCGACCTGACCACCATCGACGGTGTACGGGTCGACTACGCCAAGGGCTGGGGCCTGGTTCGCGCCTCCAACACCACACCGGTGCTGGTGCTGCGCTTCGAGGCCGACGACGAGGCCGAATTGCAGCGCATCAAGGATGTGTTCCACGCTCAACTGAAACGTGTCGCACCTGACCTCCAACTCCCGTTTTGATTATTTGAAGCGCCTTTTACACAAGTGCCGGAGCCCTGAATGACCCTCGAACGCGAAGCCGCCGCCAACACCGCCAAGGTCCTGTCCGAAGCGCTGCCTTACATTCGCCGCTATGTCGGCAAGACGCTGGTGATCAAATACGGCGGCAACGCGATGGAAAGCGAGGAGCTGAAAACCGGCTTCGCCCGCGACATCGTGATGATGAAAGCCGTGGGCATCAACCCGGTGGTGGTGCACGGTGGCGGCCCGCAAATCGGTGACCTGCTCAAGCGCCTGTCGATCGAGAGTCATTTCATCGACGGCATGCGCGTGACAGACGCCCAGACCATGGACGTGGTGGAGATGGTCCTCGGCGGCCAGGTCAACAAGGACATCGTCAACCTGATCAACCGCCATGGCGGCAGCGCCATCGGCCTGACCGGCAAGGACGCCGAGCTGATTCGCGCGAAGAAGCTCACCGTTACACGCCAGACGCCGGAGATGACCCAACCGGAAATCATCGACATCGGGCAAGTGGGCGAAGTGGTCGGGATCAATACCGATCTGCTCAACCTGCTGGTCAAGGGTGACTTCATCCCGGTGATCGCGCCAATCGGCGTGGGGGCCAACGGTGAGTCGTACAACATCAACGCCGACCTGGTGGCCGGTAAAGTGGCCGAAGCGCTGAAAGCTGAGAAGCTGATGCTGCTGACCAACATCGCCGGCCTGATGGACAAATCAGGCACTGTGCTGACTGGCCTGACGACCCAACAGGTCGACGAACTGATCGCCGACGGCACCATCTACGGTGGCATGCTACCGAAGATCCGTTGCGCGCTGGAGGCCGTACAGGGCGGCGTGGGCAGTTCGCTGATCATCGATGGCCGGGTACCCAATGCGATCCTGCTGGAAATCTTCACCGATACCGGCGTGGGCACCCTGATCAGCAATCGCAAGCGTCCTTAAGCGCTGGCACCTGCAAAAAGACCCCGCTCAGCCTGGCTGAGCGGGGTCTTTTTTTGCCTGCGGTCCTTGTAGGAGCGAGTGCCCGCTTGCGGCTTGCTCGCGAAAAACGTCAACGATAACGCGGGGCGCCTGACGAACAGCGGCGCTCTGACGTCCATCGCGAGCAAGCTCGCTCCTACAGGGCGGCGTATCAGACGCCGAACTGCGCGCGGTAGGCTTCTACGGCTGGTAGATGCTGCTTGAGCTGAGGATCATCGGCCAGGAACTCCAGAACCTGGTTCAACGAAACGATGCTGATCACCGGAATCGCGAAGTCACGCTCCACTTCCTGGATCGCCGACAGTTCGCCATTACCACGCTCCTGACGGTTGAGGGCGATCAACACGCCAGCGGCCTTGGCACCGTCCTGGGAAGCGATGATCTGCATCACTTCACGGATCGCGGTGCCCGCGGTAATCACGTCGTCGATGATCAGCACTTCGCCGGTCAGCGGCGCGCCAACCAAGCTGCCGCCCTCGCCGTGGGCCTTGGCTTCCTTGCGGTTGAAGCACCATGGCAGGTCACGGTCGTGGTGTTCAGCCAGGGCCACTGCGGTGGTGGCCGCCAACGGGATGCCCTTGTACGCCGGACCAAACAGCACGTCGAAGGCAATACCGCTCTCGACAATGGCCGCCGCATAGAAGCGACCCAGCTGCGCCAAGGCGCTGCCGGAGTTGAACAGGCCGGCATTAAAGAAGTAAGGGCTGGTGCGCCCGGACTTCAGGGTGAACTCACCGAAGCGCAAAACGCCGCGATCGATGGCAAAACGAATGAAATCGCGCTGATACGCTTGCATGCAAAAAACCCCAAATACCACGGATTTAGCTAATTAGCTTGACGCCGTGTATCATACACGCACGCGATTTTTGGGGCCATTTATGCGGATCATCAGTGTGAACGTCAATGGTATTCAGGCGGCAGTCGAGCGCGGTTTGCTCAGTTGGCTGCAAGCCCAGAATGCCGACGTCATCTGCCTGCAGGACACCCGCGCCTCCGCCTTTGAACTGGACGATCCAGCCTTCCAACTGGATGGCTACTTCCTTTATGCCTGCGATGCCGAAGTCCCCGCCCAAGGTGGCGTGGCTTTGTATTCGCGGCTGCAACCGAAGGCTGTCATCAGCGGTCTCGGTTTCGAGACGGCCGACCGCTACGGGCGCTACCTGCAAGCCGATTTCGACAAGGTCAGCATCGCGACCTTGCTGCTTCCTTCGGGGCAGAACGGCGATGAAGACTTGAACCAGAAGTTCAAGCTAATGGACGATTTCGCCCGTTATCTGGATAAACAGCGGCGCAAGCGGCGCGAGTACATTTATTGTGGCTCGCTGTACGTGGCGCAACAGAAGCTGGATATCAAGAACTGGCGCGACAGCCAGCAATCCCCGGGCTTCCTGGCACCTGAGCGTGCCTGGATGGACGAGATTGTCGGCAACATGGGTTATGTCGACGCCCTGCGCGAAGTCAGCCGTGAAGGCGACCAGTACAGCTGGTGGCCAGACAACGAACAGGCTGAGATGCTCAACCTGGGCTGGCGCTTCGACTACCAGCTGTTGACCCCAGGCCTGCGCCGCTTTGTTCGCAGTGCACGCCTGCCACGTCAACCGCGGTTCTCGCAGCACGCACCGCTGATCGTGGACTACGACTGGACGCTGACCATCTAGGCGTCGTTTCGCAAGACACAAAAAAGCCGACAGCGATGTCGGCTTTTTTGTGGGAGCGGGATTGCCCGCGATGAGGCCATGACCTTCAGCCCATGTGCTGCCTGCCAGATCGCTATCGCGGGCAAGCCCGCTCCCACCGGCAATGCACCTGGTTATTATTTGATCAGTCGCCAGGTGAACGGGTAGCGATACACCTGCCCCTCATTGGCCTTGACTCCGGCAATGATGGTCAGCACCAACGCGCCAATGGCCAATAGGCCAAACAAGAAGAAGCCGATCACCACCACCATCAACAGCAGGCAGATTGCCGAGGCAATGGCCACGCTGATCTGGAAATTCAGCGCCTCCTTGCCCTGGTCGTCGATGAACGGGTCCATCTCACGCTTCATCTGCCACAGAATCAGCGGGCCGATCAGCGAGCCGAAGGGCACCCAGATCCCCAGCAAGGCCGAGAGATGACAGAACATCGCCCACTGGCGAACCTCACGGCTCGGCACGGGCAGCGGCAGTTGCTCATCACTCATGACACTCTCCTTGCTGGCGACCGGAACAATCAGTCAGCCAGCGCAGCCTGTTGCAGGTCGAAAATCTCGGCCATGCCTTTTTTCGCCAGTTCCAGCATCGCGGTCAGCTCTTCAGGCTGGAACGGCGCGCCTTCGGCGGTGCCCTGCACTTCGATGAAACCACCGGTGCTGGTCATCACCACGTTCAGGTCGGTCTCGGCTGCCGAATCTTCCAGGTAGTCCAGGTCCAGCACTGGCTCGCCCTGGTACATGCCCACCGACACGGCTGCGATCATTTGCTTGAGCGGGTCGCCGCCTTTCAGGCCGCCACGCTTCTTGATCACTTTCAAGGCATCGACCAAGGCCACCATGGCGCCGGTGATCGAGGCAGTACGAGTACCGCCGTCGGCCTGGATCACGTCGCAATCGACGTACAGGGTCACATCGCCAAGTTTCGACATATCCAGCGCAGCGCGCAGCGAACGGCCGATCAGGCGCTGGATTTCCAGGGTGCGGCCG
Source organism: Pseudomonas sp. NPDC087626 (assembly GCF_044743405.1). Lineage (NCBI taxonomy): Bacteria > Pseudomonadati > Pseudomonadota > Gammaproteobacteria > Pseudomonadales > Pseudomonadaceae > Pseudomonas > Pseudomonas sp. NPDC087626. Next base: position 74,537 of record NZ_JBIUWJ010000007.1, read on the forward strand.
CCTTGCTTGCCACGGCTCGCTTCACGCTGGTTACGTTCACCGGTGGCGCGCGGCAGCATGCCGTACTCGGCGGTCAACCAGCCCTGGCCCTGGCCCTTGAGGAAGCGCGGTACGCCGTTCTCGACGCTGACGGTGCAGATCACCTTGGTATCACCGAACTCGACCAGTACAGATCCCTCGGCATGTTTGGTGTAGTTGCGGGTGATGCGGATCGAGCGAAGCTGATCGGCAGCGCGACCACTTGGACGTTTCATAGGGGATACCTGTACGAAGGACGGAAATCTGCCGAGCATTATAGGGCGGCCGGGCACGCCTGGGCACTTCTAAAAAAAACCGGCGACGAGCGAGGGCTCTGCAGCGCACGCTGCGACGAGCTGCAGCGCTTTGTCGCACGCCTCGTTTGGGAGCTCCCGCTGCACTGCGCTACAATCGCGCGCCTTTGTTGCCTGTGGGCTTTAATTCATTCAAGCAGGTCCGCCGAACCCCGGGGTTCGCTAGCGACCTGCATCGCGAGGTACCGCCATGGTGCACAGCATGACCGCCTTTGCCCGCGTCGAAAAAGCCGGCAGCCAGGGCACCCTGAGCTGGGAGTTGCGCTCGGTCAACAGCCGCTATCTGGAACCGCACCTGCGCCTGCCAGAGTCCTTCCGTGACCTCGAAGGCAACGTGCGCGAGGCACTGCGCCAGGGCCTGTCGCGAGGCAAGCTCGAATGCACCCTGCGCTTTACCGAAGAAACCGCCGGCAAGGCGCTGCAGGTTGACCGCGAGCGCGCCGCGCAACTGATCGCCGCCGCCGAAACCATTGCCAGCCTGATCAGCAATCCCGCGGCACTCAACCCGCTGGAAGTGCTGGCCTGGCCGGGAGTCCTGGTGGCCGATGCCAGCGACCCGCAAGCGCTGAATGCCGAGGCGCTGGCGCTGTTCAACCAGGGCCTCAAGGAGCTCAAGGCTGGCCGCGAGCGCGAAGGCGCGGAGTTGGCGCGACTGATCAGCGAGCGCCTGAGCGCCATTGAAGAAGACGTCGTGACCCTGCGCGAACTGGTCCCGCAGATGCTCGCCACCCAGCGCCAGAAAGTCCTCGACCGCTTTGCCGACATGCAGGCCGAACTCGACCCGCAGCGCCTGGAGCAGGAAATGGTCATGCTCGCGCAAAAAAGCGACGTCGCCGAGGAACTGGACCGCCTGAGCACCCACATCATTGAAGTTCGCCGCGTCCTCAAGTCCGGCGGCGCCGCCGGCCGGCGCCTGGACTTCCTGATGCAGGAGCTCAACCGTGAAGCCAACACCCTGGGCTCCAAAGCTTTCGACCCGCGCAGCACCCAGGCTGCGGTCAACCTCAAAGTGTTGATCGAGCAAATGCGCGAACAAGTGCAGAACATTGAGTAAGGCAACCCCGACATGACCCACAGCACCGGCACCCTGTACATCATTTCCGCCCCCTCGGGCGCAGGCAAGAGCAGCCTGGTCAAGGCCCTGACGGACGCCGACCAGCGGATCCGCGTCTCGGTCTCCCACACCACCCGCGCCATGCGCCCCGGTGAAGAGAACGGGGTGAACTATCACTTCGTCGAGCGCAGCGAGTTCGTGAAGATGATCGAGCACGGCGACTTCCTCGAGCGCGCCGAGGTGTTCGGCAACCTCTACGGCACCTCGCAAAGCCACCTGCAGCAGATCCTGGACGAAGGCCATGACCTGATCCTGGAAATCGACTGGCAAGGCGCCGAGCAAGTGCGCAAATTGATGCCGCAGGCCCGCTCGATCTTCATCCTGCCGCCGTCCCTGCAGGCATTGCACCAGCGCCTGACCAATCGCGGCCAGGACAGCGACGAGATCATTGACGGCCGGATGCGCGAAGCCGTCAGCGAAATGAGCCACTACGTCGACTATGACTACCTGATCATCAACGACGATTTCGCCCACGCCTTGCACGATTTGCAGGCGATCTTTCGCGCCAATCAGCTGCATCAGAAGCGCCAGCAGCAGCTTCACGGCAAACTTCTGGCCGAATTGCTCGGTTAAACAGCACTTCCCAAAACCGCTGCAAGGGCTTTACATTGGCACTTGCAGCGCGTTGAAGAGCTTGGTTAAAAAATCAGCGCTTCCCTAATCGCTGGTGATTTTTTAAACTGTTGAGTCCGCTCGCCCAACCGGGCAGCGCGCATATTGCATTCGCTCCGAGGAATACCATGGCCCGCGTAACCGTTGAAGACTGCCTTGAACACGTGGAAATCCGCTTTGAGCTGGTCATGCTCTCTACCAAGCGTGCCCGTCAACTGGCCACCGGCGGCAAAGAGCCACTGGTCCAGTGGGAAAACGACAAGCCTACCGTTGTCGCCCTGCGTGAAATCGCCGAAGGCCTGATGAGCTACGAGTTCATCGCCAATGCTGAAATCGTCGAAGACGAACCGCTGTTCGCAGCGTTCGAGGACGAGTCCAACGAGGCCGTCTAAGCCTATGCCTGGTCGACGTAGCACGGCGCGGGATCACAGCCATCGGCAGGAGTCATCATGCCGAGCATAGACGCCCTCGCCGATCGCTTATCGACCTACCTCGGCAATGACCAGGTCAACCTGGTCCGCCGAGCGTATTTCTACGCCGAACAAGCCCACGACGGCCAACGCCGCCGCAGTGGCGAGGCGTATGTCACGCATCCTCTTGCCGTGGCGAATATTCTTGCCGACATGCACATGGACCATCAGAGCCTGATGGCGGCAATGCTGCATGACGTGATCGAAGACACCGGTATTGCCAAGGAAGCGCTGCAAGCGCAGTTCGGCGAAACCGTGGCCGAATTGGTCGATGGGGTCAGCAAACTGACCCAGATGAATTTCGAGACCAAGGCTGAGGCCCAAGCGGAAAACTTCCAGAAGATGGCCATGGCCATGGCGCGCGACATTCGCGTGATCCTGGTCAAGCTGGCCGACCGCCTGCACAACATGCGTACGCTGGAAGTGCTGTCCGGTGAAAAACGCCGGCGCATCGCCAAGGAAACCCTGGAAATCTATGCCCCCATTGCCAACCGGCTGGGCATGCACGCCATCCGCATAGAGTTCGAAGACCTCGGCTTCAAGGCCATGCACCCAATGCGTTCCGCGCGGATCAACCAGGCCGTTAAACGCGCCCGGGGCAACCGCAAGGAAATCGTCAACAAGATCGAAGAGTCCTTGAGCCACTGCCTGGCCATCGATGAAATCCAGGGCGAAGTCAGCGGCCGGCAGAAACACCTCTACGGCATCTACAAAAAAATGCGCGGCAAACGTCGGGCCTTCAACGAGATCATGGACGTCTACGCGTTCCGGATCATCGTCGACAAGGTCGATACCTGCTACCGCGTGCTAGGCGCTGTACATAATTTGTACAAACCACTGCCGGGGCGCTTCAAGGATTACATCGCAATCCCCAAGGCCAACGGCTACCAGTCGCTGCACACCACGCTGTTCGGCATGCACGGCGTACCGATCGAGATCCAGATCCGTACCCGTGAAATGGAAGAGATGGCCAACAATGGCATCGCCGCGCACTGGCTGTACAAGTCCAGCGGTGACGAGCAGCCCAAAGGCACCCATGCCCGCGCCCGCCAGTGGGTCAAGGGCGTGCTGGAAATGCAGCAACGCGCCGGCAACTCGCTGGAATTCATTGAAAGCGTGAAGATCGACCTGTTCCCGGACGAGGTCTACGTATTCACGCCCAAAGGCCGGATCATGGAGCTGCCCAAAGGCTCCACGGCGGTCGACTTCGCCTACGCGGTGCACACCGACGTCGGCAACAGCTGCATCGCCTGCCGGATCAACCGCCGCCTGGCACCGCTGTCCGAGCCCCTGCAAAGCGGCTCCACGGTCGAGATCGTCAGCGCCCCGGGCGCTCGACCGAATCCGGCGTGGCTCAACTTTGTAGTCACCGGCAAGGCACGCACCCACATCCGCCATGCCCTGAAACTGCAACGCCGTTCCGAATCCATCAGCCTCGGCGAACGCCTGCTGAACAAGGTGCTCAACGGCTTTGACAGCTCGCTGGAAAAAATCCCGGCCGAGCGGGTCAAGGCCATGCTCGCCGAGTACCGCCTCGAACTGATCGAAGACCTGCTCGAAGACATCGGCCTGGGCAATCGCATGGCCTATGTCGTGGCCCGCCGCCTGCTGGGCGAAGGCGAACAACTGCCCAGCCCGGAAGGTCCGCTGGCGATCCGCGGCACCGAAGGCCTGGTGCTCAGCTACGCCAAGTGCTGCACGCCGATTCCGGGCGATCCGATCGTCGGCCACCTGTCCGCGGGCAAAGGCATGGTCGTGCACCTGGACAACTGCCGCAACATCAGCGAAATCCGCCACAACCCGGAAAAATGCATCCAGTTGTCGTGGGCCAAGGATGTCACCGGCGAATTCAACGTCGAGCTGCGCGTCGAACTGGAACACCAGCGCGGCCTGATCGCCCTGTTGGCCAGCAGCGTCAATGCCGCCGACGGCAACATCGAGAAAATCAGCATGGACGAACGCGATGGTCGCATCAGCGTGGTTCAACTGGTGGTCAGCGTACACGACCGCGTGCACCTGGCCCGCGTGATCAAGAAACTGCGCGCCCTGACCGGGGTGATCCGCATCACCCGCATGCGTGCATAGCTCGCTAACGTAGCCAAGCCATTACAAGGAGTCATCAATGACCAAGACAGTTATCACCAGCGACAAGGCCCCAGCCGCTATCGGCACTTATTCCCAGGCGATCAAGGCCGGCAACACCGTCTACATGTCCGGCCAGATCCCGCTCGACCCAAAAACCATGGAACTGGTTGAAGGCTTCGAAGCCCAGACCGTCCAGGTGTTCGAGAACCTCAAGGCAGTAGCAGAAGCTGCCGGCGGTTCCTTTAAGGACATCGTCAAGCTGAACATCTTCCTCACCGACCTGAGCCACTTCGCCAAGGTCAACGAGATCATGGGCAAGTACTTCGACCAGCCTTACCCTGCCCGCGCCGCCATCGGCGTGGCTGCCCTGCCAAAGGGCTCCCAGGTTGAAATGGACGCCATTCTGGTAATCGAGTAACACGCGCGGCGTTACCTGACAGGTAACGCCGACCCCGCTCCCAAAGGATTTCCTCATGCGCAAAGCGCTAGCTCTCTCGTTGCTTGCGGTGCTGCTCGGCGGCTGTGCCAGTGACCCTGCCGACCGCGACATCAGCGGCACCTGGATCAACCAGGCGGCTATCGATGCCGCAGCCAAGGGCGTTCCGCTGCGTGAAGCCCTGCAAGCCAATGGCCCGAACCTGGAATGGGACGTCAACACCAAGGCCAGCCAGGCGCGCTACACCAATGGCTTTGAAAACATCGAAGGCAAGATCCTCGGCGAACAATCCGGCACCTGGAAGATCGAGGTGTACGGCAGCTCCGGCAGCGAATTGAAACGCGATGGTAAACAACTGCAACAAGCGGCCAACGACAATGAGCCGGAGCAGACGTTTGACCTGCCCAAGGAAGCCGTTCCCGTAGGCGCCCCGCTGGGTGCCAGCTTTGAGCGCGCACTTTATTCGGCCTACCTGGGCGGTGGCTGGAAGATCGTCAACGGTCCTGGAGAAGGCAATACTGTGCAGTTCCAGGCCGACGGTTCAGTGCAGGGTTTGCCGGGTGCCGATCGCTACGCCTTGTGCCTGGCCGGTGATTGCGCGTCGATGAGCGGTGGCAATGACACCATCTGGCTGCAACTCAACGAGCAGGGCAACCCATGGATCTTTACCCGCAAGGGCGATGACATGGAGATTTTCCAGGCGGTCAACGGCGCACAGGCCGATGAAAAACCGTCGTTCTCCCCTGGCACTCGCCAGTGGACCCTGGAAAAGCAGTAAGCCGCCAGGAAACGGTGGGAGCGAGCCTGCTCGCGATGAACTCAGGGCTAACGCATGGACTCAGGCAGCGCGCGTAATCGATGACGTGCATCGCGCGCAGCCGCAATCCCGCCCGACTCGCTCCCGCCTCAGGCCTTGCCCGCCAGAATCGCCGCATAGCCCTCGCGATAAGTCGGATACCGGGGCTTCCAGCCCAACGCCTTCGCCCGCGCATTACTGCAACGCTTGCTGCCGGTACGCCGCACGCTGGCGTCTTCGGCCCACTCCGTCACTCCCAGGTATTCGCGCAGCCACATCACCACCTCGGCCAGCGGGGCGGGTGCATCGTCGACGCCAATGTAGCAATCGTCCAGCGCCACACCCTGATGGTTGGCATCGAGCAGGAACGCCAGCAACCCAGCCGCATCGTCGGCGTGAATCCGGTTGCCATACAACGGCGGGTCCACGGCCACACGATAGCCACGACGCACCTGAGTCAACAGCCACTCGCGGCCCGGACCGTAAATTCCGGTCAAGCGCACCACGCTGGCCGGGATGCCGCTGCCCAGTGCTATCTGCTCGGCCTCCAGCATCACCCGCCCGGAATACGCCGAAGCCTTGTCCGGAGCGGTTTCATCGACCCAACCACCGTCCTGCTGCTCGTAGACACTGCTGCTGGAGACAAACAGCAAACGCTCGGGCACCTGGCCGTAGTCGTCCAGCCAGCCCAGCACATGCTGCAGGCCCTGCACATAGGCCGCGCGATAGCCCGCCTCATCGTGATCGGTGGCTGCCGCGCAATACACCAGGTAGTCCACAGCCCCGACGGGCCAGGTCTCTGGGCAATCTTCGTTGAACAGATCACCGGCGACCCCGATCACCCCAGCCGGCAGGTTGGCAATGGTGCGACGCAACCCATAGACATGCCAGCCTTTTGCCATCATTTGCTCAGCCAGACGGCCGCCGACATCACCACAACCGGCGATCAATACACTAGGCGCGGACATCAATTCACTCCCCTGATAAAGGCACAGACTAGCCTCGACAATGGACGAGCGGCTAGTAATAGAAGAAAAAAAGAGACGCTATTACTTCTGTTAACAAGAATTAATTGCAATAATGCCCGCCACTTTGTTCTCGGCCCCACGAGGCCTGGAAGGACATTAACCCTCTTTTTCTCTCAGGTCCGGCCAGCATGACACGCAATCCACTCTCCGCTTCGCCAACCACACCCGTCCGCCCGTTGCGCGCCTTGAGCGCCGTAGCCGCACTGGTGTTCAGTCTCCTGCTGGCCCCCACCGCAGCGTTCGCCGATGAGCCAACCTCCGCCACCGCGCCAGCCGCAGCAGTAGCACCTGCACCGGCCGCCGACGCCGCCCATGGCAACGCCGACCACGCAGCGCCAACCGTGACGCCGGTCGCTACCGACCCGGCACTGGCTAGCGACGCACCTACCGCTGACGAGCCTGAAGTCCTGGAAGCCGACAACACCTTGGGCATGGCCCATGACCTGTCGCCGTGGGGCATGTACCAGAACGCCGACATTATCGTGAAGATCGTGATGATCGGCCTGGCCATCGCCTCGGTCATCACCTGGACCATCTGGATCGCCAAGGGCTTCGAGCTGATGGCTGCCAAGCGTCGCCTGCGCAGTGAAATCACTCACCTGAAAAAGGCCACCACCCTCAAGGAAGCCAGCGCTACCGCCACCAAGGCCGGGACCCTGGCCAACCTGCTGGTCCATGACGCCCTGGAAGAGATGCGCCTATCGGCCAACAGCCGTGAAAAGGAAGGCATCAAGGAACGTGTCAGCTTCCGCCTGGAGCGCCTGGTCGCGGCCTGCGGTCGCAACATGAGCAATGGCACTGGTGTGCTGGCCACCATCGGCTCCACCGCTCCCTTCGTCGGCCTGTTCGGCACCGTGTGGGGCATCATGAACAGCTTCATTGGCATCGCCAAGACCCAGACCACCAACCTCGCCGTGGTCGCCCCCGGCATCGCCGAAGCCCTGCTGGCAACCGCGCTGGGCCTGGTGGCGGCGATTCCTGCCGTGGTCATCTACAACGTCTTCGCCCGCTCCATCGCCGGCTACAAGGCTCAGGTCTCCGACGCCTCCGCTGAAGTCCTGCTGCTGGTCAGCCGCGACCTCGATCACCTGCCAAGCGAGCGCTCCTCGCAGCCGCATATGGTCAAAGTAGGGTAATCAGCCATGGGCTTGCATTTGAAGGAAGGCGCGAGCGACGACCTCGCCGAGAACCACGAAATCAACGTTACGCCGTTCATCGACGTAATGCTGGTGCTGTTGATCATCTTCATGGTGGCGGCCCCGCTGGCCACCGTGGACATCAAGGTTGACCTGCCCGCCTCCAGCGCCAAGCCGGCGCCGCGACCGGAGAAACCGGTGTTCCTCAGCGTCAAGGCCGACCAACGGCTGTACCTGGGCGAAGACGAAGTCAAGACCGAGACCCTCGGCGCGACCCTTGATGCTCGCACCCAGGGCAAGAAGGACACCACCATCTTCTTCCAGGCCGACAAAGGCGTGGACTATGGCGACCTGATGCACGTAATGGATGCCCTGCGGGCAGCCGGTTACCTGAAGGTCGGCCTGGTCGGACTTGAGACGGCAGCCAAAAAATGATCACGACGCGCCAAAAGCTGACGCGTTACAGCGCTAGCCTGGCGGTGGTGCTCGGCGTCCACGCGGTCGCGGTAATCCTCGCGCTCAACTGGAAGTCCTCGCCCCCCGTCACGCTGCCGCCCATGGCGATGCTGGTCGAGTTGGCGCCTGTTCCGGCGCCACCGCAACCGGCACCGCCCAAGGTCGTAACGCCACCCCAACCGCCGACACCGGCAGAAGAACTGCCGCTGCCGAAACTGGCCGAGGCGCCAAAACCGACGATCTCGGTGCCCAAGCCAAAACCCAAGCCCAAGCCCAAGCCTCAGCCGCCTAAACCGGTAGAGAAAAAGCCTGAGCCGGTGAAGGAAAAACCTTCGGAAACGCCACCGTCCGAGGCCCAGCCAAGCAACGTACCCCCCGCCAAATCGGCACAGCCCAGCCCCGGTCCAACGGCAGCACAAAATGCCGCCAAGGCCAGTTGGCAAGGCACACTGCTGGCGCACCTGCAGAAGTACAAGAAGTACCCGCCGGGCGCCCAGGCACGCGGCAAGGAAGGCCTGAACCGCTTGCGGTTCGTGGTCGATGCCGAAGGCAAGGTGTTGTCCTATGAGCTGGTAGGACGCTCCGGCAACACCGATCTGGACCGGGCCACCCTGGAAATGATCCGCCGCGCCCAGCCCCTGCCCAAGCCACCGGCCGATATGCTCAACAACGGCTCGATCGAAATCGTCGCACCGTTTGTGTACTCGCTGGAGAAGAAGCGCCGTTAAGCAACACAATGCCCTACAAGGAAGGCACCGAAAGGTGCCTTCTGCATATCCGGCAACGGCAAAGATGCATTGCCCAGTGTCACTCCACACACTCAGTCTGATAACGTGCGTCTATCGATTGCAGCCGGTATGCTTGGCCCGCAACTTCACGGACGCCCGCTATGACCCTCACAGAATTACGCTACATCGTTACCCTCGCCCAAGAACAGCATTTCGGCCACGCGGCTGAACGCTGCCACGTCAGTCAGCCGACCCTGTCGGTGGGCGTGAAAAAGCTTGAAGACGAACTCGGTGTGCTGATTTTCGAGCGCAGCAAAAGCGCGGTGCGCCTGACTCCGGTCGGCGAAGGCATCGTCGCCCAGGCCCAGAAGGTCCTGGAGCAGGCCCAAGGCATCCGTGAACTGGCCCAGGCCGGCAAGAACCAGCTGACCGCGCCGCTCAAGGTCGGCGCGATCTACACCGTCGGCCCGTACCTGTTCCCGCACCTGATTCCACAACTGCACCGGGTCGCCCCGCAGATGCCGTTGTACATCGAAGAGAACTTCACCCACGTGCTGCGCGACAAACTGCGCAACGGCGAGCTGGACGCGATCATCATCGCCCTGCCGTTCAACGAAGCCGACGTGTTGACCCTGCAACTCTACGACGAGCCGTTCTACGTCCTGATGCCGGCCCAGCACCCCTGGACCCAGAAAGACACCATCGACGCCAGCCTGCTCAACGACAAGAGCCTGTTGCTGCTCGGTGAAGGTCACTGCTTCCGCGACCAGGTCCTCGAAGCCTGCCCGACCCTGGCCAAGGGCAACGACGGTGCCAAGCACACCACGGTCGAATCCAGCTCGCTGGAAACCATCCGCCACATGGTGGCCTCGGGCTTGGGCATCTCGATCCTGCCGCTGTCGGCCGTCGACAGTCACCACTACGCCCCCGGCGTGATCGAAGTGCGCCCGCTGACCCCACCGGTGCCGTTCCGCACCGTGGCCATCGCCTGGCGCGCCAGCTTCCCGCGGCCCAAAGCAATTGAAATCCTCGCCGACTCGATCCGTCTCTGCTCGGTGGCCAAGCCGGCCACGGCTGCGGGTTAAGCGTTCGCCATGACGGAGCTGTCGCAAGTGTCGGTCACGGCACTCAAGGGTGTCGGCGAAGCCATGGCCGAAAAACTCGCCAAGGTCGGTCTGGAGAACCTCCAGGACGTACTGTTTCACCTGCCGCTGCGCTATCAAGACCGCACTCGCGTGGTGCCCATCGGTCATTTGCGGCCCGGGCAGGATGCTGTGATCGAAGGCACCGTCAGCGGCGCCGACGTGGTCATGGGCCGGCGCCGCAGCCTGGTAGTACGCCTGCAGGACGGCACCGGCGGCTTGAGCCTGCGTTTCTACCATTTCAGCAACGCGCAAAAGGAAGGCCTGAAACGCGGCACCCGCGTGCGCTGCTACGGCGAAGCACGGCCCGGCGCATCAGGCCTGGAGATCTACCACCCGGAGTACCGCGCCATCACCGGCGACGAACCGCCGCCGGTAGATGAAACCCTGACCCCGGTCTACCCGCTCACCGAAGGCCTGACCCAACAGCGTTTGCGCCAACTGTGCCAGCAAACCCTGACCCTGCTCGGTCCCAGCAGCCTGCCGGACTGGTTGCCCAGCGAACTGGCGCGTGACTACCAACTGGCGCCGCTGGACGACGCAATCCGCTACCTGCATCACCCACCCGCCGATGCCGATGTCGACGAACTCGCCCTGGGCCACCACTGGGCGCAACATCGCCTGGCATTCGAAGAGTTGCTGACCCATCAGTTGTCGCAACAACGCCTGCGCGAAAGCATGCGTTCGCTACGCGCGCCGGCCATGCCCAAAGCCAGCCGATTGCCGGCCCAATACCTGGCCAACCTGGGCTTCCCGCCGACCGGCGCGCAGCAACGGGTGGGCAATGAAATCGCCTACGACATGAGCCAGCACGAGCCCATGCTGCGGCTGATCCAGGGCGATGTCGGCGCCGGCAAGACCGTAGTCGCCGCCCTCGCCGCCCTGCAAGCGCTGGAAGCTGGCTACCAGGTGGCATTGATGGCGCCCACCGAGATTCTCGCCGAACAACACTTCATCACCTTCAAGCGCTGGCTCGAGCCCCTGGGCCTGGAAGTCGCCTGGCTGGCCGGCAAGCTCAAGGGCAAGAACCGTGTCGCCGCCCTCGAACAGATCGCCAGCGGCACGCCAATGGTGGTCGGCACCCACGCACTGTTTCAGGATGAAGTGCAGTTCAAGAACCTGGCGCTGGTGATCATCGACGAACAACACCGCTTCGGCGTCCAGCAACGCCTCGCGCTGCGCCAGAAAGGCGTGGGCGGGCGGATGTGTCCACACCAGTTGATCATGACCGCCACGCCGATTCCACGCACCCTGGCCATGAGCGCCTACGCCGACCTCGACACCTCGATCCTCGATGAACTGCCGCCCGGGCGCACCCCGGTCAATACCGTGCTGGTCACCGACACGCGCCGCGTCGAAGTCATCGAGCGCGTGCGCGGGGCTTGTGCCGAAGGGCGCCAGGCGTATTGGGTGTGCACCCTGATCGAGGAGTCGGAAGAACTCACCTGCCAGGCCGCCGAGACCACCTTTGCCGACCTCACCGCCGCCCTCGGCGAATTGAAGGTGGGGCTGATCCACGGCCGCATGAAGCCTGCGGAAAAGGCCGCGGTGATGGCCGAGTTCAAGGCCGGGGCCCTGCAACTGCTGGTGGCCACCACGGTGATCGAAGTCGGGGTCGACGTGCCCAATGCCAGCTTGATGATCATCGAAAACCCGGAGCGCCTGGGCCTGGCGCAATTGCACCAACTGCGTGGCCGGGTGGGCCGAGGCAGCGCCGCCAGCCACTGCGTGCTGCTCTACCACCCACCACTGTCGCAGATCGGCCGGCAACGCCTGGGCATCATGCGCGAAACCAACGACGGATTTGTGATCGCCGAAAAGGACCTTGAGCTGCGCGGCCCCGGCGAAATGCTTGGCACTCGCCAGACCGGCCTGCTGCAATTCAAGGTCGCCGACCTGATGCGCGACGCCGACCTGTTACCCGCGGTGCGCGACGCGGCCCAGGCGCTGCTGGAACGTTGGCCGCACCATGTCAGCCCGTTGCTGGATCGCTGGCTACGCCATGGTCAACAATACGGCCAGGTGTAACGTGTCGCCTGGCTTGGCCAGCAAGGGCACCCGCAAGCTGGTTATACTCTCGAAATTGTAGGGATCGGATCCAGACCATGACTGAAGTTGCTCTCGCTGGCGAAACCCCGCACACGCCGTCGGTTATCCGGCTATTGCTCCGCAAGCTAGGCATCGGCTACACCGAAGTGCTTGAACATCCAGGCCTGAATGCCGAGCGCAAGGTCCAGGCAGTGCTGCTCGACGACGCCATCGGTGCGCTCATGGTGCTGTTCCCGCAGAGCCAGTTGCTGGACCTCAATCGCCTGGCCGAACTCACCGGTCGCCGCCTCACCGCAGTGCCGCAGGACCGCCTGGAGCGCATGCTTGGCAAGCACAACCTGAGCCTGCTGCCCGGCCTGCCGGCCCTCACCAGCTCTCCGTGCCTGTACGAACAAAGCCTGCTCGACCAGCCACTGCTGCTGATCAATTCCGGCGAGCCAGGCATGCTCCTGGAAATCCGCGGCGAAGACTTCAAGAGCATGCTCACCCAGGCCAGCGCCGCAAATTTTGGCGAGCCGCTGAGCCGCATCCGACCGAACCTCGACCGACCAGGAGATGACCGCGAGGAAATCACCCAGGCCGTCCAGGCCTTCACCGCGCGCCGCATCCAGCAACGCCTGGAAGCGACCATCGAGATTCCACCCCTGGCCGGTTCCGCACAGAAAATCATCAAACTGCGGGTCGACCCCAATGCCACCATCGACGACATCACCGGCGTCGTCGAAACCGATCCGGCACTCGCCGCCCAGGTCGTGAGCTGGGCGGCATCGCCGTACTACGCGTCACCGGGCAAGATCCGCTCGGTGGAAGACGCAATTGTCCGCGTACTGGGCTTTGACCTGGTGATCAACCTGGCGCTGGGCCTGGCCCTGGGGAAAACCCTGAGCCTGCCCAAGGATCACCCACAACAGGCCACGCCGTACTGGCAGCAGTCGATCTACACCGCCGCCGTCATCGAAGGCCTGACCCGGGCCATGCCGCGGGCCCAACGCCCGGAAGCCGGCCTGACCTACCTGGCGGGCCTGCTGCACAACTTTGGCTACCTGCTGTTGGCCCATGTCTTCCCGCCACACTTCTCGCTGATCTGCCGTCACCTGGAGGTCAACCCGCACCTGTGCCACACCTATATCGAGCAGCATTTGCTGGGGATCAGCCGGGAACAGATCGGCGCCTGGCTGATGCGCCACTGGGACATGCCCGACGAACTGGCCACCGCCCTGCGCTTCCAGCACGACCCAAGCTACGACGGCGAATTCGCCGAGTATGCCAACCTGGTGTGTCTGGCCGTACGCCTGCTGCGCAGCCGAGGCGTCGGTTCCGGCCCGGACACCAACATCCCCGACGCCCTGCTCGAGCGCCTGGGCCTGACCCGCGACAAAGCCGAGGAAGCGGTCAGCAAGGTGCTGGATGCCGAAGTGCTGTTGCGCGAACTGGCGTCGCAGTTCTCCCACACCTAGGCACTACGCTGCCCGGCGCCAGCGTCGGCCTCACGCCTTAGGCTTGGCCTTGCGCGGTTTCAGATACTTGGTCAGCCCCTGGAACCACATCACCAGCGCTGGGTTGCCCTTGATCTGGATCGACTTGTCCTGGATCCCGGTCATGAATGCCAGTTGCTTGTTCTTCGCCTGCATCGTGGCGAAACCGTAGGCTGCGTCCTTGAAAGCGATGGCGAAGGCCGGCTCGGCATACAGCCCGGACTTGCTGGTGATGCGCTGGTCTTTGACCACGAAATGCCGTGCCACCTTGCCGTCCTGCGTCTGCAACTGGAACACCAGGTCCTTGTCGGCCAACTGCTGCTGAAAAGCCGGGTTGGTCCGGCTGGCCTTGCGCATCAGCAAGCCCAGCATCCACAGGAGAAAACGAAATTTCATGCTCAAGCCCCAGAAGAAAAAAGTGAACGCCGGGGCAGTTTAACGAGTTCAAACTGGAACGCCACTGTTACCTATCGTTGTCGGGAGATGAGCTGCTTTTTACGTAAGATGACTACCAAGTCACCGTCAACGATTCAAACCAAAGACCTCCGCTGGCCAGTTTTTGCCCGCAGCCAGCCCAAGTCAGCGGCCACAAAAAATGGGCACCCAACCTGATTGGCGTGCCCATTTTTCGATCCAGCTCACCCGTTATACGGGAGGGTGGTCGGGGGTTACGGATTAACGCTGTCTTTCAACGATTTGCCTGGCTTGAACGCGACGGTGTTGCTGGCCTTGATTTTCACTGGCTCACCGGTCTGCGGGTTTTTGCCGGTGCGGGCACCACGGTGGCGCTGCAGGAAAGTGCCGAACCCTACCAGGGTGACGCTGTCCTTGCGGTGCAGTGCGCCGGTGATCTCTTCAAGAACGGCGTTGAGAACGCGGTTGGCCTGCTCTTTGGTGAGATCAGCTTTTTCGGCGATTGCGGCGGCGAGTTCTGGTTTACGCATGAGTGAAGCCTCTTTGACGGTTTTTTGTTGTTATGTCCGTGCTGTTCTTCCGGAACAGCGCCCAAGGCGCCGCAGGCTCTACTCTGCGGCAGACGGGTGTGAGGATGGCACGCGGATACGGGCTACGCCAGTCTCGACGCGACCTTTGTAGGGGTTAAAGCGGGGTGATTCCGACAGAACGACCTGTATTTATGCCAGAAGCGCCGGAAGCTCCTTGTTTAGAGCCAATTTGTCCATCACCGCCGCCCCCGTAAGGGCGTAACCCAGGAGCTTGCCGCTGCTGTCGCGGCACAGCGCCTTGATGTCGGCGCCCTGCCCCTCCACCGTCCAGACGCCCTCAGAGCCCCGTGGCGGCGGGGAAACCACCAGCGGGCACACCGGGGTTTTCACGGTGATCGGCATCGCTCCGTAGCTCACCGCGGTCGGGTTGCCGGCCAGGGTTTGTGCCAGCGCCCGCGCACAACTCATGAGCGGCATCACGTACAGCAGATTCAGCCCATCGACCTCGGCACAGTCACCCAGGGCATAGATATTGGCGTGGGAGGTTTTCAGGTGCCGGTCCACCATCACCCCACGATTGGTCTGCAAACCGGCGGCCGCCGCCAGATCAATTCGCGGGCGCAGGCCAATGGCCGAGACCACCACGTCACAAGGCAGCACCTGGCCGTCGGACAAATGCCCTTCCAGGCCGTCAGCGGTGCGCTGCAAACGGTTGAGCACCGGCCCCAGGTGGAATTTCGCCCCCAGGCTTTCCAGCCCGGCTTGCACCGCAGCCGCGGCGGCTGGGTGCAGCAACGTCGGCATGACCTGCTCGCACGGCGCTACGAGTTGCACCTCATAACCACCGAGGATCAGGTCATTGGCAAACTCACAGCCGATCAGCCCGGCCCCCAGCAACAGCACCCGGCGCTTGCCGGCGGCGGCTGCGCGAAAACGGGCATAGTCTTCCAGGTCATTGATCGGGAAGATCGCCTCTGGCGCGTCCCCCTGCACCGGCACACGCACGGTTTCTGCGCCCCAGGCCAGGATCAGGTCGCGATAGGCTACCGCCTCTTCACCAATCCACAGGCGCTTGTGGCCCGGGTCGATGCCGCTGATGCGCGTATGGGTGCGCACCTCGGCCTTGAGCTGCTCGGCCATGGCGCCAGGCTCGGCCATGCTCAGGCCGTCGGCGTCCTTGTTCTTGCCAAAGCCGGTGGAGAGCATCGGCTTGGAGTAGGAACGCCCGTCATCTGCGGTAATCAGCAACAGCGGAGTTTCGCCATCGAGTTTGCGAAACTCCCGGGCCAGGTTGTAGCCAGCCAGCCCAGTGCCGACGATCACGACAGGTGCGTTCATTCCTTACTCCTCGAATCGGTTAGTTGATTTCAATCATTTCGAAATCCATCTTGCCCACGCCGCAGTCCGGGCACAGCCAGTCTTCTGGCACGTCCTGCCACAGGGTACCCGGTGCGATGCCGTCATCCGGCCAGCCGTCGGCTTCGTTGTAGATCAGCCCACAGACTACGCATTGCCACTTCTTCATTGCTTGTTTCCTCGGATTCACAGGCTTTATCTGGCGCGGACAGTCGCCCGCCAAGGGTCCGCCGTCCGGCTCAGGGCGTTTTGTACTGATCGCACTCGACAGATGCAAGCGTGTTCGACGCCACAGGCCGGTCCGATCACTCAATATCGCCGACCAACATGTTAAGCTCGCCGCCTCATTTGCTGCCAATAATGACTCACTGTGCCGCACTCAAACGCCCTCGCCCCGACTCCGCTCTGGCTACCGCAAAGCCAGCTGACACCCCTTCCCGATGCGCAAACCCTCGACTGGCTGTTCGATCAAGGCTCGCTCACCCGACGCCTGACGCGCTTGTCGAATGACGGTTTCAGCGTCACGCCGCTGTACGAAGGTTGGCAGCCGTTGCGCGCCGATGAGTGCGCCGTCCTCGACTTGCCAGCGGACAGTGAAGGTTGGGTGCGCGAGGTGTATTTGCGTGGCCACGGCCAGGCCTGGGTATTTGCCCGCAGCGTGGCGGCGCGCAGTGCGTTGCGCGATGGCGGCTTGAACATGGATGAACTGGGCAGCCGCTCCCTGGGGGAGTTGCTGTTCTGCGACCAGGCGTTCCAGCGCCGCGCCATCGAGGTCTGCCACTACCCCGTTGATTGGCTGCCCCCTGAGGTTCAGGCCCCGGCCTTGTGGGGCCGCCGTTCGCGTTTCGACCGCGGTGGCTTGAGCGTGCTGGTCGCAGAAATCTTCTTGCCGGCCCTGTGGCGGGCGGTTGGCGCGCCTGCGGAGAATGGCTGATGTACCAGAACCTGCTCAAATCGCTGAATCGCTTGAACCCGCGCGCCTGGGACTTCGTCCAGTTGACGCGCATGGACAAACCCATTGGCATCTACCTGCTGTTGTGGCCGACCCTGTGGGCACTGTGGATTGCAGGTGAAGGCTCGCCGTCCCTGGCCAACATCGTGATTTTTATCCTCGGCGTGATACTGACCCGCGCCGGCGGCTGCGTGATCAACGACTGGGCCGACCGCAAGGTCGACGGCCATGTAAAGCGTACCGCCCAACGCCCACTGGCTGCCGGCAGAATCAGCTCCCGGGAGGCGCTGGTGTTCTTTGCGCTGCTGATGGGCCTGAGCTTCCTGCTGGTGCTGTGCACCAACGCGGCGACGATCTGGTTGTCATTCGGTGGCCTGGCACTGGCGGCCAGCTACCCCTTCATGAAGCGCTACACCTATTACCCGCAAGTGGTGCTGGGCGCCGCGTTCTCGTGGGGCATGCCGATGGCGTTCACCGCCGAGACCGGCGAGCTGCCGGCCATCGCCTGGCTGCTGTGGATCGCCAACTTGCTGTGGACGGTTGGCTACGACACCTACTACGCCATGACCGACCGCGATGATGATCTGAGGATCGGCGTGAAATCCACGGCGATCCTGTTTGGCGATGCCGACCGGGCAATCATTCTCACGCTGCAGGGGCTGGCACTGGGCTGCCTGTGGCTGGCCGGCTCGAAGTTCGCCCTGGGCGGCTGGTTCCACCTCGGCTTGCTGGCGGCTGCCGGCTGTTTCGCCTGGGAGTTCTGGTACACCCGCGACCGGGACCGACTGAAGTGCTTCCGGGCGTTCCTGCACAATCACTGGGCAGGATTGGCGATTTTTGTCGGGATCGTGCTGGATTACGCGTTGCGCTGACGGGGCGGTGGAGATTTTGTAGCAGCTGGCGCAGCCGGACGCAGCCTTCGCCAGCGGCTACAACAACGGGTTATTTCTGCGACTCATGAACCACGTGCCAGACGTCTTTCATCTTGTCGCCCTTCATTTCGCCGGGCTTTTCGTCCTTGACGAAGGTGTACAGCGGCTTGCCGTCATACGCCCATTGCATCTTGCCGTCGTCACGCTTGATCGCTGTCCATTTGCCGTCGGCCTTGGCATCCGCCGGCGCCGTCAGCGGTGGCCAGTTTTTTGCGCAATCGTCGTTACACATCGACTTTCCACCACTGTCCTTGTCGAACGTGTACAACGTCATGCCCTGGGGATCGACCATCATGCCGCCTTTCATCATTGCCGGCTCGGCAGCCATGGCGATTGCCGGCAAGGCCAGGGCAGCAGCGAGTACCAAGGCCTTGAAGGAGTGAGCATAGTCAGTCATGGAAACCTTCTTTTGTGGTAGTCAGGATTCGGACTTAGAGCTTAGCCCAGGATCACGCGCCTCGCAGAGACACTGGAATGCTGTAACACGACTGCAATAATTCCGTTATCTAATGCGGCGCAAGACAGTTAAATGACAAGAGGATTAAACCCATGGTTGGCAGGAGCATTCTGATCGTCGACGACGAAGCGCCCATTCGCGAAATGATCGCCGTTGCGTTGGAAATGGCCGGCTATGACTGCCTGGAGGCGGAGAACGCCCAACAGGCGCACGCCATTATCGTCGACCGCAAACCGGACCTGATCCTGCTCGACTGGATGCTGCCTGGCACCTCGGGGATCGAACTGGCCCGCCGCCTCAAGCGTGACGAGCTGACCGGTGATATCCCGATCATCATGCTCACCGCCAAGGGCGAAGAAGACAACAAGATCCAGGGCCTGGAAGTGGGCGCGGATGACTACATCACCAAGCCGTTTTCCCCCCGCGAGCTGGTCGCTCGCCTCAAGGCTGTGCTGCGCCGCACCGGCCCTACCGAAGGTGAAGCCCCGATTGAAGTGGGCGGCCTGCTGCTGGACCCGATCAGCCACCGGGTAACCATCGACGGTAAACCGGCCGAGATGGGCCCTACCGAATACCGCCTACTGCAGTTTTTCATGACCCACCAGGAACGCGCCTACACCCGTGGCCAGTTGCTGGACCAGGTCTGGGGCGGCAATGTGTATGTCGAGGAGCGCACCGTGGACGTGCACATCCGTCGCCTGCGCAAAGCCCTGGGTGATGCTTACGAAAGTCTGGTACAAACCGTGCGCGGCACCGGCTATCGTTTTTCGACCAAGGCCTGATTACACCCCGACCCGCTCCAAACGCTGACAAGGACGCATGTTCAAGTGAATCAAAACTGGCATGGCACCCTGATCCGCCACATGCTGCTGCTGGTCACCGGCTGCCTGGTGATCGGCCTGATCACCGGCTATTACGGCTGGAGCCTGGCCGTGGGCCTGGGTCTTTACCTGGGCTGGACCCTCAAGCAATTGCTGCGCCTGCACGAGTGGCTGCGCCTGCACAAACCCGATGAAGCACCGCCCGATGGCTACGGCCTGTGGGGCGAAGTATTCGACAGCATCTACCACCTGCAACGCCGCGATCAACGGGTGCGCGGGCGCCTGCAAGCGGTGATCGACCGGGTCCAGGAGTCCACAGCGGCACTCAAGGACGCGGTGGTGATGCTCGACAGCGATGGCAACCTGGAATGGTGGAACCGCGCCGCCGAAACCCTGCTGGGACTCAAGACGCCCCAGGACAGCGGCCAACCGGTGACCAACCTGGTGCGCCACCCGCGCTTCAAGGAGTACTTCGAGCAAGACAGCTACGCCGAGCCGCTGGAAATCCCCTCGCCGACCAACGATCGGATGCGCATCCAGCTGTACATCACCCGTTATGGCAACAATGAGCACCTGATGCTGGTGCGCGACGTGACGCGCATCCATCAGCTGGAACAGATGCGCAAGGATTTCATCGCCAACGTCTCCCATGAACTGCGCACGCCACTGACGGTAATCAGCGGCTACCTGGAAACCCTGCTGGACAACGTCGAAGACGTGAACCCGCGCTGGACCCGCGCGCTGCAGCAGATGCAGCAGCAAGGCGGTCGCATGCAGACCTTGCTCAATGACTTGCTGCTACTGGCCAAGCTCGAGGCCACCGACTACCCCTCGGACAACCAGCCAGTGGCAATCGACAGCCTGCTGCAGTCGATCAAGGGCGACGCCCTGGCGCTGTCCGGGCAACGCAACCAGCAAATCACCCTGGAAGCCGACCCCTCGATTCAGCTCAAGGGCAGCGAGGCCGAGTTGCGCAGCGCGTTCTCCAACCTGGTGTTCAATGCGGTGAAATACACCCCGGCCGAAGGCCATATCCGCATCCGCTGGTGGGGCGATGAGCAAGGCGCGCACCTGAGCGTGCAGGACTCGGGGATCGGCATCGACAATAAGCACCTGCCACGCCTGACCGAACGCTTCTACCGCGTCGACTCGAGCCGCAACTCCAACACCGGCGGCACCGGCCTGGGCCTGGCGATCGTCAAGCACGTACTGCTGCGCCACCGCGCCCGGATGGAAATCAGCAGCGTGCCAGGCCATGGCAGCACCTTCACCTGCCATTTTGTGCCGGTGCAGGTGAGCAAATCACGCACCAGCAGCCTGACCGACTAGCCCCCCGCGCTACTTCCCCCTAGGCAATTGCCCTGTCAGCCGCTACATTGGCTGACTTGGGCCTGCCTTTCAGGCTCGTCTGCACCCCCTTTATTCGAATATACGGAACCCGCAAAACTCCATCATGGACCCTTCCCCTGGCTTGTCCCTCGCTACACTCTTCGCCGATTTCGGCATGATTCTTTTTGCACTGATCCTGGTTTTGCTCAACGGCTTCTTCGTTGCGGCGGAATTTGCCATGGTCAAACTGCGCTCGACCCGGGTCGAGGCGATTGCCGACAAGAACGGCTGGCGCGGCCACATCCTGCGCACCGTGCACAGTCAGCTCGACGCCTACCTGTCGGCCTGCCAACTGGGTATCACCCTCGCCTCCCTCGGCCTGGGCTGGGTGGGTGAACCGGCGTTTGCGCACATTCTCGAGCCGCTGCTGGGCGCCGTGGGCGTCGAATCGCCGGAAGTGATCAAGGGCGTGTCGTTCTTTACCGCTTTCTTCATCATTTCCTACCTGCACATCGTGGTCGGTGAGCTGGCTCCGAAATCCTGGGCGATCCGCAAGCCCGAGCTGCTGTCGCTGTGGACAGCCGTGCCGCTGTACCTGTTCTACTGGGCCATGTACCCGGCCATCTACCTGCTCAACGCCAGTGCCAATGCGATCCTGCGCATTGCCGGCCAGGGTGAGCCCGGCCCGCATCACGAGCACCACTACAGCCGTGAAGAACTGAAACTGATCCTGCACTCCAGCCGTGGCCAGGACCCGAGCGACCAAGGCATGCGCGTGCTGGCCTCGGCCGTGGAAATGGGCGAGCTGGAAGTGGTCGACTGGGCCAACTCCCGGGAAGACCTGGTGACGCTGGAGTTCAACGCGCCACTCAAGGAAATCCTGGCGATGTTCCGCCGCCACAAGTTCAGCCGGTACCCGGTGTACGACAGCGAGCGCCAGGAGTTCGTCGGCCTGCTGCACATCAAGGACCTGTTGCTGGAACTGGCCGCGCTGGACCACATTCCCGAGTCGTTCAACCTGGCCGAGCTGACCCGCCCGCTGGAGCGCGTGTCGCGGCACATGCCGCTGTCGCAGTTGCTGGAGCAGTTCCGCAAAGGCGGCTCGCACTTCGCCGTGGTGGAGGAAGCCGACGGCAACATCATCGGCTACCTGACCATGGAAGACGTGCTGGAAGTGCTGGTCGGCGACATCCAGGACGAACACCGCAAGGCCGAGCGCGGCATCCTGGCCTACCAGCCGGGCAAGCTGCTGGTCCGCGGTGACACCCCGCTGTTCAAGGTCGAGCGCCTGCTGGGCGTGGATCTGGACCACGTCGAAGCCGAAACCCTGGCCGGGCTGGTCTACGACAGCCTCAAGCGGGTACCGGAAGAGGAAGAAGTGCTGGAAGTCGAAGGTTTGCGGATCATCATCAAAAAGATGAAAGGCCCGAAAATCGTCCTGGCCAAGGTATTGATGCTCGATTGAACCCGGGAAAGATCGCAGCCTGCAGGCTGCGATCTTTTACCTGAAGGCCCACCTATCTCCCCAACGCGAAGTTCGGCAGGCTGCCCACCGGCTGGCTGAACTGATACGGGATCGACACCAGCCCCAACCCGGTATTGCGCTGCACCACGAAGTGCAGGTGCGGACCGCTGCTGTTGCCCGTATTGCCGGACAGCGCCAGGGCGCTGCCCACCGCCACCCGCTGCCCTTCACGGACCCGTACCGAACCCTGCTTGAGGTGCAGGTACACGCCCATGGTCCCGTCGTTGTGCAGCACCCGCACAAAGTTGCCCGCCGGATCCGTGCCGCGACCGCTCTGGCGGTTCTCGGTTTTCACCACCACCCCGGCCCGTGCCGCGATGATCGGCGTGCCTTCAGGCATGGCGATGTCCATGGCGTAGCGATTCTTCGGTCCGTAATGGCTGTACTGGCCGTTGGCACCCTGACTCAGGCGAAACGGACCACCGCGCCAGGGCAGTGGGTAACGATAGCTCAGCGTGGCGCCTGAGGGGTCGCCCAAGGCGTATTTGAGCCTGGGGGTATAGATCAGCGGCTTGCCGGCGCGGGACGCCTTGAGCAGCGCCAGACGGGTGTTGCTACGCGCTGGCAGGACCCGTCGGATGGCCTGGGCGGGCACGCCACTGAGGTTTTTCACCTGGTGAAAACTCAACTCGACCTCGACCGGCGCATACAGGTCGTTGCGCACATACACGCTGTGGCTGCCCGCCTGCTTCTTGATCTGCAGGTGCACCTGGCGGTCGAGGCGCTCATCCATCCGGTCGCGGAATACAAACACCTGGGACCCACGGGACGGCCGATCGCTATAGGACACCACGCCATTGGCGTGCTGGGTCTTGTAGATGGTCGTGGCCACGGCCAGGCTCGAGGCCATGAGCAGGCCACAGCAAATCAGCAATCGCGCGAGCATGGGCAGCATTCTGTCGGGGCAGGCTTGAGGTGAGCCTAGCAGTCAGAATGGCCCCAGGCTGGCGCCAGCTGTTTCAAAAGCTGATTACGCACCCGGTACAAAGTGCTTCTGCGCCGTGCCCCGGGCGATCAGCCGGGAAATGTAATCGAGCTTCTGGGCATCCTGGTCGACGAAGCGGAAGGTCAGTTGCAGCCACTCGCTGTCGGGTTTCGGCTCGTGGGCGACGATGGCATGCAGGTAGCCGTTGAGGCGGGCGATTTCGGCGTTATCACCCTGCTCCAGGTCGAGCACGGCGCTGTCGAGCACTTGCGGTAGCGTCTCGCTGCGTTTGACCACCAGCAGTGCTTCCTTGATGCTCAGGGCCTTGATCACGCAGGCCTGGATGCCGCTGGGCAGACGCAACTGGCCCTGGCCACGGCCACCGGCGGGCGACGGCATCGGGGCCTTGATCGGCGGGCTGCTGAGCAAACCCTTGGCGGGCTCCGCCGGGCGGTTTTGCAGATACGCGTTGGGCGCTGGCGCCGCAGCCACTGGCGCCTTGCCGGCGGTCAGGGCATTCAGCGAGTCATTGGCGAATGCCGGTGCCAGCTTGGCCGGGGCCTGATTCAGCAAGGCATCGAGCTTGCCGATTTTATTCAGGGCCTGTTTGACCTTGCTCAGCAATTGCTCGTTGGTGAAGGGCTTGCTCACATAACCCGAAACACCGGCCTGGATCGCCTGGACGACGTTTTCCTTGTCGCCACGGCTGGTGACCATGATGAACGGCATGGTCTTGAGGGCGTCCTGCTCGCGGCACCAGGTCAGCAACTCCAGGCCGGACATTTCCGGCATCTCCCAGTCGCACAGCACCAGGTCGAAGGTTTCGCGGGTCAGCAGGCCTTGCGCCTTGCGGCCGTTGACCGCGTCTTCGATGCGCATGCCCGGGAAGTAGTTGCGCAGGCACTTCTTCATCAGATCACGAATGAACGCAGCATCGTCCACGACCAACACACTGACCTTACTCATCGACCACCCCTCGTTATTGTCCCGACCAACAAAAACGCCCGGCCAATGGCCGGGCGTTTTTACTTGGGCAATCTTACTTATCGTCAGATTTACCCGGAACATTAGCGGTTTCGCCACTGGTGCCTTCAACTTCTTCCTTCATGCGCTTGAGGCCCAGGTGACGCACGTCCGTGCCGCGCACCAGGTAGATCACCAGCTCGGAGATGTTGCGGGCGTGATCGCCAATACGCTCCAGCGAACGCAGGACCCAGATGATGCTCAGCACGCGCGAGATCGAGCGCGGGTCTTCCATCATGTAGGTGGCCAGTTCGCGCAGCGCAGTCTTGTACTCACGGTCGATGATCTTGTCGTACTGGGCCACGGACAGCGCCAGGTCGGCATCGAAGCGGGCGAAGGCATCCAGCGCGTCGCGGACCATGTTGCGCACCTGGTCACCAATGTGGCGCACCTCGACGTAGCCACGCGGAGCCTCGCCTTCTTCGCACAACTGGATGGCTCTGCGGGCAATCTTAGTGGCTTCGTCGCCGATGCGCTCGAGGTCGATCACCGACTTGGAGATGCTGATGATCAAACGCAGGTCGGACGCCGCCGGCTGACGACGGGCCAGGATGCGCAGGCATTCTTCGTCGATGTTGCGTTCCATCTGGTTGATCTGGTCGTCGATCTCGCGCACTTGCTGGGCCAGGCCGGAGTCGGCCTCGATCAGCGCCGTGACCGCGTCGTTGACCTGCTTTTCGACCAGCCCGCCCATGGCCAGGAGGTGGCTGCGCACTTCCTCCAGCTCAGCGTTGAACTGCGCGGAAATGTGATGCGTGAGGCCTTCTTTGGAAATCATGCGTTCGCTCCGAAAAAGCGTTTAACCAAGAGCTGCAAGCTACAAGCTGCAAGCTGTTATGTGGTGATCCATGCCGCTTCGCTTCTAACTTGCCGCTTGAAGCTGCTTCAACTAGCCGTACCGTCCGGTGATGTAGTCTTCGGTCTGCTTTTTCGCCGGATTGGTGAACAGGGTGTCGGTGTCGCCGAATTCCACCAGCTTGCCCATGTACATGAACGCGGTGTAGTCGGAAACCCGGGCGGCCTGTTGCATGTTGTGGGTCACGATGACGATGGTGAACTTGGATTTCAACTCGTAGATCAGCTCTTCAACCTTCAGCGTCGAGATCGGGTCGAGTGCCGAGCAGGGTTCGTCGAGCAGCAGCACTTCCGGCTCCACGGCGATGGTCCGCGCAATCACCAGACGCTGCTGTTGACCACCGGACAGGCCCAGTGCCGACTCGTGCAGGCGGTCCTTGACCTCATCCCACAGCGCCGCGCCTTTCAACGCCCACTCAACCGCCTCGTCGAGCACGCGTTTTTTGTTGATGCCCTGGATCCGCAGACCGTAGACCACGTTTTCATAGATGGTCTTGGGGAACGGGTTGGGCTTCTGGAACACCATGCCGACCCGGCGACGCAGCTCGGCCACGTCTTCACCCTTGCGGTAGATGTTGTTGCCGTACAGGTTGATCGCGCCTTCGACACGGCAACCGTCGACCAGATCGTTCATCCGGTTGAAGGTACGCAGCAGGGTCGACTTGCCACAGCCGGACGGGCCGATGAAGGCGGTCACGCGCTGCTTGGGAATGTTCATGCTGACGTCGAACAGAGCTTGTTTGTCGCCGTAGAACAGGCTCAGGCCCGGCACTTCGATGGCTACGGTTTCCTGCTCGAGGTTCAGGCTCTGTTTGTCGCGACCCAGGGCCGACATGTTGATGCCGTGGGTATGTGCTTCGTGCTGCATGGGAGGCTCCCTGTGCTAACAAATTCGGTTTTATGAGCCACTGGCCTAGCCAATGAAATACTCAAAATCTGTGGCTTGCGTCGATCCTTGTGGGAGCTGGCTTGCCAGCGAAGCAGACGACTCGGTCTGGCAGCAACACCGCAGTGCTGCCATCGCTGGCAAGCCAGCTCCCACAGGACTTGTATTAGCTATCCAGTGCTTTGTATTTTTCGCGCAGGTGGTTACGGATCCACACTGCCGACAGGTTGAGCGTGGCGATCACCATGACCAGCAGCAGCGCCGTGGCGTACACCAGTGGGCGTGCGGCCTCGACGTTCGGGCTCTGGAAGCCGACGTCATAAATATGGAAGCCCAGGTGCATGATCTTCTGGTCCAGGTGCAGGTACGGGTAGTTACCGTCCAGCGGCAACGACGGCGCCAGTTTCACCACGCCCACCAGCATCAACGGTGCTACCTCGCCGGCCGCTCGGGCCACCGCGAGAATCATGCCGGTCATCATCGCCGGACTGGCCATCGGCAGCACGATCTTCCACAGGGTTTCCGCCTTGGTCGCACCGAGGGCCAACGAGCCCTCACGCACGGTGCGGGGAATCCGCGCCAGGCCTTCTTCGGTGGCCACGATCACCACCGGCACTGCCAGCAGCGCCAGGGTCAGCGAGGCCCAGAGCAGTCCTGGCGTACCGAAGGTCGGCGCCGGCAAGGCTTCCGGGAAGAACAGGCGGTCAACCGAGCCACCCAGGACGTAGACGAAGAAGCCCAGGCCGAACACCCCGTAGACAATCGCCGGCACACCCGCCAGGTTGTTCACCGCGATGCGGATCAACCGGGTCATGGTGCCCTGGCGTGCATATTCACGCAGGTAAACCGCCGCCAGTACACCAAACGGGGTGACGATCATCGCCATGATCAGGGTCATCATCACGGTGCCGAAGATCGCCGGGAAGATCCCGCCTTCGGTGTTGGCTTCACGTGGGTCGTCGCTGAGGAATTCCCAGACCTTGCTGAAGTAGAAGCCGACCTTGGTCAAGGTGCTCATCGCGTTCGGCTGGAAGGCGTGAACCACCTTGCCCAGTTCTATTTCGACTTCCTTGCCGTTGCCATCGCGGGCCGTCAGGCTGTCGCGATTGACCTGCGCATGCAGATCACCCAGGCGCTTTTCAATGTCCTGGTAGCGGGCATTGAGCTCGGCGCGATCCGACTCCATGTCGGCCTGGGCCGCGGCGTCCAGCTTGCCGTCCAGTTCCAGCTTGCGACCGTGCAGGCGGATACGCTCCAGGCCGGCGTTGATCGCACCAATGTCGGATTTTTCCAGGGTCTTGAGTTCAGCCGCCAGTTTGCTGACTCGCTCGATCCGCGCTTGCAGCTCAGGCCAGGCGGCCTCGCCTTCCGCGATGACCTTGCCGTCTTGCTTGACGTTGACCAGGTAGCCGTAGAAGTTGCCCCATTCACGACGCTCGATTGCCATCAGTTCCGGTGGCGTGGTCTGGTTGGTCAGCCACTCGCCGACGATCCAGGTGAAGTCGTTGCCGTTGAGATCACGGTTGCCGACCTTGATCAGCTCGCGGGTCATGAACTCAGGGCCCTGGTCCGGGACCGGCAGGCCCGCGCTTTTCAGGCGCTCACGTGGCACTTGTTCCTTCTGCACCACTTCGCCGATGACCACATGGTTGGCCTGGCCCGGCACATCGTACTGGGCATGCACCAGGTCGGCGGGCCAGAAGTGGCCCAGGCCGCGCACGGCAATCACTGCCAGCAAACCAATGGTCATGATGACGGCGATGGCCACCGCGCCACCGCTGATCCAGACGCCGGGGGCGCCGCTCTTGAACCATCCTTTCAGGGAGTTCTGTTTCACAGACTTCTACCTTTCTTAAAGCGACGAGTATTTCTTGCGCAGACGCTGACGAATCAGTTCCGCGAGGGTATTCATGACGAAGGTGAACAGCAGCAGCACCAAGGCCGAGAGGAACAGCACGCGGTAGTGGCTACCGCCGACTTCCGACTCCGGCATTTCCACCGCGACGTTGGCCGCCAGGGTCCGCAGGCCTTCGAACAGGTTCATCTCCATCACCGGGGTGTTACCGGTGGCCATCAGCACGATCATGGTTTCGCCGACTGCGCGCCCCATGCCGATCATCAGGGCCGAGAAAATGCCCGGGCTGGCGGTCAGGATCACCACCCGCGTCATGGTCTGCCATGGCGTGGCACCCAGGGCCAGCGAGCCCAGGGTCAGGCCGCGCGGCACACTGAACACGGCGTCTTCGGCGATCGAGTAGATGTTCGGGATCACCGCAAAACCCATGGCCAGGCCGACTACCAGGGCGTTGCGCTGGTCGTAGGTAATGCCCAGGTCGTGGGAGATCCACATGCGCATGTCGCCACCGAAGAACCAGGTCTCCAGGTACGGGCTCATGTACAGCGAGAGCCAGCCGACGAAGATGATCACCGGGATCAGGATCGCGCTTTCCCAGCCGTCCGGCACTTTCAGGCGGATCGACTCAGGCAGGCGGCTGAAGGTGAAACCCGCCACCAGGATACCGACTGGCATCAACAGCAGCAGGCTGAAGATGCCCGGCAAGTGCCCTTCCACATAGGGAGCGAGGAACAGGCCGGCGAAGAAGCCGAGGATCACCGTCGGCATCGCCTCCATCAGCTCGATCACCGGCTTGACCTTGCGGCGCATGCCAGGCGCCATGAAGTAGGCGGTATAGATCGCCGCTGCAATGGCCAGTGGCGCGGCCAGCAGCATGGCGTAGAACGCCGCTTTCAAGGTACCGAAGGTCAGCGGCGACAAGCTCAGCTTGGGCTCGAAGTCGGTGTTGGCCGCGGTCGATTGCCAGACGTATTTAGGCTCGTCGTAGTTTTCGTACCAGACCTTGCTCCACAGTGCACTCCAGGAAACTTCCGGGTGCGGGTTGTCGAGCAGCAAGGGTTGCAGCTTGCCGCCCTGCTCCACGATCACCCGGTTGGCACGCGGCGACAGGCCGAAGATGCCCTGGCCGTCGACCACCTGGTCCACCAGCATGGTGCGGTGGGCGGTGCTGTGGAACACGCCGAGCTTGCCGGACGCGTCCAGGGCAACAAAGCCTTTGCGACGCTCTTCGGCGGTGATTTCAACGATAGGCGCGGTGCCCATCTGGAAGGTCCGGATCTGCTTCAGGCGTTGCTCGCCATCCGGATCACGGGCCATGAACCATTGGGCCAGGCCGCCCTTGGAGTCACCGATGATCAGCGAGATACCGCCCACCAGCTGGGTGCTGGCGGTGACTTGGGTTTCGCCATCTTCCAGTAGCTTGTAGCGACCGTTGAGGTTTTTTTCCCGCAGGCTGAACACATCGGCCTGGGCCCGGCCGTTAAGCACGTACAGCCACTGCTGGCGCGGGTCGATGAAGATGTTCTTCACCGGCTCGGTCATTTGCGGCAAATCGATGCGCTGCTGATCACTGGTGACTTCACCGGTCATCATGTTTTCTTCTTTAGTCAGCGCCAGGACGTGCAACTGCGCACCGCTGGAACCGGCGACCACCAGGGTCGTGTCGGTCGCGTTGAGGCTGACGTGCTCCAGCGCGGCGCCCTGCTCGTTCAGCGCAATCGGCGCCTCACCGTAGGGGTACTCGATGGCCGGCGAGATGGTCTTCTTGCCATCCGGGTAGCTGACTTTATAGGTGTGACGGAACACCAGGGCCTGGCCGTTGGACAGGCCAACGATCACCAGCGGGCTGCCGGGCTGGTCTTCACCGATCGAGGCAACGCTGGTACCGGCCGGGATCGGCAGGTCGACGCGACGCAGTTCGGCGCCACTGTCGAGGTCAAAGAACAGCGCCTGGCCCTTGTCGGAAACCCGCATGGCGACCTGGTTCTGCTCTTCGAGGGAAATCATCAGCGGCTTGCCGGCGTCTTGCATCCAGGCAGGCGTGATCGAGTCTTTGGCGGTCAACTCGGCACCCTGGAACAGCGGGGCGACGACATAGGCCAGGAAGAAGAAAATCAGGGTGATCGCGCCGAGCACGGCGAGGCCGCCGATCAGCACGTACCAGCGGGTCAGGCGATCCTTGAGCGCACGAATGCGCCGCTTGCGTTGCAGCTCAGGCGTATTGAAATCAATGCGCTTGGGAGGGGAAGTCGTAGTCATTGGGGAATTGGCCAGATCATTCATGCGCACACCCTAGCGATCCTGTATGACAGAAAGATGACAATGCAGTGACGCAACAAATCCGCCGCCTGTGGAAACTGGCAGCGGATAGAAAATTGAGGGCCGGTAAACACCGGCATGTGTAGGAGCGAGGCTTGCCCGCTCCTACATTGATCCGGGGCTAGCCCGGATCAGGGTTTTACTTTTTTGCGACTTCAGCGCCACCTTCGTGCAGACCCAGGTCAGCCAGTGCCTTGGCGGCTACCTTGGCTGGCAGTGGGATGTAACCGTCCTTGACGACCACTTCCTGGCCCTGTTTCGACAGGATCAGTTTCACGAACTCGGCTTCCAGCGGGGCCAGAGGCTTGTTCGGGGCCTTGTTGACGTACACGTAGAGGAAACGCGACAGTGGGTACTTGCCGTTCAGGGCGTTTTCTTCGGTGTCTTCGATGAAGTCAGTGCTGCCTTTCTTGGCCAGGGCCACGGTCTTCACGCTAGCGGTCTTGTAGCCGATACCCGAGTAACCGATGCCGTTCAGCGAGGAGCTGATCGATTGCACCACCGAGGCCGAGCCCGGTTGTTCGTTGACGTTTGGCTTGAAGTCGCCTTTGCACAGGGCTTCTTCCTTGAAGTAGCCATAAGTGCCGGATACCGAGTTGCGACCGAACAGCTGTACCGGCTTGTTGGCCAGGTCGCCGGTCACACCCAGGTCACCCCAGGTTTTCACGTCGGCCTTGGCGCCGCACAGGCGAGTCGAGGAGAACACAGCATCGACCTGTTCCATGGTCAGGTGCTTGATCGGGTTGTCTTTGTGCACGAACACGGCCAGGGCATCCACGGCGACCGGGATGGCGGTCGGCTTGTAGCCGTACTTGGTTTCGAAGGCCTGCAGCTCGTTGTCCTTCATCTTGCGGCTCATCGGGCCCAGGTTAGCGGTGCCTTCAGTCAGCGCAGGTGGTGCGGTCGAGGAACCGGCAGCCTGAATCTGGATATTGACGTTCGGGTATTCTTTTTTGTAGTTCTCAGCCCACAGGGTCATGAGGTTAGCCAGGGTATCGGAGCCGACGCTGGACAGGTTGCCCGACACACCAGTGGTCTTGGTGTAGCTCGGGATAGCAGGGTCAACAGCGGCAACTGCGTTGGCAGTCGCAACGCCAGCAGCGACAAAAGTCATTGCCGCCATCAAACGCTTCAGTTTCATGCCTTACTCCTGGTAATAGGGTGTTTTAGGTCGGGGCCAAGTATCGGCAGGCCGTGTGAACACTCTATGACTTGAATATGACAATTAGATGAAAGGCCAGCATGGGCTGTTACGCGCTGATTCGTGGTGTATCCAATCGCCAGCAGACGCAGAGCCGGGCGGCGCTCCGTCTGCTTGCAATGATGTCAGTACTAATGATGCAAGAAGTCGGGCCTAGCGCCCCTTCTTCCACAGATACCCGCCCACGATGATCCCCACGCCGCAGATGATCGCCACGTAGTAGGCCGGCCCCATCGGGCTTTCCTTGAGCAACAGGGTGACGACCATCGGTGTCAGGCCACCGAAGATGGCGTAGGCCAGGTTGTAGGAGAACGACAGGCCGCTGAAGCGCACCACGGCCGGGAAGGCCTTGACCATGACGTAGGGCACCGCACCGATGGTGCCGACCAAAAGGCCAGTCAGGGAGTACATCGGGAACAGCCAGTCCGGGTGATTGAACAGGCTGTGATAGAAGGTCCACGAACTCAGCAGCAGCAAGCCGCTGCCGAACACAAACACCCGGCCTGCACCGAAGCGGTCAGCCAGGGCGCCGGA
Source organism: Pseudomonas sp. NPDC087626 (assembly GCF_044743405.1). Taxonomy (NCBI): domain Bacteria; kingdom Pseudomonadati; phylum Pseudomonadota; class Gammaproteobacteria; order Pseudomonadales; family Pseudomonadaceae; genus Pseudomonas; species Pseudomonas sp. NPDC087626. The sequence goes on from NZ_JBIUWJ010000007.1 coordinate 106,310, forward strand.
CGCCACGCAGCCCAGGCTCAGGAACACGATCGCCAGGCTGTTGGCCTGCAATGCGGTGGTGGCCGAGAAGTGGTAGACGGTTTGCAGCACGGTCGGGGTCATCAGGATCACCACGATGATCCCGGCCGACAGCAGCCAGGTCAGCAGCATCGAGATGGCGATCGCCCCGCGATGGTCGCGCAGTACCGCACGCAGCGGCACTTCTTCGGCCAGAGCCTTGCGCAGCTGCAACTCGGCGAACACCGGGGTTTCGTGCAGCCAGCGACGCAGGTAAACCGAGAACAGGCCAAACACGCCACCCAGCAGGAACGGGATCCGCCAGGCGTAGTCGGCGACTTGCTCAGGGGTATAGATGCTGTTGATCGCCGTGGCTACCAGCGAGCCCAGGAGGATGCCGGCGGTCAGGCCTGACGTCAGCGTGCCGCAGGCATAGCCAATGTGCCGCCCAGGCACGTGCTCGGAAACGAACACCCATGCCCCCGGCACTTCCCCGCCAATGGCGGCGCCCTGGATCACCCGCATCAGCAGCAGCAGGATCGGTGCCCACATGCCGATCTGCGCGTAGGTCGGCAGCAGGCCCATGATCAACGTCGGCACCGCCATCATGAAGATGCTCAGGGTGAACATCTTCTTGCGACCCAGCAGGTCACCGAAGTGGGCCATGACGATGCCACCCAGTGGCCGTGCCAGGTACCCGGCGGCAAAGATCCCGAAGGTCTGCATCAGGCGTAGCCACTCGGGCATGTCCGCCGGGAAGAACAGCTTGCCGACCACCGTGGCGAAAAACACGAAGATGATGAAGTCGTAGAACTCCAGCGCACCGCCCAGGGCGGAAAGCGACAGGGTCTTGTAGTCGTTGCGGGTCAAGGGACGTGCGGGCTGCGCGGGTGACGCTATGCTCGATGGCGCTGTGGTCATGGCAAGGGCTTCTCTTATAGTCAGATCTGCAACCCCAACAACGCTGGCTGGGGCTTGGGCAGGTTCGGCACGATAGCAAATTGTTCGAAAAAGCACAGGGATGCGCGTAATTGACAGTCAAAATGAGAACCGGACGGTCGTCGCGCGGTCTACCGCTCGATATACTCGCAGCCTGCAACACGCTGCAAGGGTTGCTGTGCGAAGACGCTGCTGGTGCGACCAGTCGATTTCGCAGAGTTTCCCTTTAGCACGCCTTATGGAAAACGCGACGAACGTAGTATGTTCGGGCTGAATCGTTTTTCTCAAGACGGCTATTCACCTGAAGTACCAATGAGAGTCACGGGTTAGAGGCACCCCCGGCATGATAGAACTCGAACAAGACGATCCGATCCCGCAAGGCGACCTGGCCCTGCAAATCACCGCGCTTCCTCGCGAGACCAACGGCTTTGGCGATATTTTCGGCGGCTGGCTGGTGTCCCAGATGGACTTGGCAGGCACGGCGATGGCCAGCAAGATCGCCGGTGGGCGCGTTGCCACCGTGGCCATCGATCGCATGGCTTTCCTGGTACCGGTCGCCGTCGGCGCACAGCTCTCGTTCTATACCCAGGCCCAGGAAATCGGTCGTACGTCGATCAAGATGCTGGTCGAGGTCTGGAGCGACGATCCGCTGTCCAGCGAGTGGCGTAAGGTCACCGAAGCGGCGTTCGTGTTTGTTGCCATCGACGGCAGCGGTCGTACCCGCTCGGTACCCCCGCGAGCCTGTTGAATCCCCCCTGTTGCCGATCGAGAGCTGTCCCATGAACACGCCCAATGTTGAAGCGGTAAAACTGGATCAACTGAACTGCTGGCGGATTCGCCAGGGTCAGGCCGAATTGCTGGTAGCCCAGCAAGGCGCGCATATCCTCAGCTATCAACTGGCCGGGCAGCCGCCCCTGATCTGGCTCAACGACGAGGCGGTGTTCCAGACCGGCAAAAGCATCCGCGCCGGGGTGCCCGTGTGCTGGCCGTGGTTCGGCAACTTCGAACGCAACCCACCGAGCGTGCAGGCCATGCGCGTCAGCGATCAGCCTGCCAGCGCCCACGGTCTGGTGCGGGCGCTGGACTGGGAACTGGAAGGCATCGAAACCGAGGGCGACAGCCTGAACGTAGTGTTTGCCCTGCCCGTCCCGGAAAACGGCCTGCCCGGCTGGCCCCATCAGGTCGACCTGAAGCTGAACATTCGTCTGGATGAGCAACTGCAGATCGATCTGACCAGCCACAACTGGGGCACTGACAGCGTCACCATCAGCCAGGCGCTGCACAGCTACTTCGCGGTCAGCGACGTGCGCAACGTGCACGTCGAAGGCGTGGACGGGCTGCAGTACATCGAAACCCTGGACAACTGGAACACCGTCACTCAGCACGGCGATCTGCGGTTCAGTGGCGAAACCGACCGGATTTACCTCAATACCCCGGACAAACTGAGCATTGTCGACCCGGCCTGGGAGCGACGTATCGAATTGACCGCCCGCGGTTCACGCTCGGCAGTGATCTGGAATCCCTGGACCGAGCGCGCAGCAGCGTTCAGCGACATGGCCGACGATGGCTGGCAGCGCATGCTGTGCATCGAGACGGCCAATGTGCTGGGTGATGTGGTCACGTTGGCGCCCGGGGAGAGTCATACGCTGGGTGTGAGCATCGCGAGTTTGGCGGTTTAGCTCAAGAAGACCGCAGCCTGCGGCAGTTCCTACAGGTCGGATTCTTGTACCACCCGTACCTGGGCGGCATCGAGGGCGTAGGCGGCATCGGCCAGGTCGTTGTTGACCGTCTCGATCTTCAACGTGCCGCTGACCCACAAGGGCGTGTAGATGTCGTCCAGCTTCAAGCCCTTGGGGTAGCGCACCAGCACCAGTTGATTGGGCGGTGGTGGTGGCACATGAATGCAGGCGCCCGGGTACGGCACCAGGAAGAACAGCGTGCTGCGGCCCTTGCCGTCGGTTTCCAGCGGCACCGGGTAACCACCGATGCGCACCTGCTTGTGGTTCATCGCGGCCACGGTCTTGGTCGAATACATCACCGCCGGCAAGCCCTTGCTCTGCTTCAAGCCACCCTTGTCGGTAAAGGTGCCATTGGCTTCCGGAGAGTTGTGGTCGATTTCCGGCATGGCTTCCAGCGCCTTCTGATCCGACTTGGGCATCAGTTCGAGCCAGTCGGTTTCCGGCAGGTCGCCAGCATGGGCCAGGCCAGTGCCCAGCAATACAAGAGTCAGCAGAAGACGGCGCATGAAGGTGCTCGGCAAAGAAGGGAAGTCAGGTCGCCGGGCATTCTAGCCCGCTGCGCGTGAACTGCGCAGCGGGCTTGATCGCTTGAATCAGTTCTTTTTGACCAGACCGTAGATCACCAGCAGCACCACCGCGCCCACCAGGGCACCGAGGAAGCCCGCGCCTTGACCGGCCTGGTAGATGCCCAGTGCCTGGCCGCCGTAGGTCGCGGCCAGTGAGCCGGCGATACCGAGCAGGATGGTCATGATCCAGCCCATGCTGTCATCACCCGGTTTCAGGAAACGAGCCAGCAGGCCCACGATCAATCCGATGAAGATGGTTCCGATAATTCCCATGGCGCTTCCCTCTGAGTGAAATAGCTATGCCAAAGCCTAGACAGACTTTGGCATCCTGCCATCAGAGAACACTGGGCACCGAAGGTTCCCAGCGTGCCATGGGTTTATTGCTCGGCGATCAGCGCCTGGACCTTGAGGATCTGCTGCTCGAGCGTGACCTTGTCGGCGCAGCGCAGGTTGGCGTGGCCGACCTTGCGCCCGACCTTGAACGCCTTCCCGTAGTGGTGCAGATGGCAATCGTCGATGGCGATGACCTTATCCACCGGCGGAACCACGCCAATGAAGTTGAGCATGGCGCTTTCGCCGACTTTCGCCGTCGAGCCCAGCGGCAGGCCGGCAACGGCGCGCAGGTGGTTTTCGAACTGGCTGCACTCGGCGCCTTCGGTGGTCCAGTGCCCGGAGTTGTGGACCCGCGGAGCGATTTCGTTGGCCTTGAGGCCACCGTCGACTTCAAAGAACTCGAACGCCATCACGCCGACGTAGTCCAGTTGCTTGAGCACACGGCTCGAATAGTCCTCGGCCAGGGCTTGCAGCGGGTGCTCGGTGCTGGCCACGGACAACTTGAGGATGCCGCTGTCGTGGGTGTTGTGCACCAGTGGGTAGAATTTCGTCTCCCCATCACGGGCACGCACGGCAATCAGCGAGACTTCGCCGGTGAACGGCACGAAGCCTTCCAGCAGGCAGGCCACGCTGCCCAGCTCGGCGAAGGTACCCTCCACATCTTGCGCGGTGCGCAGGACTTTCTGGCCCTTGCCGTCATAACCCAGGGTGCGGGTTTTCAGCACGGCGGGCAGGCCGATGGCAGCCACAGCGGCGTCCAGGTCAGCTTGCGACTGGATGTCAGCGAACGCCGGGGTGGGAATCCCCAGGTCCTTGAACATGCTTTTTTCGAACCAGCGGTCGCGAGCAATGCGCAGCGCTTCGGCGCTCGGGTAGACCGGGACGAACTGCGACAGGAAGGCCACGGTTTCAGCCGGGACGCTTTCGAACTCGAAGGTCACCAGGTCGACTTCGTCGGCCAGTTGACGCAAGTGATCCTGATCGCCGTAATCGGCCCGCAGATGCTCACCCAGCGCGGCGGCACAAGCATCCGGCGCCGGATCCAGGAAAGCGAAGTTCATGCCCAGCGGAGTTCCCGCCAGGGCCAGCATGCGGCCCAACTGGCCGCCACCGATTACACCGATCTTCATCGTCAACAACCTCAGGCGATGCGTGGGTCTGGATTTTCCAGGACGCTGTCTGTCTGCTCAGCACGGAAGGTTTTGAGCACCGCGTGGAACTGCGGGTGCTTGGCGCCAAGGATACTCGCCGACAGCAGGGCTGCGTTGATCGCGCCCGCTTTGCCGATGGCCAGGGTGGCGACCGGAATGCCCGCAGGCATCTGCACTATAGAGAGCAGCGAATCAACGCCCGAGAGCATCGACGACTGCACCGGCACGCCCAGGACCGGCAGGTGGGTCTTGGCCGCACACATGCCAGGCAAGTGGGCCGCGCCGCCAGCACCGGCGATAATCACCTCGATGCCACGCGACTCAGCCTCCTCGGCGTACTGGAACAGCAGGTCCGGGGTGCGGTGGGCAGAGACCACTTTCACCTCGTAAGGGATGCCGAGCTTTTCCAGCATATCGGCGGTGTGGCTAAGGGTGGACCAATCGGACTTGGAGCCCATGATCACGCCAACCAGTGCACTCATCGTCGCGCCTCTTCTCTCTGGGCGCCCGCAGGCGCATCAAAAAACAACAAGCCACGCAGGATGCGTGGCTTGTTTGTACGAATTATGGCCAGTCGTAACCGGCCGAAGGCCGCGCAGTATACCTCAAAGAAGCGGATAAACAGCCCCTGTGGCGACCATCTGTCACGCGCTCGAAAAATAGGTATTTCTTGACTATCAAGTCAGTCAATTGACTGCCTGAATGTGTTCGGATCTCGAGATCGCTAGTTTATTAAAACGCTTACTCGAAACAATTAAACCCACTAAAAAATTGCGGACACCGCCAGACAACGTAAATATAAAACGGCAAAAAATCATAATTGAACAGGGAGTACAAATATGAAAAAGCCTATTACCATAATAGTTGTCCTTCACAATGACCTTCAGGAATATCAAAAAAATGATTTATACACTGATTACTTTTCCTGGTTGAAAACAGAACTTGAATCCATCTCGGAACGGTACGTCAGATTTTTGTTGCACTCTCATCATGAAGTTCCGCACTTATCAGGATACAACTACAAAAACGAAGATGGTGTAGCTGCGCTGCGAGGGTGGGTAAACCTGATACAGGACTGGTATACAAAGATATTAAAATACGAAGAACATGAACCGGGCCTGACGAAAGTCCTCTTGTTGACCCGAAACAATATCTACGCAAAGGCAGGGGGGCTCCTCGGAGGGATAGCCGGATACGGCCTTGTCAAAGGTCATTGCGCAATTGCGGCGATCACCTCCAAACAAATTCCAGCACATGAAATAGGCCACATGTTGGGCGCGACACATGAAGACAGCGAAGTCATCTATAACGGCTGGTGGCACGACACGATCATGCTCTCGGACGAATTCTCCAGCGCACGTGGAAACGCTTATCGATACAGTGATAAGAACAGGGAAAACATTCGCAAACACCTTAGTACTTTTGTGTAAGTTCGATTCGCATCGTGCGATCGGAAATCCGAGCATGGCGTGTTTGCGCTATTAACACGCTGACGCCGAATTAACAGCAATTCATGGCCACAGCAGTGGCCATGAATTTTTGGCACTCAAACAGTAGCACCCGCTACGCCACTCTCGAGCTTGCGCCACAACAACCGGACATTCGCTTTGCGCACCAGCGCACAGCGATACAAACGGATCTCCAGCGGCACATGCCATTGCGGTCCACCACACACTACCAATTCGCCACGCGTCAGCTCGGCACGCACGCTCAGCTGCGGCACCCAGGCGATGCCCAGCCCCTCCAGGGCCATGCTTTTCAGGCTGTCGGCCATGGCGGTTTCGTAGATCGTGGTGAAACGCAGTGCCCTTTGGCGCAGCAGCATATTCACCGAGCGGCCAAGAAACGCACCGGCGCTGTAGGCCAGCAACGGCACGCTGCCCTCGCCTTCCAGATCGAACAGCGGTTTTCCATCGGCATCGGCCGCGCACACCGGCAGCATTTCGGTGTGGCCCAGGTGCAGCGAAGGAAAGATCTCCGGGTCCATTTGCATGGCGGCATCCGGGTCGTAGAACGCCAGCATCAGGTCACAACCGCCCTCGCGCAGCGCATGCACCGCATCGCCGACGTTGGTCGCCACCAGGCGCGTGGCGATGTTCAGGCCTTCGTTGCGCAATTGTGCGATCCAGCGCGGGAAGAACCCCAGGGCCAGGGAGTGCGCGGCCGCCACCTGCATGACCTCGCCCTGGCCGCCTTCAAGGTGGTGCAAATGCCGCAGCACTTCGCCCAGTTGTTCGACCACGGTGCGTGCGGTTACCAGGAACAACTGGCCGGCCGCCGTCAGCTCGATCGGCGTGCGCGAGCGATTGACCAGTTGCAGGCCCAGTGCGGCCTCCAGGCTGCGGATTCGCCGGCTGAACGCCGGCTGGGTGACGAAACGTCGCTCAGCCGCCTGGGAGAAGCTGCGGGTGGCAGCCAGGGCACTAAAGTCCTCCAGCCATTTGCTTTCCAGATTCATCAGGTCCTCCCGGACACGCACCATTTTAGGTCACACGCTCGCCGCTCGGGCGGCGTCACATCGGCATTATGCCGAATACGCATAGGCCAGTGTTTAACAGCATTGGCCCAAAATTCTCCACAAGCCTAGCATTCACAGCGTTCCGGCACAGACCGGGTCCATATCGAGATGATTTCTATCATGTCCTCCGCTGCATCTTTCCGCACCGAAAAAGACCTGCTTGGCGTACTCGAAGTACCGGCTCAAGCGTATTACGGCATCCAGACCCTGCGAGCGGTGAACAACTTCCGTCTCTCCGGCGTTCCGATTTCGCATTACCCGAAGCTGGTTGTGGGTCTGGCAATGGTCAAGCAGGCCGCTGCTGACGCCAACCGCGAGCTGGGTCACCTCAGCGAAGCCAAGCACGCTGCCATCAGCGAAGCCTGTGCTCGCCTGATCCGCGGCGACTTCCACGAAGAGTTCGTGGTGGACATGATTCAAGGCGGCGCTGGCACTTCGACCAACATGAATGCCAACGAAGTGATCGCCAACATCGCGCTGGAGGCCATGGGCCACCAGAAAGGCGAATACCAGTACCTGCACCCTAACAACGACGTGAACATGGCGCAGTCGACCAACGACGCTTACCCAACGGCCATCCGCCTGGGTCTGCTGTTGGGTCATGACGCCCTGCTCGCCAGCCTCGACAGCCTGATCCAGTCGTTCGCCGCCAAAGGTGAAGAATTCGGCCACGTCCTGAAGATGGGTCGTACCCAGCTGCAAGACGCCGTGCCGATGACCCTTGGCCAGGAATTCCGTGCCTTCGCCACCACCCTGGGTGAAGACCTGGCACGCCTGAAGACTCTGGCTCCGGAGCTGCTGACCGAAGTCAACCTGGGCGGCACCGCGATCGGTACCGGCATCAACGCCGACCCGCGTTACCAGCACCTGGCCGTTGAACGCCTGGCCTTGATCAGCGGTCAACCGCTGGTCCCGGCTGCCGACCTGATCGAAGCGACCTCCGACATGGGTGCCTTCGTGCTGTTCTCCGGCATGCTCAAGCGCACCGCGGTCAAGCTGTCGAAGATCTGCAACGACCTGCGCCTGCTGTCCAGCGGCCCACGCACCGGCATCAACGAAATCAACCTGCCAGCGCGTCAGCCAGGCAGCTCGATCATGCCAGGCAAGGTCAACCCGGTTATTCCGGAAGCCGTCAACCAGGTAGCGTTCCAGATCATCGGCAACGACCTGGCCCTGACCATCGCGGCCGAAGGCGGCCAGCTGCAACTGAACGTGATGGAGCCGCTGATCGCCTTCAAGATCTTCGACTCGATCCGCCTGCTGCAACGCGCCATGGACATGCTGCGCGAGCACTGCATCGTCGGCATCACCGCCAACGAAGCCCGCTGCCGCGAACTGGTCGAGCACTCGATCGGCCTGGTCACCGCGCTGAACCCGTACATCGGCTATGAAAACGCCACCCGTATCGCCCGCATCGCTCTGGAAAGCGGCCGCGGCGTACTGGAACTGGTGCGCGAAGAAGGCTTGCTCGACGAAGAAATGCTCGCCGACATCCTGCGCCCGGAAAACATGATTGCCCCGCGTCTGGTGCCTCTGAAGGCCTGATGCTGTAGCACCGCTCACCAGGTCGAGGGACTAGACACCTCTCACCTTTTGAGGGCTTGGAGATCATTCTCCAAGCCCTTTTTTTTACCTGCAAAACCCTCGGTACGGGGGCTATAGCTGAATCCTTTAATCAGCTGTTGCAGACGTGTGCTCCATGGATAGGTATAGTGCCGCCCCTCTTCGCAGGAGCGGTCGTCGGTAGCGAGATCCAACCCGTGCGAAACCCGAACTAATAACAAACCCGCGATATGAAGCCGGGACAAATACCGCTTGGCCTGTAGTGCTGTGCACAAACGGGTGTAACGGAATGTGTCTGACTGGTCAGCATTTGCCAACACAAAAAACAGCGAGGAATACTCCATGCTCGAAGTCATTAACGACTTCCTCTCAGGGAAAGTACTGATCGTGCTCATTGTCGGGCTCGGTGGTTACTTCACGATCCGCTCGCGTTTCGTTCAATTGCGGCACTTTTTCCACATGTTCGCGGTGTTCCGCGACAGCCTCAAAAGCAGCGCTGGCCAGCTCAGTTCATTCCAGGCCCTGATGCTCAGCCTCGCCGGCCGTGTCGGTGCGGGCAACATTGCTGGCGTCGGCATTGCCGTGACCCTCGGCGGCCCAGGCGCAGTGTTCTGGATGTGGGTGACCGCGCTGGTCGGCATGTCCAGCAGCTTCTTCGAATGCTCCCTCGGCCAACTCTACAAGCGCTGCGACTCTGAAGGGCAGTACCGTGGCGGTCCGTCCTATTACATCCAGCACGGCCTGCAGAAACGCTGGCTGGGGATGATCATGGCGTTCCTGCTGCTGATCACCTTCGGCTTCGCCTTCAACGGCCTGCAAGCCCACGCCGTGACCCACTCGCTGAACAACGCCTTCGGCCTCGACACCACCTACACCGGCCTCGGCCTGGCGGTGCTGCTGGGCCTGGTGTTCGTCGGCGGGATCAAGCGCATCGCGGCCATCGCCGACCTGCTGGTGCCGGTCAAGACCCTGGTCTACATCGCGGTGACCATCTACGTGATCGTGCTGCAGTTCGACCAGGTGCCGGGCATGCTGATGACCATCGTCAAGAGCGCCTTCGGCCTGGACCAGGCCTTCGGTGGCCTGGTGGGCAGCGCCATCATCATGGGGGTGAAACGCGGAGTGTTTGCCAACGAAGCCGGCCTGGGCAGTGCGCCCAACGTCGCCGCCGTGGCGTCGGTCGAGCACCCGGTCGCGCAAGGCGTGGTCCAGGCGTTCAGCGTATTCCTCGACACCTTCATCATCTGCACCTGCACTGCGTTGCTGATCCTGCTGTCGGGTTTCTACACCCCGGGCTTCGAAGGTGACGGCATAGCCCTGACCCAGAACTCCCTGGCCGCAGTCGTCGGCGAGTGGGGCCGGATGTTCATCTCCGTGGCACTGGCGTTGTTCGTGTTCACCTCGATCCTCTACAACTACTACCTGGGCGAGAGCAACCTGCGCTACTTGATCGGCGAGAACCGCAAGGCGCTGATCGGCTATCGCGCCCTGGTGCTGGTGCTGATCTTCTGGGGTGCCATCGAGAACCTCAGCACGGTGTTCGCGTTCGCCGACATCACCATGACCATGCTCGCGTTCGTCAACCTGATCGCGCTGTTCCTGCTGTTCAAGGTCGGTATGCGCATCCTGCGCGACTACGATGACCAGCGTGCCGCCGGCATCAAGACCCCGGTTTTCGACTCCAGCAAGTTCCCCGACCTGGACCTGGACCTCAAGGCCTGGCCAGCCAACCCTCCCGCCGCGCCCCAGGCTCAGGAGCAACTGCAAGGCGTGACCGCAGCGCAACGCTGATCGGTAAAAAACCGGGTGCATCCCCTGCGCCCGACGTGACACAAGGTACGACCGGGGTCATGCTCGGTCGTACGCCGTCATCGTTCTCGGAGAATGACCATGAACTCATCTACCTATCCCGCCGCCCAACACGTCATGGTGCTCTACACCGGTGGCACCATTGGCATGCAAGCCAGTGCCCATGGCCTGGCGCCGGCGTCCGGCTTTGAAACACGGATGCGCGACTACCTGCACAGCCAGCCCGAGCTGGTGCTGGCGCAGTGGCGGTTTCGCGAAATGGCGCCGCTGATCGACAGCGCCAACATGACCCCGGCCTACTGGCAGCGCCTGCGCGAGGCCGTAGTCGAGGCGGTCGAGATCGACGGCTGTGACAGCGTGCTGGTCCTGCACGGTACCGACACCCTGGCCTACAGCGCAGCGGCCATGAGTTTCCAACTGCTGGGCCTGCACGCCCGCGTGGTGTTCACCGGTTCCATGCTGCCGGCCGGCGTGACCGACAGCGATGCCTGGGAAAACCTCAGCGGTGCCCTGGTCGCCCTCGGCCAGGGGCTGGCACCGGGCGTGCACCTGTACTTCCACGGCGAACTACTGGACCCGACCCGCTGCGCGAAAGTGCGCAGCTTCGGCCGGCACCCGTTCAAGCGCCTGGAGCGCCAGGGTGGCGGCGAAAAGGCTGCCGGCATACCGACGGCGCTTGGCTATAAACAGCCCAGACAACTGGCTAACGTCGCGGTGTTGCCACTGTTTCCCGGCATCGGTGCCGAGATCCTCGATGGCTTGCTCAACAGCGGCATCCAGGGCCTGGTGCTCGAATGCTATGGCAGCGGCACGGGGCCCAGCGATAACCCAGGGTTTCTTGCCAGCCTGGAACGGGCGCGCGATAAAGGCGTAGTGGTCGTTGCGGTCACGCAGTGCCATGAAGGGGGTGTCGAGCTGGATGTGTACGAAGCCGGCAGCCGCTTGCGCGACGCCGGCGTACTCTCGGGTGGTGGCATGACCCGCGAGGCAGCATTCGGCAAGTTGCATGCGCTGCTGGGAGCCGGGCTACAAACCGCTGAAGTCCGGCGGCTGGTCGAATTCGACCTGTGTGGCGAACTCAGCTGACACACCGCCCACCCCAGAACTGTCCTGCCAGCGATAGCGTTGTTGCCTGACACCGCGCTTTCACTGGCAAGACAGCGTCTACTATGTTCATCGCCAGGCACATAACTTGCTGCCTATTCCAGTACCCCATCGCTGGAATTGCCCATGCTGCACTCCCACCTCACCACGCTCAACGCCGTCTCGCTGGTGCTCAACACCTTCAAGGCCGAGGGACTTTCCAGCGATGCCTTGTTGGCCGGCAGCGGTATCAGTGCCGCGGACCTGAACCGGGCCGACACGCGCATCACCACCAACCAGGAGATGCAGGTCTGCGCCAATGCCGTCGCGCTCAAGCGTGACATCGGCCTGGAACTGGGCCGGCGAATGCACGTTTCCTGCTACGGCATCCTCGGTTACGCCCTGCTCACCAGTGCCACCTTAGGTGACGCATTGCGCCTGGCGATACGCTACCCGGCGCTTCTGGGAACACTCTTCGAGCTGAGCCTGGAGGACGATGGCGAGCGCGTCTGGTTCGTCGCGGCCGATTACCGCGAAAGCCCGACGATGGCTGTGTTCAATGCCGAGTTCTGCCTGGTCTCGCTGAAAGTCATCTGTGATGATCTGCTGGGCCATTCGCTGCCGTTGCGCGGGGTCCGCTTCGAGCATGCAGCACCGGACTATGAGGCGAGCTATGCCGAACACTTCAACTGCCCTCTGCATTTTGGCGCACGTGACACTGCGTTTGCCTTCGACAGGCACTGGTTGCAGCAAGTGCTGCCGCTGGCCGATGTCATCACCCACCAGGCCATGGCCGAACGCTGCCGCAAGCAGAACCTGGAATTCACGGGGCGCCAGGCATGGCTGGGGCGTATCCGGCAATTGCTCAGCTCGCAATTGAACGCCGCGCCAGGGCTCGAAGGCCTGGCTGGGCAGATGAATTGCTCGGCGCGCACCCTGCGCCGCCACCTCAAGGACCTGGGCTGCAGTTATCAGGAATTGCTCGACGAATTGCGCTTCGAGCAGGCCAAGCAAATGCTCTGCGAAGACCAGCTACCGATCTACCTGATCGCCGAGGCATTGGGCTTCAGCGAAACCGCCAGCTTTCGCCATGCGTTCGTGCGCTGGAGCGGTGTCGCGCCGAGCCAGTTCAGGCCCTGAGGGATCAAGGGGCGAATTTCGGTCATCTTTTTTGGCCGTATCGATCCCCTTTTGGCCTTTCCTGCCGTTCTCTGAAACCCTGCGTGCCGCAAGACTGTGTTCAACCGAATCAGCCCTGCGGAGAACAACAACATGCTGACCATCTACTCGGACGATCACCACCTGCACCACGGCCGTTGCGAACTGATCGACGGGCAACTCAAGCCATGCTTTGAGATGCCGTCACGCGCCGACCATGTGCTGGCACGGGTGCAACAGCAGAACCTGGGGCCGGTCGAGACGCCCAAGGACTTCGGCCTTGAGCCGATCGCGCGCATCCACAGCCGCGACTACCTGGACTTCTTCAAAGGCGCCTGGGCGCGCTGGACCGAGTTCAACACCGACGGCGATCTGCTGCCCTACACCTGGCCCGCCCGCACCCTGCGCGCGATCAGGCCCACCAGCCTGCACGGCCAACTCGGCTACTACAGCTTCGACGGCGGCGCACCGATCACCGCCGGCACCTGGCAAGCGGCCTACAGCGCTGCACAGGTTGCCCTGACCGCGCAGGCGGCGATCCAGGCCGGGGCTCATAGTGCCTTCGCCTTGTGCCGGCCACCGGGACACCACGCCGCTGGCGACTTGATGGGCGGTTACTGCTACCTCAACAACGCCGCCATCGCCGCCCAGGCATTCCTCGACCAGGGTCACCAAAAGGTCGCGATCCTTGACGTCGACTACCACCACGGCAACGGCACCCAAGCGATTTTCTACCCGCGCAGCGACGTGCTGTTCACCTCGATCCACGGCCATCCAGAAGCCGAGTTTCCATTCTTTCTTGGCTACGAAGATGAACTGGGCGAAGGTGCGGGCGAAGGTTTCAACTTCAACTATCCATTAGCGGCCGGCAGCGGCTGGGACACCTGGAGCGCAGCGCTGGAACAGGCCTGTAAAGAGATCCAAAGCTACGGCGCCGACATCGTCGTCGTATCCCTGGGTGTCGACACCTTCAAGGACGACCCGATCTCGCAATTCAAGCTCGACAGCCCGGACTACCTGGCCATGGGCAAACGCATCGCCAGGCTCGGCGTACCGACCCTGTTCGTCATGGAGGGCGGTTATGCGGTCGAAGAAATCGGCATCAACGCGGTGAACGTTCTAGAAGGTTTTGAAAGCGCTTGAAGAGTCGGGCATCTGATAGCCGCCTCGCTCCACCGTTACCAGACCTGCGCTAGCGCAGGTTTTTTTTGCCCACAATATTTTTTTACCGCCAATGCCTCCCTACCCATCACTACTTTGCAACGGATTGCGCACCCAACATCCCACGGTGCCTTCTGCCCCCCGCAAGGACGTGACCATGACTGAGTCTTCCAGCCCCTCTGCTGTACCAGGCCTACCACCCGATCAAGATGCCCTGCTCACCCAATTGGTGGCCGGCCCCTCGATCAGGGAAGTCGCCACCCATGCCCTGCAACCCGCCTTGAAAACCCTGTACCCGCTACTGTCTATCGACCCACGGCTGGCGATGGTGGTAACGCCGACCTGGACCTTGCACAACCAAGCCGTCGTTCCTGGGCCGCGACATGTCGAATCGCTGACCGATGCCCTGGTGCGCCATGGCGTCGCCGGTTCGCCGGTGGTCTACCTCGATGGCGAGCACTACCTCACCTTGCAACCCCAGGAGCGGACACCGGCTCAGTTGCCCGTCAGTATTGACGCCATCGGGCAGTTGCTAAACGAGCTGGTGCCGTTGCTGTTTGTCGCGTTTCAAGAACAGCAGGTCGATTACTGGAACCAGTTCACCCGCGCCTCGGCCCCGCGTTGGCAAGAATTATCCAAATCCCTGCGCGAGCTCTGGAACATCGATACCAACCCGAACTGGAGCAATGACCTCTGTGCGATGGCCCGCAACCTGTTCACCTACCCGCAAAAAAGCGCTCGCACGCTTCACGACCGCTATCGGTCGCGTGCATGCCTGGTCGACCTGGATTACCTGAACAAGGGTCTCTCGAACCACCTCAACATCCTCGACATGGCTGTACTCATTGGGACGGTGGGCACGCGCACGTTAATCCTCAGTCACTCCATCACCAGTGGTTTCAAGACCTATGATTCCTTGCAGGCGCTAGGCGAGTCCTTGCAGGCATACGCCGATGAGTCGACAGCGGACAATACCTTGCAGTGGCGACTGATTGAGCCCGAGGGCAATTACTTCGACCATCTGGCGTGCAACCTGATTGCCCTGCAAGCCGACTCGATTGGCGAGTTGGCGAACGATACCGCAACCCACAACCCTGACCTGGCGCCCCACATCAGCCGTACGCAAAACGAACTCGATCCGACGGACAAACAGGCACCTTCGCGATTCAACCGAGTCGAGCAAGCACTGCCGGACTGGATGGCCAACGCTTCCTCCAGCGATCTCACCGCTTACAGCCGTCACCTGATGGACCTGGCAACCATTCAGGAACAAAACCTCGGGCAGTCCTTTGAGGATGGGATCAAGCCGATTCGTCAGTACGCCCTGGATCAGTTGCGCGAGGCCATGCTCAAAGAGCATGCCGATGCCGAGCGACTGAACCTGGCTGATATCGAAATCGTGGTCGACAGCGTGGTGGTCTGGGGCAGCTTTACGCCCCTGGTGGAGCCTGAGCGCACCATCCTGAGCCTGGTCGACCTGGCGCTGCAAAACCTGATTGCCCTGCCGCTGGGCAACAAATCCGTGCGTAGCACCAGCGCCACAGCACTACCCACCTGGATGACGGTGAGTTACCTGGAGGCACTGATCGTCAGCGTCGACATCGGCAAGACCTACCCGGCACTGATCAAGAGCAAGTTGCTTGACGATCCGCTGGACAGCTTGCGGCGACAGAACCTGTTCACCAGTCGCCTTCGCGTCGAACTGCCACTGCTGGCCTTGCAGCAAAAGATTCGCGCGCAGGCTGGTATCGACGAACTGGGTTACCGCTACGTCGCCGCCGTGGTCCAGGTACTAGACGCCAATCGCTGGGTCGATGGTCAGGAGATCGTCATTCGCCCACTGGCTTTCAAACCCGGTTGGCGCATTGGCAACTCGACCGACAAAGTGACCAACATGTTCGTGATCGGCCCTCGGCAGATGGATAAGGGGCCATGCCTGCTTTACCGCCCCATGCTCGATCGGCCCCTGAGCCAACACCCGACGCCAGCCAACCTGATTTATGCCATCAAGCGTTCCCCGACATTGCGCCAATCGGTGCTCGCCTGGCTGCCGGACGGGGCGCGCGCCAATTACAGCAACTACGTGTTCACCGGTGACCGGCCTTCGGTCTGGACCCTTTCACAACTCCTGGCCGATCCTCTGACCCCCTTGCAGATGGGCGGTACGCTTACCCTGGGTTCTGAGGTCCTCGCCAGCGATTCCCTGGCCACGCTGTACAAGGCCAACGTCAACGCGCTGGTCGAGCTGGCGCAGCGACAATCGGTATCCAATGCGCAAAATCGCTGGGGCACCTTCAAACATGCAGCCTGGTTGATCCTTAACGCGGCACTGCCCTTTCTTGGCCGCACTGTCGGGACGGCCGCCTGGATCTGGCAGGTGCTGGATGACGTCGAACAAACCCTGGACGCCGCTGATACAGGCGACCGCGCACAACAAAAAACCGCCATGACCGACCTGTTGCTGACCCTGGCCATGGTCCTCGCCCACCACGCCAGCACACGCAAACCGACGGCCCGCAGAGTCGAGGAAAAGGTGCCGATAACCGAAGTAACCGAGAGCCCGGAAAAACCCGCAGTCACCCCTAAGACCATTGTTCAACAGCCTGATGTGATCGGCGAACATCCTGCACAACACCGCACATCGGTTACGACCGACGCCACCCTGAATCTGGCCAGCACCCTGGATCGCTTCGCAATCACCCGCCCCGAGAAAATCACCCTGACCACCGGTGAAAACGCTGTTCTGCGCGGCCTCTACCATCACGAGAACAGGTACTACGTATCCGTGAGTGAACGCTGGTTCGAGGTGGCCGTGGACGACGTGGGTGAGGTATCGCTTATCGACAGTCGACAGAACCCGGTGCGCAGCGGTCCTGCGTTGATCCGCAATGCGCGTGGCGAGTGGTTCATCGACACCCGCTTGCGCCTGCGTGGCGGCGGTTTGTCGAGTCGGCGCAAGGCACTGAAACAGCAAAACCGAGCGCGCGTCAGCGAGCTCAAAAAACAACTCGGTGAATTTGATAACGAACGCGAACTGGCACGTGCCGAGCTGACGGATGCGCGCAAAGCGATGAAATCGCTCAGTGGTGACGCCCTGCTTGCAGCCCAAACGCAGTTTCTCGAGAAGCTCGAGCGCCGCACCCTGGAGTACGCCACCCCTATCGAACAGCTGAAATCGCTGAACCTGCTCGACTCGGCCCCCAATTACCGAACTGCCATGGTCGAGATGCTCGATACCCAGCTGTTTTTTAACCAGACATGGCTTGATGAGCGCAATCCCACCTTCGCTCAGACCCTGACGCAAACCCTGGGGTTGCTTGAGGCCGAAGAAACCACAGGGGGGGCTGCCGACCGCGCAACCTACCGGAGAATGATCGACCTGACCGAGGAGGTGATCGGCAAAATCGAGTTTGCTCAATCGCGTTTCCAGGAGTTGAGCCGACTGGGTCGAAGCGCTGCCGAGGTCACCAGCACCTATCAGGCAAGACTGCCCGCGTTCAGCCTTAATGACCTCAAGGCGCTTCAGGTCTCGCTGGCCCGCGAGGTCTGCCTGAAAGAGGCAACCAGCGCTGCGCTGATCGAAGTTCAAAACTCATTCGAACGCCTGCTCGACACCGCCAACCTGGTGATCCAGACCTCGCAGGAATTGATGCTGGAAGGAGCTACCTGGGTTGCGGGCGACCGTATCGAGGGCCTCAACGGGACGCTGGAGCAGTTTGCCGCCGTCGACCAGGCGTTCGAAGACTTCGCCCTCAACCACAAGGACGCGGTGCTGGAGCAACCGTTCAAACATCTACGGATGCGCATCAGCGGGTTCCAGCAGACCGCCGAGGGTTACCTGGCGCAGTTGCTACGCGAGCAACTCCCACTGGAGCCCCAGCCCGGCCCTTCAAGGCCGGCGCCAGTGTCGCGCAAACGGGTAATCAAGACCCGCTTTCGGGGCACGGTCGTTGGCGAGGTCCGCCCCTCGGCGCCGGGACAACCGATATTGCTGGACGTAAAAGCGCCCATGACCGGCGACGTGATTGCCACCTTTCACGAAAAAACCCCCGGGGTCTGGGTTGAGCGGTTACAACCCCGGCGTCCTCGCCCGGCCGTACCACTAGCCGATCTCCAGGCGCAGATCACTCAAGGCCGGACGCTGCTTGATGGCGTGGAAAGCTTCATTCGACAAACCGAAGCGAGCGCGAAAAAACCAGGACGTATCCCGGTGGAAATCGAAGAACTGTTCCAGCACAAAGCCGACCTGCTCGACGAAGCTGCCAGGAGTCTGGAGCAGGCCCGGATCAGCGCCAATACCAGCAACGCGCCTGTGCCAGAGATCGAGCAACTCAACCAGGCACGCGATCGACTGAACGCCGAGGGCTACCGGATACGGGTCGAGATGATCAAACAACAACCGCCCACAGCCGCCCGTGTCGAATGGCTACTCGCCAAGAATGAAATCGACATAGTTTCGGGTGGTGATCGACGCCGGCTCAAAGGCCCGCGCCGGGATTACTTGCAGGAGTATGAAATTCGCCAGCGCCGCGGTGGGCAAACGCTGTGGTACGCACACTTCCACTACTCCAGCCAGGACGCGCCGCTCAAAGCGTTTACCGCCGCCCACCTGAAACTGCGCGATCAGCGATTCCTGACCGCAGCATTGGACGTACACGCGGCCACCAGCGCCCAGATGATCGCCATCTATCGCAGCGAAATCAGCCCGCAACTGGCGCACTCGCTGTTCTTTTCGTAAGCCGCGGACGTCAAAAAGGAAAATGACGATGACTGAACATACTGAGAACACCGATACCCACGCCCTGCTGGAAAAAAGCCAGGTCGTTCATCAGACCAGCCGGGGTCCCACTGTCGATGAGGTTGCCGCCCGACTGCTGCGCCGGGCGCTGGAAGAGCTGTATCCGGAACGGAATATCGACCCCGGCCAAACGCTGATCGGCACGCCTCAATGGCAGTCCGTCGACGGTACGCTCGTGGCCATGCCTACCCGGTTCGAATCACTGACCCAGGCACTGGTCCGGCAATTTTTCAGCTCGGCCACTGCCAACTATCTCGAAGGCGAGCACTTCCTGACATTAAATCCGCCAACCTCGCCCGTGGTGCATCTGGACCTCGGCATCGAAGCCATTGCCAGGTTGCTCAACGACTACGCCCCCTTGCTCTTCGTGGCCTTCGGCGAACACCAGCTTGCGTATTGGAACGAAGCCGGGCAACGGGCGCCGCACTGGCTGCAACTGTCCGATGCCTTGCGCAAGACCCTCGAGGTGCAACACCTCAAGGATTGGGATGACGAGCAGTGCCTGGTGGCCCGGGCCATATCGCTCCATCCGGACAAAAAGCAGCGCCAAGCCCACGACTCCGCGCTTTCGACTATCCGGGTATGCCTGATCGATATTGACTCGGTCGACGCCCAAGGCAATATCCGACATTTGATACTGGCCGGTGCCTGCGTGATCACTGGCCGTTATAAACAACGTGACCTGCTGATGATGTACACCGTTGAAAATGGTTATGAAACGTTCGACTCCCTGGAACAGTTGGGGGCTTCGTTACCGGAACGCGTGGAGACGCAACCGACCGGGTGCAACCTGAAGTGGCAGCTGTTCGAGCCCGAGGGTAATTTTTTCGATCATATGGCTTGGGCGCTGATCACCACCCAGCTCGATGCCATCGCCGCAATCAGCCACGAAAGCCTCACGGCCGAAACGCAGCAGAAATTCGATTCAATCGCTCTGGCGGAACACGCCAGCGCCCAGGAAAAAACGGCACTCATTGGCCTCGATAACTCAATACCCGATTGGCTGTTTGGTGCTTCGGCTGCCGATCTGGATCAGTACAGCCAATCCGTCAATGCGCTGGGAAAACTGTACAAACAGACTGACAAAAAACTGGTGCGGATTCTGCCCCTCACGACCTACGCCCAGAACCGCCTGCGCGACGCAATCATTGCCGATAAGAAACCCGCCGCCGGGTTGCCGCTGGACAGCCTCGAGATCACCGTCACCAACAGTTTCGAATCCGGCGGACTGACACTGCCCAATCCGCTCGACGTGCACACCGAAACACTCGGCGAGTACGCCTTGCAAAACAGCGCACCGTATCAGGCCACCCTGCGGTTCAAGCCGACACAACCGCTCCCTGACTGGCTGAACGTTGCGTACCTGACGAAAATGGCGAGCAAGGTCGACGTCGGTGAGGCATACCCTCAACTGATCAAGGACAAACTGATCGACGATCCGCTGCAGGCGCCCTTGCAGCAGCATTTTTACATCGACCAGATGCGTGCCCTGCTGCCGCTGATAGCGCTGGAGAGCAAGATCCGTGGTATCGGTGGCATTGATCAACTGGGTTGCCTTTACGTGCGCGAATGGCTCAAGCCGACCCTCGGTCACTCGCAGCCGGTGGTCACTCGCCCACTGACGTTCATCCAGTCAGGGCAAACCACAGGCGACACCGTCGCCAACATGTTCATCATCGCCCCGCGCGAGCCGGCAGTCGGGCCTTGCCTGCTCTACCGCCCGTTGTTCGAACAGCCATTGCTGCAGTTCCCTTCAGCGCAGAACCTGCTGTATGCCCTGCATCAACCGGGAGAGTTGAGGGATTCGGTGCTGGCGTGGCTGCCAGACTCGGATATCGCTTTCAAATACGCCCAGTACACATTCCCCGTCGGCCTGCCCAGCCCATGGCTGGCGGCGCAGTTGCTCTCCGAGCCCTGGACAACCGTGGACTGGACCGGGCCGGTCGAACTCGGGTCAGTGCAATTGAGCGGCGACATCTTCAAGGTCCTGTTCAAGACCCATGCCCTGGCCATGGCCGAACTCTCCGACCGCCAGTCGTTATCCAATGCACAACGACGATGGGCCTTGCTGCGTGACAGCGGCTGGGCGTTGTTCAATGTTGCCGCGAATTTTCTCAGCGGCCCGGCGGGGGCTGCGGTCTGGATCTGGCAAAGCATCAGTGAAATCGAGCAGGTGCTGGACGCCCATCAGCGTGGTGATGCCTATGCGCAATGGAGCGCGGTTGCCGATATGCTGCTGAACCTGGGCATGATCCTGGCACATCACGCCGCCACACGTCGCAAGACCGACCCCCGAACGGCATCGGCACCGCAGGTTGACCACGACAGGTTACCCGAGACCAACGTCACGCCGACGGTCAAACCGGCGGCCCCCACTGTGACCTTGGTTCCCACTCCCATGACCGGTGAACTTGCGTCCAGCCATTACTCCTCACTTGAAGCCAGCGGCTCAGTGCCCCATCGCTCGCCCTCGGCCCTGGTGGTTTTTCTGAGCGCCTTGAGCGTACCGCCCCCCGATCTCACAGCCCCAACCGTGGAAACCCTTCTGCGCGATACCGCGCGCCTGTATCGCCTGGATGCAAAGACCTATGCAAAGGTCGGCGAGCGCTGGTACCGCGTTATCGAAAATGACGACGAGCAGATACAAATCGTTGATCCACAAACACCCTCGAAAACCGGACCTCTGTTGAGCCATACCCAACAAGGCCAGTGGTTCGTCGACACACGTTTGCGGTTGCGCGCAGGTGCTGGTGGTACCAGCCTGCGCAGCCAGCTCAAGGCACAACGCAAGGCCAAGGAACAACAGAAAAAACAACTGGGTGTCGAGCTGGAGAATTTCAAACGCCTGGAAGCGTCGAACAATGCCATTTTGATAAAGGCCCAGGCAGAGATGATGGACGCCACCGGGCAAGCGCACGAACAGGCGACAGCGCGCTACCTCAGTCACTTGGAAAAACTGATTGGTGACTACGATCAGGCTCTGAAAAACCTCGAGCAATGGCGCATCAACGGCGGAAGTGAAGGCTATTTCCAAGATTTACAGCACATGACCATCGAGCTGCAAAAGAACCTCGCCCTATGGCTCGTACTCAAGCGCAACGCCTATGCAACACTCACCCACATGTTGGCTCAGGACACTGCCATCGACTCAGACGCCTCATTGCAGCTACACGTTGAGAGTGTCAGGCAAGCGTTGGCATTGAGTCAGGAAATAATCGCCCGTCTGCACATTTCCCAAGTGGCGCTGGAGAAAATCGCCGCGGTAAGCAGCGCCGGCATGACCACTGCACAAAGCCTGCGAAAACTGATGCCGGTGTTCACCGCGTGGGATTTAAAGTCCAACGAAGTCGGCATGTCGCATGAGTTGTGCATGCGCAACACTGCCACCCAGAACGCTGAACCGGCTCGTGAAGCGGTGGGCCTGGTGATTATCGAGGCCGCAACCGCCACCCACCGGCATACGGCCTTGATCAGAACGCCGGATAGCGGTGCGACCAGCGCGCAGCGCATCGACACCCTGAGCAGGCTGATCGATATTTACGTCGATGCCGATCAGCGTCTTAAAGACTTCCCCGAAGAATACCCCGACAAGGTCGAGCCGACTGGGCTTGAACGGGTCAGCACATTGATCGGCGAGTTCAGGCAACTGGCGCAGGAACAACTCAATGCGCTGCTGCCCGTGAGCGGGACGAGCGCCGTGCCGGCCGCACCGGCACCCGCAGTTGCGGGCCCGTCCCGGCCTGCTGGCAAAGTCACCAAGAGCCGACCACGGGATCCCGTGCCCGCCAGACCCTCGCCATCCGGCGAGCCACTGCTCGAGGAAATGGTTCCCACCAGCAAAAGTCCTGCACCGATGTCAGAACTGGACGATATCGACATCATTGCCAATGCCCTGACCTTGACTGAAGAAGTACAGGGTTTTATTGATCGAACCCGCAAGGATGCCTTCAGACCTAACCGTATTCCCGCAGACATGCAGGATCTGTTCGATCACCAGGCCCAGCGACTGGAACAAGCCGCGATCAATGTCGACCTTGCCCTGGCGCGCATCAACAAGGCAGGAAGAACCCGACTTCCTGTGGCTAACCTGAGCTCAGATCTCAATGAGTACGCCGCTCGTTTACGCACACAAGGCATCAGTATCCGCGCCAGCCTGCTCAAGGAGCGCCCGCCCCGGCAGGCCTATTTGCAGTGGCTGCTGGACAACAACCAGGTAAGGGTCGTGCGCAACCAACAAGGCCGAATCAGGACCAAAAAACGCCAGGACTACTTTCAGGAGTACCAGGTGCTCGACATTACTGACAACGACCAGCCGTTATGGCTTGTGCATTTTCACTACAACTCGCCTGACGCTCCTTTGGCGCAGTACACCGCGGCGCACCTGAAGATCGCCGACGAGAAGTTGAAGCAGTTCACTGCCGAACGTCGCAAAGTACTCACGACCCTGGCGCCGATCGACTACGTACTGCGGCGCATCAGTGATCCGTCGCTGTTCTTCAGTCTGCCAGACCAACCCTGATGCACGACCGCGGGCGGGCGGGTAATCCGCCCGCTTCAGCGAACACGCCAAACCGGCCGCAATCGTTCCAGCGCCGCCTTGATCGAGGTCTCCGGTACTGCCGCAAACCCCAGCACCAACCCCGCACGTTGATCTATCGGGGTTACGCAGGTCGGTAGCCAATAACTGCTCAAGCCGTTGATCTCGACGTCGACGCTGCTCGCCAACTCGATCAGTTCACGCTCACGCGCCACGCTCTCGACAGGCACGGTCATGTGCAGTCCGGCGGCAATCGCAGGTAACTCGCCCACGCCCGGGATATCCGCCGGCCAACCGCTAAGCAGAGTATTGCGCCGGCTCAGCGCCGCACGGCGCATGCGCCGGATATGCCGCTGGAAATGCCCGGCTGCCATGAACTCGGCCATCACTGCCTGGGTACTGACCTCAGAATGGCGAACGTCCACGGCACGCCGCCGGGAAAAGGCTTCAACCAGCCCCAATGGCAATACCAGGTATCCCAGGCGCAGTGCCGGGAATGCCACTTTGCCGAAAGTCCCGACGTACAACACCCGGCCACCGCGATCGAGTGCTGCCAATGGCGCCAGCGGTGCTCCGCTATACCGGTACTCGCCATCGTAATCATCCTCGACAATCCAGCCTTGCGTACGCTCGGCCCAGGCCAGCAGTTCCAGGCGCCGCGCGAGGCTCATCACCACACCGGTGGGGTACTGGTGTGATGGGGTGACGTAGGCCAGACGGCAATCGGTAACCCTGGCCAGCTCGGCGCAGTCGATGCCCTCGCTATCTACCGCCACCCCATGCAAACGCGCACCTGCCACCGCGAACGCATGACCAGCGGCGCGGTAACCCGGATTCTCGACCGCGACCCCATCGCCCGGCTCCACCAGCAACTGTGCACAAAGGCTAATCCCCTGTTGCGCGCCACTGGTGATCACAATTTGCTCAGCGCTGCACTGCATACCTCGCGAACTGCGCAGATAGGCGGCGATCAAGCCGCGCAAGCGCGCGTCACCCTCAGGGGCGCCGTAACACAGTTGCTGCAAGTCCGGCTTGCGCCAGAAAGCCGCATTCAGCTTGGCCCATACCTCGAACGGGAACAGGTCGAACGCTGGCACGCCGACCCGAAAAGCCCTCGGCGGGCCACTCGGTGGCGAGGGCAAATGATGCTTTTGCATCCGTTCCAAGGCAGCATTGTGGATAACTTTACTGGATAAAATTCCAGGTGTTTCTGCCTGTTTTGTGGATAAACCTGTGGGTAAGCCTGTTGATAACCCTGTGGATGGATTTGTGGATAGTTTTTTTGCCGGCAACCCGTTTTGCGGCAATTGTGCGACGTAAGTGCCATCGCCGACCCGCCCCTCGATGAAACCTTCGGCGTACAGCTGGTCGTAGGCGCGCACCACGCTGTTGCGCGAAATCGCCAACGCTGCCGCCAGGTCGCGACTCGCCGGCAAACGTGTACCGCTGGCCAGGCGCCCGTCGAGTACGCGCATGCGCAAGGCCTGGTAAAGCTGGCGGCTCAAGCCTTGGCGTCGATCCAACTCGATGCCTGCGGGGTTGAACGACAAGGAAGGCGGCACGCTTGTCATGGGTAATGGACCTATGAAATTAGCCGTTAATGGCTCTTACAACAGACCAATAGCCTGCCTAGGATGCTGGCATTCGCCAAGGAATTTTTCCATGTACACGCCCAGTGCCTTTGCCCTCGAAGATTTGCCCGAACTGCAGCAACAAATGCTCGGCAGCCGCCTCGCACTGCTGGTCACCCATGGCGAGCAGGGCCTGCAAGCCAGCCATTTACCGTTGCTGCTGCAGGTCGACGAAGGTCCCCATGGCACCCTCTACGGCCACTTTGCCCGGGCCAATCGGCAGTGGCAGGAGCTCCAGGGCGGCGCCGAAGCGTTGGTGATCTTTGCTGGCGCCGACGCTTACGTGAGCCCCGGGTTTTATCCCAGCAAAGCCGAGCACGGCAAGGTCGTGCCGACCTGGAACTACATCGCCGTGCACGCCTACGGCACGGCCGAGGTGTTCACCGATACCGAGCGCCTGCGCCACCTGGTGGGCGCCCTGACCGAGCGCCATGAAAGCGCCCGTGCCCAGCCGTGGAAACTCGCCGACGCGCCCACCGATTACATCGACGGCATGCTCAAGGCCATCGTCGGCTTCGCCCTGCCCATCCAGCGCCTGGAAGGTAAGCGCAAGCTCAGCCAGAACCGCAGTACCACAGATATCGCCGGCGTACGTGAAGGGCTGGCTGCCAGCCCCGACCCGCATGACCAGGCACTCGCCCACTTGATGCCAAAGGAATGAACATGAGTCAGATCGAAATTCGCCGCGTCAGCGCCGACGACCACGCCGCCTGGCTGCCGTTGTGGCAGGCCTACCTGGGCTTCTACAACACCGAGCTGCCGGACACCGTCAGCCACAGCACCTGGCAGCGCATGCTCGACCCGAGCGAGCCGACCCATGCAGCGCTGGCCTGGGCTGACGGCAAGGCGATAGGCATGGTGAATTTCATCTACCACCGCTCGAACTGGAGCATCGAAAGCTCCTGCTACCTGCAAGACCTGTTTGTGGCAGCGCAAACCCGCGGCACTGGAGTCGGCCGTCAACTGATCGAATTCGTCTACAGTACCGCCAAGGCCGAGGGCTGCTGCAAGGTGCACTGGCTGACCCACGAAACCAATGCCACCGCGATCCAACTCTACGAGCGCATCGCCGAACGCCCTGGCTTCATCCAGTTTCGTAAAGCCCTTTAAGGTTCAAGGAGAACAACATGTCGACTTCACTTGCAGACTGGCAAGGCGCCCCGCCGCCCTCTGCGCAACGGCTCGAAGGGCGCTTCATCTGCCTGGAGAAACTTGACCCGGCGCGCCATGGCGAGGGTCTGTTCAAGGCCCTGCAAGGCCCCGGCGCCGACCCGAAACTCTGGGACTACCTGCCTTACGGCCCGTTCCCGGAGCGCAGCGTCTTCGATGCCTGGCTGAACAACCACGCCGCCCACAGCGACCCGTATTTTTTCACCGTCATCGATCGCGCCAGCGGCGACGTACAGGGAATGCTCAGCCTGATGTCGATCGTCCCGGCCCAGGGCCGCATCGAAATCGGCCACGTCACCTTTGGCGCACCGATGCAACGCTCACCGAAAAGCACCGAGGCCGTGTACCTGCTGGCCAAGGAGGCATTTGCCCTGGGCTACCGTCGCCTGGAGTGGAAGTGCAACAACGCCAACGCCCGCTCCAAGTACGCCGCCGAACGCCTGGGCTTCAGCTTTGAAGGGGTGTTTCGCCAGCACATGGTGGTCAAGGGCCAAAACCGTGACACCGCGTGGTATTCGATCCTGGACTCGGAATGGCCGACGATTGGCGCAGGGTTCCAGAAGTGGTTGGCAAATGACAACCAGACGGACTCGGGGCAGGTGAAGACCCTGGTGGAGTGCCGCGCCTAAGTGCTTTGAGGGCAAAAGATCGCAGGCTGCGATCTTTTGCCCTAACTGCTTAAACCAGTTTCTGCGCCAGCACCGCGATGTGCTCCGGGCCGATGCCGCAGCAGCCGCCCAGGTGACTGGCGCCACGCTGCTGCCAGTCGGCCGCCCAGTGCAGATAGCCCGGCGGATCCAGGTCATCGCGCAGCGGGTCCAGACCATCGTTGGCCGTGGCCTCTTTGGGTTGCGGCGGGAAAGCGTTGGCGTATGCCCCGATATCAATGTCCACAGCCAACCGGGCGAAGGTTTGCCGTGCGGCATCGATTGCCGCCCCGATCACTTCCGGTTGGCTGCAGTTGAACAGCAGGGTCTGGACCCCCAACTCAGCCGCCACCGCAGCAGCCTCGGCGACGGGCTCGCCGGAGCGCAGGCGCGGCACGTCATCGGTGTCTTCGTCCTTGAGGGTAAAGGACAACCAGAACGGTTTGCCATCCTTGGGCAACCCGGCGTGAATCGCCCGCGCTTCGGCGATCGAGCTCTGGGTTTCAGCCAGCCACAGGTCGACATGGGGCGCCAGGCCCTTGACCAACGGCGTGAGCAATTCGCTGACTCGCGCAGCATCGAACAGGTCCGGACGATAGGAGCCAAACAGCGGCGGCAAGGAGCCCGCGACACGCACTGGTTTACCCGAAGCGTCCACTGCCCGGCGCGCCAACTCACCGGCCAAGGCGGCAAGCGCCTCACCTTCAGCCGCAAAACGCGCTTCGCCGATATGAAACGGCACCACTGCGTAACTGTTGCTGGTGATCACATTGGCACCGCTTTCGATATAAGCCGCATGCACCGCCTCGACCGCCTGCGGCGCTTCGCTCAACGCCAGCGCCGACCACTCGGGCTGCCTGAATGGCGCTCCTCGGCGTTGCAGCTCACGGCCCATGCCGCCATCCAGAATCACTGTCCTTGCTACGCCCATATGCTTTTCACTCATATGCTTATGAAAATAACTCACTATCAGAGTCAGCCTTATAACTATTTAATACGCACCATTCAGTTAATCACAACCTCTTTTTTGTTCAGGGATCGACCGTGAAATTTCAACCACTGCTGGCCCTGGGCCTAACGATTCTGGCTGCCTCCACCCAAGCGTTTGGCGGCGCAACCCTGGACCGGGTCGAGCAGAAGAAGGAGTTGGTAGGGGTGCTGATGGAGAGCTACCCGCCCTTCTCGTTCCTCAACGAACAGAACCAGCTCGATGGTTTCGACGTGGATGTGGCCAAGGCCGTTGCCGACAAACTGGGGGTCAAGCTGCGCCTGGAAACTCCGTCCTGGGACGTGATCGCCGCCGGGCGCTGGAGCGGTCGATACGACATCTGCATCTGCTCCATGACCCCGAGCAAGGCTCGCGCCGAAGTGTTCGACTTCCCGGTGCAGTACTACGCCTCGCCAGCGGTGATCGTGGTCAACGCCAAGGATGAGCGCATTCACGGGGCCAAGGATCTGAGCGACAAGAAGGTCGGCCTCACCAGCGCCTCCAGCTACGAAAGCTACCTGAACAAGAACCTGGTGATCGAAGGCGCCGAAGACACCCAGTTGCAGTACCCGTTCGAGAACGTGCAGATCGCCCCCTACGACACCGACAACGTGGCCTTCCAGGACCTCGGCCTGGGGGCCGGTGTGCGCCTGGATGCAATCCTCACCAACCTGGTCACCGCCCAGCCGCGCCTGACCCAGGACCAACGCTTCAAGCTCGCCGGCGAGCCGCTGTATTCAGAGCCCAACTCGGTGGCCATCGAGAAAGGCGATGCCCAGTGGGACGCCAAGGTGCGTGAGGTGTTCGCCCAACTGAAACAGGACGGCACCTTGAGCCAGCTGTCGCAGAAATGGATCGGCGCCGACATCAGCCAATGACTTCCTTCCCTCCTCCCCAGCCACCGCAACCGGTGGCTGAGTCGTTGCTCAAGCGCCTCTGCGGTTTTCGCACCCGCCTGTACCTGACCTGGGCGGCGATGTTCGGGTTGTTCGCCAGCTTCTTCCTGAGCTTCGACCTGAAGTTCTCGATCATCCTCGACAAGCTACCGAACCTGGTAGGCCTGCACCTGGCCCCCAATGGTTTCCTGCAAGGGGCCGCGCTGACCCTGTTCCTGTGCCTGTGCTCGATTGTTGCTTCATCGTTGCTGGGCTTCGTCACCGCGCTCGGGCGTCTGTCGAACAGCGCCGTGGCCTTCGGCATCGCCAGCTTTTACGCGTCGTTCTTTCGCGGCACACCGCTGCTGATCCAGATCCTGCTGATCTACCTCGGCCTGCCGCAACTGGGCATCGTCCCGGGCGCCATCGCCGCCGGTATCATTGCCCTGTCGCTGAACTACGGCGCGTACCTGAGCGAGATCTTCCGCGCCGGCATCCTGGGCGTCCCCTACGGCCAACGTGAAGCCTCGCTCGCCCTGGGCATGCGCGAGAGCGTGATCTTCTGGCGCGTGACCCTGCCACAAGCCATGCGCACCATCATCCCGCCCACCACCAACCAGTTCATCTCGATGCTCAAGGATTCGTCGCTGATTTCGGTGATGGGGGTCTGGGAAGTGATGTTCCTGGCACAGTCCTACGGCCGCTCCAGCTACCGTTACATCGAAATGCTCAGCACCGCGGCGATCATCTACTGGCTGATGTCGATCGGCCTGGAGCTGATTCAGGCGCGCATGGAAAAGCATTACGGCAAGGCTTACGCCAAGCGCGGCTAGGCTTTCTTGCTCGGCGCCAGCGAGCCCATCCTCCAGGCTTTTCGCCCCCTGCAGTCGGCCGTAGAGCAGGCAAAAAAAAGGGGAGCATGTGCTCCCCCGAGGTAAAACGTTGCAGATGAAGGCGTTAAATCAGCCTTCGATCTCGATCAGGATTTCGCCCGGGTTGACCCGGTCGCCCTTGGCCACGTGAATGGCGGTGACCTTGCCGGCGATGGCCGATTGCACTTCGGTTTCCATCTTCATCGCTTCGGTGATCAGCACGGCCTGGCCGGCTTTCACAGTGTCGCCTTCCTTGACCAGCACATCGACGATGTTGCCCGGCATGGTGGTGCTGACGTGGCCCGGGGCCGTGGCTTGCTTGCGCTTGCTGCTGCCACCGCCGACAAATTCGTTGAGCGGTTCGAACACCACTTCTTCCGGCATGCCGTCGATGGACAGGTAGAAGTGACGCTTGCCTTCGGCCTTGACGCCCACCCCGGTGATATCGACGCGGTAGGTTTCGCCGTGCACATCGATGACGAATTCGGTCGGCACGCCTTCGCCACCCGCCGAGGTCACGCCGCCAGCTTCAGGAATCGGCAGCAACACTTCCGGAGTCAGGGTGCCGGCTTCGCGCTCTTCGAGGAACTTGCGCCCGATGTCCGGGAACATGGCGTAGGTCAGCACGTCTTCTTCGGACTTGGCCAGCGCGCCGATTTCGCCACGCAGCTTGGTCATTTCCGGCTTCAACAGGTCGGCCGGACGAACGTCGATCACTTCCTCGCTGCCGATTGCCTGGCGACGCAGGTTCTCGTCGACGGCACCCGGTGCCTTGCCGTAACCGCCTTGCAGGTACAGCTTCACCTCGTTGGTGATGGTCTTGTAGCGCTCGCCGGCCAGCACGTTGAAGAACGCCTGGGTGCCAACGATCTGCGAAGTCGGGGTCACCAGCGGCGGGTAGCCGAGGTCATGGCGCACCCGCGGGATTTCCGCCAGCACTTCGCTCATGCGGTTCAGGGCGCCCTGCTCTTTCAACTGGTTGGCCAGGTTGGAAATCATCCCGCCCGGTACCTGGTTGACTTGCACGCGGGTATCGACCGCGGTGAACTCGCTTTCGAACTGGTGGTACTTCTTGCGCACGGCGTAGAAGTACAGGCCGATCTCTTGCAGCAGTTCCAGGTTCAGGCCGGTGTCGAACTCGCTGCCTTTAAGGGCGGCAACCATCGACTCGGTACCCGGGTGGCTGGTGCCCCAGGCGAAGCTGGAGATGGCGGTATCAATGTGCTCTGCACCGTTTTCGATGGCCTTGAGTTGGCACATCGCGGCCAGGCCGGCAGTGTCGTGGCTGTGGATGAACACAGGCAGCGACTGTTCGGCCTTGAGTGCCTTGACCAGTTCGCCGGTGGCGTACGGGGTCAGCAGGCCGGCCATGTCCTTGATTGCCACCGAGTCGCAACCCATGGCTTCCATCTGCTTGGCCTGGGCCACGAACGCCTCGATGGTGTGCACCGGGCTGGTGGTGTAGGCGATAGTGCCCTGGGCGTGTTTGCCGGCAGCTTTCACCGCTTCGATGGCCACCCGCAGGTTACGCACGTCGTTCATCGCGTCGAAGATGCGGAACACGTCGATGCCGTTGACCGCGGCCTTGGCGACGAAAGCCTTGACCACGTCGTCGCTGTAATGGCGATAGCCCAGCAGGTTCTGGCCGCGCAGGAGCATCTGCAGGCGGGTGTTGGGCAAGGCGGCGCGCAGTTTACGCAGGCGCTCCCACGGGTCTTCCTTGAGGAAACGTACGCAGGCATCGAAGGTGGCGCCGCCCCAGCATTCCAGCGACCAGTAGCCGACTTTGTCGAGCTTGTCGCAGATCGGCAGCATGTCTTCGGTGCGCATGCGGGTGGCGAGCAGCGACTGGTGGGCGTCGCGCAGGATGGTGTCGGTAACAAAGATCTTCTTGGACATTCTTATCTCCTCATAGCAACAAGCTTCAAGCTACAAGCCGCAAGAAAAAGCCGATCTGCTTCTACTTGCAGCTTGCCGCTCACAGCTTGGCGCTGCATTCAAAGGCCTGCGTGGGCGGCGATGGCGGCGGCGATGGCCAGGGCCAGCTCTTCGGGTTTGCGCTTGATCGAGTAGTTGGTCAGTTCCGGGTGGCTTTCAACGAAGCTGGTATTGAACTGGCCGCTACGGAATTCCGGGTTGCGCAGGATTTCCTGATAGTACGCAGCGGTGGTCTTGACCCCCTGCAGGCGCATGTCGTCGAGGGCGCGCAAGCCACGGTCCATGGCCTCTTCCCAGGTCAAAGCCCAAACCACCAGTTTCAGGCACATCGAATCGTAGAACGGTGGAATGGTGTAGCCGGTGTAGATCGCCGTGTCGGTACGCACGCCAGGGCCGCCGGGGGCGTAGTAGCGAGTGATCTTGCCGAAGCTGGGCAGGAAGTTGTTCTTCGGGTCTTCGGCGTTGATGCGGAACTGCAACGCGAAACCACGGTGATGAATGTCTTCCTGTTTCACTGACAGTGGCAGGCCGGAAGCAATGCGGATCTGCTCACGGACAATGTCGATGCCGGTGATTTCCTCGGTGATGGTGTGTTCCACCTGCACCCGAGTGTTCATCTCCATGAAGTACACCTCGCCCTCGGCGAGCAGGAACTCCACGGTGCCAGCATTCTCGTAGCCCACGGCCTTGGCTGCGCGCACCGACAGGTCGCCGATGTAGGCGCGCTGTTCCGGGGTCAGTTGTGGGCTGGGGGCGATTTCGATCAGCTTCTGGTTACGGCGCTGGATCGAGCAGTCGCGCTCGAACAGGTGCACCACGTTGCCAAAGCTGTCGCCGAGGATCTGCGCTTCGATGTGCTTGGGATTGACGATGCATTTTTCCAGGAACACTTCCGCCGAACCGAAGGCCTTGGTGGCCTCGGAAATGACGCGAGGGAAGTTCTGTTCGAGTTCTTCGCGGCTGTTGCAGCGACGAATACCACGGCCGCCACCACCGGAAGTGGCCTTGAGCATCACCGGGTAGCCGATGCGGTCGCCTTCGGTGAGGGCTTCTTCGATGCCCGCGACGTTGCCTTCGGTGCCTGGAGTTACTGGTACGCCCGCCTTGATCATGCTGCGGCGCGCTTCAGTCTTGTCGCCCATGCGGCGAATGACTTCTGCCGACGGGCCGATGAACTTGATCCCGCGTTCTGCGCAGATATCTGCCAGTTCGGCGTTTTCCGAGAGGAACCCATAACCTGGGTGCAACGCGTCGCAACCGGTTTCCACGGCCAGGTTCACCAGCTTGCGCGGGTTCAGGTAACCGGCCAATGGCTCGGCACCGATGCTGTGGGCCTCATCGGCGCGCTTCACATGCAAGGCATGACGGTCGGCGTCGGAATAAATGGCAACCGAGCGAATGCCCATCTCGGCGCAGGCACGTACGATTCGTACGGCAATTTCACCACGGTTGGCGATCAGGATCTTTGTTATCACTTGGAGTTTCCCTTGAGCCGGTTGCTACCCACGACCCGCTAGACCGGGTCGGCGAGTGACTAAATGTTTCAAGCCAGTCGCAGAGCCACACTATCCCGCGCAAGGGATTAACAAAAATCAATAATTATTGGGTTAGCTATAAGTAAAGACTTATAGTTGAGCGACAGGCCCGCCACCAGAGCACCTATATAATGCGTAAGTCATTGATGCGTATGACATTACGGCAATTGCAGA
The DNA here is from genome assembly GCF_044743405.1 of Pseudomonas sp. NPDC087626. Taxonomy (NCBI): domain Bacteria; kingdom Pseudomonadati; phylum Pseudomonadota; class Gammaproteobacteria; order Pseudomonadales; family Pseudomonadaceae; genus Pseudomonas; species Pseudomonas sp. NPDC087626. The sequence goes on from NZ_JBIUWJ010000007.1 coordinate 139,492, forward strand.
TCTTCAATGAAGTCTGCGATTTACGCTCCTACAGCCGCGCAGCTGAGGAAATGTCACTCACACAACCGGCCGTCAGCCTACAAATTCGTCAGCTTGAAGAGCTGGTTGGGCAGCCATTGTTCGATTATGTCGGTAAAAAGCTCTACATGACCGAAGCAGCTGAAGCGTTACAGCGGGCCAGTCGGGACATCTTTGGCCGCCTGGAAAACCTCGATATGCAGCTGTCCGACATGCAGGGTTCGCTGCAAGGACAGCTGAAACTGGCGGTGGAATCCAGCGCCAAGTACTTCGTCCCCCATCTGTTCGCCGCCTTCAAGCGCCAGCACCCGGAAGTCAATTTGCAACTGACGGTAGTCAACCGTGGGCAAGTGATCCGGCGCCTGTCGGATAACCGCGACGACCTGGTGATCATGTCCATGGTGCCGCAGGACATGGGCCTGGAATTCCTGCCCTTCCTCAATAACCCGATTGTCGCCGTCGCCCCGCCTGACCACCCGCTGTGCCACATGGGCCCCCTGCGCTTGCAGGACCTTGAGCCTTACACCTTGCTGTTGCGCGAGCCTGGTTCCGGGACGCGCCTGGCCTGTGAAGAGTATTTCAAGGAGAAGCGCGTGCACTTCAACCAGACCCAGGAGGTCTCGTCGGCCGAGGCCCAGCGCGAATGTGTGGTGGCGGGTCTGGGCGTGGCGCTGTTGACGCGCCACGCCCTGAACCTGGAGTTGGCGACCGGCGGGCTCAAGGAGCTGCCGGTCGAAGAGCTGCCGTTGTATCGCAGCTGGTGCGTGGTGCAGGCCAAAGCCAAGCGCCTGTCACCGGTCGCGCATGCGTTCCTGGGATTTATCCGCAATGAACGGGTGCAGATCAGCGCGCTGGTTGAGCGCTTCGACGCGAAGCTGCCGGGCTCGCTTGCCAGTAATTGAGCTCAAGGCTGTCGGAAAAGTCGCCAATCTCGGCGAGAAGTTGCCGGCGCTCACAACGATCTTCAATCGCGCGGCGGAACGCCATGCGGCGCTGGTCTTCCTGCTGACGGCGGGTTTTGATAGCGCTGTTGCGTTCTTCGTAGGGCTGGGCCATTTCGAGTCTCCCAAGGCGAGTACGGGAGTTTCAAGATAGGCCGCTGGGATGACGGTTTGGCTGCGCGTGGGTTACAGGGATGTGAACATTGGCAGACGTCCTGGCGAGCAGGCTCGCGATAAGATCGCCAAGACCTGCCACCATCGCGATCGAAATCAGTCGTCCAGCGCCTTCACCGACTTGGGCGACAACCGCAAGCTGCGCAGGCTGCGCTTGACGCTCTTGAGGTGGTTGACCAGGCTCGGGCCACGCGCCATGGCCACGCCCATGGCCAACACGTCGATCACCACCAGGTGGGCGATACGCGAGGTCAGCGGGGTGTAGATTTCGGTGTCCTCATGCACATCGATCGCCAGGTTGACGGTCGACAGCTCGGCCAGCGGCGTCTGACTCGGGCACAAGGTGATCAACGATGCACCGCTCTCACGCACCAGATTGGCGGTGATCAGCAGGTCCTTGGAACGCCCGGACTGGGAGATGCAGATCGCCACATCAGAGGGTTTCAACGTGACCGCCGACATCGCCTGCATGTGCGGGTCGGAATACGCTGCAGCCGTCAGCAGCAAGCGAAAGAATTTATGCTGGGCATCCGCCGCCACCGCGCCAGACGCACCAAAACCGTAGAACTCGACACGCTGGGCCTGGGACATGAGCGTCACGGCCCGCTGCAGTTCGATCGGATCGAGCTTCTCGCGAACCTCCATCAGGGTGTGCAGGGTGGTGTCGAAAATTTTCAGGCTGTAGTCGGCGACCGAATCGTCTTCGTGGATCGCGAACTGGCCGAAACTCGCACCCGCCGCCAGGCTTTGCGCCAGCTTCAGCTTCAAGTCCTGGAAACCCGAACAGCCGATGGCACGACAGAAGCGCACGATGGTCGGTTCGCTGATGCCAACGCTGTGGGCAAGATCGGCCATGGAGCTGTGCATCACTGCCGCAGGGTCAAGCAGCACGTGGTCGGCAACCTTGAGTTCCGATTTGCGTAACAGGTGGCGAGACTGGGCGATATGTTGCAACAGGTTCAAAGGGCAGGACTCATTGTTATGGGCAGGCGCCGGGGATGTAGCAAGCTTGTAGTTATACTACAAGAATTCACTTTTTGCCTGCTCAATGCATAACTCCATGTCCCCAGCCTGCGCCATGCGCGCTGCATGTAGCCCTCAGAGCGCAGACCGGCCTGGCACCCGGTGCTGCACGCCGACGAAAAACACATCTACATACTAGGACACTACATATGTAGCGCATTCATCCTCCCCTGTAGAAGGATAGTGACAGTGCAGGACACACACACTATTCATTACAGGAGTTAATAACCATGAGTCTTACTACATGTGGCTGGGTAGCCCAGCAGGACCTTATGCCAGTCAGCCCGACCTTTCGCACCTATGGCACGGTCACCGTCGCCCATTCGGGCATTACCCCCAGGCTGACCAAAAGCAGCCAGCAACCTAACCCAAGCGCCTTGAGACTGGACCTTACGCTGGAGCATACCGAGCAAAACGCTCTACTCGTTGAGGTGGATAAAACTGTCGAGTTCAGGCAATCCGGCGACTTGAAACTGACGGCCGTCAGCATTTTCTACGAAGGCACCTTGCTGGTGCACCTGGGTGACATCCAGGTTACTCACTGAATTCAGGAAGTCATTCCTGGAGCTTGACCATGCCAGCCAACGACCCATAGGAGCCGGTGGCTGGCATGCCTAAGACCGCCCCTCATCTGCCATCCTGGGCACGCAACTGCTCGGCAAGCGCAACGGCCTCCACAGGCCGACTGATCAGATAGCCTTGCACCTCATCGCAGCGCGATGCCTTGAGAAACTCAAGCTGCTCCTGCCGCTCTACGCCTTCCGCGACGACCTTCAGCGACAAGCCATGGGCCATGGCAATGATTGCCCGGGTGATTGCCGCATCGGCACAGCCCTCGCCCAGGCCGCGGATAAACGCCTGGTCAATCTTCACGTAGTCCACGGGAATGCGCTTGAGATAACTCAACGACGAGTAGCCGGTGCCAAAATCATCGATCGCCAGTTTCACCCCGAGATCACGCAGCTGCTGAAAGGTAGCAATGATGTGTTCGACGCTGTCGAGCAACTGGCTTTCGGTCAGTTCCAGCTCCAGGTAGCGTGGCTCCAGGCCGGTTTCCTCGAGGACCTGGCGCACCAGGCTGACCAGCTTGCCCTGGCGCAATTGATGCACCGACAAATTCACCGAAACCCGGATCGGCGCCAGCCCCTGGCGCTGCCACTCGCATGCCTGCCAGCAGGCCTGACGCAACACGAATTCGCCAATCGGGCCGATCAACCCGGTTTCCTCTGCCAAGCCGATGAACTCAGCCGGCGACACCTGCCCCATGGTCGGATGGTCCCAGCGCACCAGCGCTTCGGCAGCGTTCAGGCGACCGCTGGCCAGACACTGCTTGGGCTGGTAATAGACTTTCAGCTGTCGCTCTTCGATGGCCTTGCGCAACTGGTTTTCCAGTTGCAGGCGCTCAAGGGTGCTGGCCTGCAGGCTGTCGGTGTAGAACTGGAAATTATTGCCACCCAGGTGCTTGGCGTGCTGCATGGCCATGTTCGACTGGCTGACCAACGCGGGAATTTCCCGCGCGTTATCCGGCAGCATGCTGATACCCATCGAGGCACTGACTACCAGCTCATGCCCATCGATGCTCAACGGCACCCGCAGCTTGGCCGCCAACCGGGTGGCGACCCGCGCCAGACTCGACAGGCTGCCATAGGCATCAAACAGCACGGCAAACTCATCCCCGGACAAACGGGCGATGGTGTCCGCTTCCGGCAGCGCGTTCACCAGGCGCCGGGCCATTTTCTGCAACAACTGGTCGGCCACATCATGGCCCAGGCTGTCGTTGAGCAATTTGAAACGATCCAGGTTGATGTGCAGCAGAGCCAAGCTGCGACCGCCCTGGCGCACCCGCTGATGAGCGTCCTGCAGACGCTCACGGAACAGCGCACGGTTGGCCAGCCCGGTGAGCTCGTCGTAGTGGGTCAGGTAGCGCATGCGCTCTTCGGATTCGCGCCGAGCGGAGAGATCGGCGAAGAAGCCCACAATATGGCTCACAGTTCCCCGAGAATCGCGCACTACGTTCAGCTGCAACCATTGCGGGTAGAGCTCGCCGTTCTTGCGCGCCTCCACCAACTCGCCCTGCCAACTGCCGTGTTGTTCCAGCGCCTGATGAATCGTTGGGTAGTGGCGGCGGGCGTCACGACTGCAGGGAAGCTCGATCACATTGCGCCCCAGCAGGTCCTCGGCCTGATAACCAGTTACCCGGCTGAACGCCTGATTGACCGCAATCAACGCGTAATTCGGATCGAAAATCACAATGCCTTCGCTGGCGGCCTCAAACACCGTCGCCGCCAACTGGCGCTGTTCTTCCAGGCCTTTGCTGGCGCTGATGTCGCGCCGCGTGCCAACCATGCGCAGCACACGACCATCAGGGTCGCGCTCCACCGCGCGCCCCCGGTCCTCAATCCAGACCCAGTGCCCGTCACCGTGACGCACGCGGTACTCGATCTGGTAATCCTCGCTGCGCCCCTTCAAATGCGCGACCAGTGCCCGCCGCAGCGGCGGCAAGTCCGAGGGATGCAGGCGCGGCTTGAGGTGGCTGAGCATCTCGGTGATGAACTCGGGCTCGATCCCGAACAACTCCTTGAGCTGGGTGTGATGCACTTCGTCGGTTTGCAGATTCCAGTCCCACAAGCCCAGTTCGCTGGCCTTCAACGCCAGCGCCAGGCGCGCTTCGCTTTTGCTCAGCGCCTGGTTGGCGGCGTCCAGTTCGAGGCTGCGTTGCGCCACCCGAGTCTCCAGGCCGACTTGCGCGGCGCGCAGCTCGGCTTCGGCCTGGCGGCGCTGGTCGATTTCCCGCGCCAGTTCCTGGTTGAGCTGGTCACTACCGCTTTGCGCCTGCCGCAAATGCTCGATCAGCGCCTGATTCTGAAAGCGGCGCAACAACCCTCGTCCGATCAGCCGGTTGACCTGCCACGCCACCACACTCAAGGAACCCAGCAGAATCAGGCCGAGCCAGCCCCAGCCCTGCTGCTGTTGATCGCCGCCCCAGAACAGATAGCCGATGGCCGGCAGCAGGCAGGGCAACGTAAAGGACAGGAAGGCCGACAGGCTGACCGCGTAGGCGACACTGGCGCACAGGGTGGCCGCGCCGATCAGGCCAAACACCCAGGCTTGCTGCAGGAAACTGTCGGTGGGCACCAGGGCGATACCAGCTGCGGCCAAGGTCAGGCCACTGAGGGCCGACCCCAGCAGGAACATGCGCCGCCAGATCGGCTGCGCCTGGCGGCTGGGCATGGCCGAGTCGAAGGCTGCCACCTGGATCACCCGCAATGCCACCAGCAACAGCAACCAGACCAGCCAGGCACTGACCAGCACATAACGCTGCGGGTCCCAGAGCAAAGCGGCGCAGACCAGGCCATTGAGCAACATCAGCAAGGTCGGCAGCAGCGAGCCCTGGTACAGCATACGCGTGCGCTCGACCGCCATCTCCATGGCGTACTGCTTGCGGATAACCTGCGGCTCCACGAAGGATCCTGCCAGGCTGGAGCTGAAGGTCATAGGCGATATTCTTGTTCTTATAGAGGGGGCATGCGTGCCCGAAACGTCGACGGAGCATACACAAGCAAGCACCCTGACCAAACTGGCGCGAGGGATAAAATCGACGAAAGCGAGTGCCTGGCAAAACCGCGCAAAACCGCAGAGCCGCGGCCTGTAAGGGCCGCTGCCGCGTGACTGGGTGGTCGCCCTCGGCAACTCTTTCATCGGTTAATGCAAAGCTCGGTTTGCCCGGTTTGACGCGGCACCCTAGAATGCCCCGATGCGCGATGACCTCTCCCTTTTGCTGAACTCACTCAACGATGCCCAACGCCAGGCCGTAGCTGCCTCCGTGGGTCGTCAGTTGGTCCTGGCCGGTGCTGGCTCCGGTAAAACCCGTGTGCTGGTGCACCGTATCGCCTGGTTGATCCAGGTCGAAAACGCCTCGCCTCACTCAATCCTGTCGGTGACCTTCACCAACAAGGCTGCTGCCGAGATGCGCCATCGCATCGAGCAACTGATGGGTATCAACCCGGCCGGCATGTGGGTCGGCACCTTCCACGGCCTGGCGCACCGCCTGTTGCGGGCGCACTGGCAGGAGGCCGGCCTGAGCCAGACGTTCCAGATCCTCGACAGCGACGACCAGCAGCGGCTGGTCAAGCGGGTGATCCGTGAGCTGGGCCTCGACGAGCAGCGCTGGCCGGCCCGCCAGGCCCAGTGGTTCATCAACGGCCAGAAAGACGAAGGCCTGCGTCCACAGCACATCCAGGCCAGTGGCGACCTGTTCCTGGGCACCATGCGCAGCATCTATGAGGCCTACGAGGCCGCGTGCCTGCGCGCCGGTGTCATCGACTTCTCCGAGTTGCTGCTGCGCGCCCTCGACCTGTGGCGCGACCATCCGGGATTGCTGGCGCACTACCAGAAACGCTTCCGCCATATCCTGGTAGACGAGTTCCAGGACACCAACGCCGTGCAGTACGCCTGGTTGCGCCTGCTGGCCAAGGGCGGCGACAGCCTGATGGTGGTGGGTGACGACGACCAGTCGATCTACGGCTGGCGCGGGGCGAAAATCGAGAACATCTATCAGTACTCCGACGACTTCCCGGATGCCGAGACCATTCGCCTGGAACAGAACTATCGCTCCACCGCCGGTATCCTCAAGGCGGCGAACGCCCTGATCGCCAACAATACCGGGCGCATGGGCAAAGAACTGTGGACCGATGGCGGTGAAGGCGAAGCGATCAACCTCTACGCCGCCTTTAATGAACACGACGAAGCCCGCTACGTTGTCGAAACCATCGAAAGCGCGCTGAAAACCGGCTTGGCGCGCAGCGATATTGCGATTTTGTACCGCTCCAACGCCCAGTCTCGGGTGTTGGAAGAAGCCCTGCTGCGCGAACGCATCCCGTACCGCATCTATGGCGGCCAGCGCTTCTTCGAACGTGCTGAAATCAAGAACGCCATGGCTTACCTGCGCTTGCTTGAAGGGCGCGGCAACGACGCGGCCCTGGAGCGGGTGATCAACGTTCCGGCGCGTGGCATTGGCGAGAAAACCGTCGAAGCCATCCGCGACCACGCTCGCCACAGCGATGTGTCGATGTGGGAAGCCATGCGCTTGCTGATCGCCAATAAAGGCCTGACTGGCCGCGCTGCCGGCGCCCTGGGCGCCTTCATCGAGCTGATCGACAACCTGGCGGCGAAAACCGCCGAGATGCCGCTGCACTTGATGACCCAGACCGTCATCGAGCAGTCGGGGCTGATTGCCTACCACGAAGCGGAAAAAGGCGAGAAAGGCCAGGCCCGGGTAGAAAACCTTGAGGAATTGGTCAGCGCCGCGCGCAACTTCGAGAACAGCGAAGAAGACGAAGAGCTGACGCCACTGGCTGCTTTCCTCGGCCATGCCTCCCTGGAGGCCGGCGATACCCAGGCCGACGAGCACGAAGACAGCATCCAGTTGATGACCCTGCACAGCGCCAAGGGCCTGGAATTCCCCTACGTGTTCCTGGTCGGTATGGAAGAGGGTCTATTCCCGCACAAGATGAGCCTGGAAGAGCCCGGCCGTCTTGAAGAGGAGCGTCGCCTGGCGTACGTCGGCATTACCCGCGCCATGCAGAACCTGGTGATGACCTACGCTGAAACCCGGCGCCTGTATGGCAGCGAGACCTACAACAAGGTCTCGCGTTTCGTTCGCGAAGTACCCAAGGGCCTGATTCAGGAAGTGCGGCTGTCCAATAGCGTCAGCCGGCCGTTCGGCGGTGGCCAGAAGCAGAGCTCGAGCAGTATGTTCGCCGGCACGGAAATCCCCGAAACCGCGTTCAGCCTCGGCCAGCAAGTGCAGCACGCGGTGTTCGGCGAAGGGGTGATTCTCAACTTCGAAGGTGCCGGGGCCCAGGCCCGGGTGCAAGTGAACTTCAGCGAAGGCAGCAAGTGGCTGATGCTCGGCTACGCCAAGCTGGAAGCGATCTAAAGGCTCGCGCGCGTCCTTGTGGGAGAGCGCCGGACGGCGCTCCGTCTGCTTGCGAATAGCTACACCGCCGTTTATCAGATGCATCGAGGCGTGTGCATTCGCGAGCAGGCTCGCTCCTACAGGATGCGGCGTTGATCTTTGCTCCTAGTCCTTCTGAACTTGTCGGCCCATCCCACAGACAAAAGTACATAGCCCTACGCAGGCCGGCTGAGCTGAACCCAGCCTGTCAGGCAAAAGCCCGAAACACTCTGCCGCTAGCCAGCAACACTTCACCTGTGCAACATGGCGCGCGTGCCATCCACAAATGGGAACTCCCTTTATGAAACGTTTTCTTAGCATCGCCATGGCGTTGTGCATCGGCCTGACGATGAGCCTGGACGCCAACGCCAAGCGCTTTGGTGGCGGCAAGAGCTCCGGCGCTGCGCCGACTCACCAGACCAGCCAAATGGCTCCTTCTTCTCCTGGCATGGGCGGCGCTGCGGCGACCGCTGGTGCTGCCGGTGCCGCGGGCGCTGCGGCCAAGGCCGGCGGTGCTTCGCGCTGGCTCGGCCCGCTGGCCGGTATCGCCGCTGGCGGCCTGCTGGCCTCCATGTTCATGGGCGGTGGCTTCCAGGGCATGCAGATCTTCGACATCCTGATCATGGCGGTCATCGCCTTCGTGATCTTCCGCTTCATCGCCGCTCGTCGTCGCAAGCAGCAAGAGCACCTGGCCCCGGCCGGTCACGCGCCAATGCAGCGTGAAGTGTTCGAGAACAAGCCTGCCATGGGTTCGATCTTCGGTGGTTCGGCCGCTCCGGCTGCCGCTCGTCCGGTGATCAACGCTCCGGCCTGGTTCAACGAAGAGCGCTTCATTGAAGCCGCGCGCAACCACTTCCAGTCCCTGCAGCAGCACTGGGACGCTAACGAAATGGACAAGATCGCCGAGTTCGTGACCCCACAACTGCTGGAGTTCCTCAAGCGCGAACGTGCCGACCTGGGCGACGGCTTCCAGTCGACCTACATCGACAACCTCACCGTGCAACTGGACGGCGTGGATGATCGCGCCGACAAGACCATCGCCACCCTGACCTTCAGCGGCGTGTCGAAAACCTCGCGTTTCGACCAGGGCGAAGTGTTCAGCGAAAGCTGGAACATGGAACGTCCGCAAGGCGACAACCAGCCTTGGCTGGTCGCCGGTATTCGCCAGAACGGCTAATACCTCGCGCGGTTCGCATGCAGTAATAAAAACCCCAGCCTCGGCTGGGGTTTTCTATTTCGCGGTTGCATCTATAGCAAGCTACTGTATAAACCGCCCCAACCAAACCGCGCCATTGAGCAAGAGGATCCCGGACGTGGAAGAAATCATCGAACAACTGCGAGAAGCCAACGAACCGGTACCGGTGCCCTTGGAGCTGCCTGACGAAGACCAACTGGTGGAAATCGAGGAACAACTGTTCATCGACATCCCGTTTGTCTTCAGGGAATTCCTGCTGACCGTCAGCGACGTGGTCTACGGCAGCCTGGAACCTGTGACTGTCACAGACCCGCAATCCCACACCTACCTGCCGGACGTTGCCGCCAACGCCTGGGACGCAGGCGTGGACCGTAGCCTGATCCCTATCTGCCAGGATGGTGACGACTACTACTGCGTCGAAGAAGACGGCACCGTGGTGCTGTGGCAAGCCGAAGACGAACTGGTTGCCGAAGAAACCTGGGAATCGGTATGGCACTGGGCGCGGGACGTCTGGCTGGAAAGCTGAGTCTGGCCCCCTGCCTGCGGTTGCTGTAGCCGCTGGCGAAGCCTGCGTTCGGTTGCGCAGCAACCGCCAGGGCCCTCGAACAGGCGACGGCTACGCCGCCGAACGCAGCCTCGCAGGCTCGGCAGCTGCTACGGGTCTGCGGATCTGCGGATCTGTGCTTCAATGGCCGGACGACTCCTTGTGGTTGTCCAGGGTTTCCAGCAGGGCCACCTGCATCCGCGTATGCACACGGATGAACCAGCGCCAGAGGAGCGCCGCCACCGCGGCGGTGACCACGGCAATCAGCAACAGCAACTTGTTGGTCGGTAAAATACTGGCCGACAAGGCTGCCAGCAGCAGGAAAATCACCAGCAGCGAGAGAATCGGGATCACTTCGGCGATCACCCGGCGCACCCGTTGTGTGTGGCGGCCAGCCATCTCCGGCTTCACCCCCATTTCCGCCAGCAGCATCGAGAGCGCCTTGATCTTGCGATAGGCGGCAATCAGGAACGGCAGCGACACCAGCAGCGCCCCACCCCAGATCAGGGCCTTCTGCCAGCTCGGATCGCTGATCCAGTCCTGCAGATAAGCCGACATGCGTTCGGCGAAAAACCCGCCCGAGAGGAAGATCGCCACCACCAGCGCCAGGTTCACCCCCACCTGCAGCAGAATCCGCCGGATCATCGACGCCAGCAGTGCGCCCTCACCCTGCGGCTGGATACTGCGCAACCATTCGCCATACATTCCCAGCACCCGGCCAAGGCGCGTCGGTATAACCGCGGCGAGCTTGATCGAGAGTGGGTCAGCCGCGCGAATCAGGTACGGCGTCAGCAGCGTGGTGATCACCGAGACGGCGACCGCCACCGGGTAGAGGAAGTTGCTGGTGACCTGCAAGGTCATGCCCAGCGCCGCGATGATGAAGGAGAACTCACCGATCTGTGACAGGCCCATGCCAACCCGCAGCGAGGTGCGTCCATCGTTGCCGGCAATAAAGGCCCCCAGGCCGCAGGACAGCATCTTGCCCAGTACCACGGCGACGGTGATCACCGCAATCGGCCAGGCGTACTGCAACAGAATCAGCGGATCGAGCATCAGGCCAATGGCGACAAAAAAGATTGCGCTGAACAGGTCGCGTACGGGTTCGATCAGGCGCTCGATTTTCAGCAATTGCCGCGACTCAGCCATGATCGCGCCAATCAGGAACGCCCCCAGTACCATGCTGTACTCCAGCTTGACCACCAGCAGGCAAAAGCCGAAACACAGGCCCAGCACGGTGATCAGCAGCATTTCATTGCTTTCGAATTTCGCCACGTAGGCCAGCAGCCGCGGCACCAGCAGGATGCCGATGACCAGCGCGACGATCATGAACAGCGAGAGTTTGCCGACGGTGGAAAACACCTCGCCCGAACTCACGGTACCGCTCACCGCGATGCTCGACAGCAAGGCAATGATACCGATCCCCAGGATGTCCTCGACGATCAGCACGCCAAAAATCAGCTGGGCAAAACGCTCGTTCTTCATCTTCAGGTCGTTGAGCGCCTTGACGATGATGGTGGTCGAGGAGATCGCCAGGATCGCCCCGAGAAACAGCGAATCCATGGTGTTCCAGTCGAACCAGCGGCCAATTTCGTAGCCAATCCAGATCATCAGCACGATTTCCAGGAACGCCGCGATAAACGCCGTAGCACCGACCTTGAACAACTTGCGCAAGCTGAACTCGAGGCCGAGGCAGAACATCAGGAAAATCACCCCCAGCTCGGCCAGGGTCTTGATGGTCTGCTCGTCATGGATCAGGCCGAATGGCGGGGTGTGCGGGCCAATGATGAAGCCGGCAACGATGTACCCCAGGACCACGGGCTGCTTGAAGCGATGGAACAGTACGGTCACCACCCCCGCCACCAGCATGATCACTGCCAAATCCTGAATGAAACTGATGGCATGCATGGCGAAGGCTCCTTGATGGGGGTGCTGTAGGCGTGACGCGAGAAAAATCCTGTCGAACGGGCTTTTGAAGGGTAACACCGCGACTTCCGGCAGAAACGCGGTGCAATATATGGAAACAGATGGATACAAGCGTGACGACCGCGAGCGGCGCGGCGTCCCGTTAAGGATGCTTTGAAAAACAGCTCAAGTGCCCGCAGAGGTACGCCCCTGAATCCCTGCCTAGAACCGTGAGTGTGCTATGGAACCCGGAAATGCCCAGCTGTCGATGACAGTACTGATGACCCCCGACATGGCCAACTTTTCTGGCAATGTCCACGGCGGTACCCTGCTCAAGTACCTCGACGAAGTAGCCTACGCGTGCGCCAGCCGTTATGCCGGCCGGTACGTGGTGACCCTGTCGGTGGACCAGGTGATTTTCCGCGAACCGATTCACGTCGGTGAGCTGGTGACATTCCTGGCGTCGGTCAACTACACCGGCAACACCTCGATGGAGGTGGGCATCAAGGTGGTGACCGAAAACATCCGCGAGCGCTCGGTGCGCCACACCAACAGTTGCTTCTTCACCATGGTGGCGGTCGACGACCAGCGCAAGCCCGCGGCGGTGCCACCGCTGCAACCGCAGAACAGCGAAGACCGCCGCCGCTACATCCAGGGCAAACAGCGGCGCCAGGTCCGCCAGGAACTGGAAAAGCGCTACCAGGAAATCAAGGCCGACGTCTGAGCAATCAGAGGCTGATCGCAGTGGCTTCGAACTTCACCCGCGGATGGGCGATGCGGTCCTGGGCCCGGACCAGCTCCAGCTCGTAGCTGGCGCAGGCCTGGGTTTCCAGCAGCACTTCATGCACCGCCGCCGCGGCAAACTCGAACGCTGCCACCAGGCTGTCGCCCATTAGCACCCGCGCCAGGAACAACCCCGACGTCAGGTCGCCCACGCCCACCGGCTGGCGCGGGAACGCCAACAGCGGACGACGCAGGTGCCAGCTGCCTTCGGCGGTCACCAGCAGCATTTCGAAGCCGTCCGCCAGCTTGCCGGGATAATCCAGGTGCTTGACCAGTACCGCCTTGGGGCCACGCGCCAACAAAGCGCGGGCCATGCCCAGGCAATCGAACAGCGACTGCGGCTTGCGCCCGGAGAAGCTGTCCAGCTCCAGTTGGTTCGGGCACATGAAATCAGCCACGGCCGCCGCTTCGTTGAGCAGGAAGTCGCTGACTTCGGCGGGCACGATGCAACCCTTCTCGGCATGGCCCATGACCGGATCGCAGAGGTACAGCGCCTGTGGGTTGGTCGCCTTGATCCGCGCCACGCCACTGAGGATCGCCCGCCCCTGCGCCGCGCTGCCCAGGTAACCCGACAGCACTGCGTCGCAATTGCCCAGCTCGCCGATGGCGGCAATCCCTTCCACCAGCGCAGGAATCTGCTGGGGCGCCAACACCTCGCCGGCCCACTGGCCGTATTGCGTGTGGTTGGAGAACTGCACCGTGTTCAGCGGCCAGACGTTCACCCCAACCCGCTGCATCGGGAAAACCGCGGCGCTGTTGCCAGCATGACCGAAAACCACGTGGGACTGGATGGCGAGCAGATGCGGTGTACGTTTCATGCGGGATTTCCGTAAAACGATTGAAATTCGAGCCGCGCAGTATGCGACTAAACGCAGCCTGTACGACAGGCCAATGTCGCAGTTAAGCTGGTGCCAATTAGTTGGAGTGCGTTTGATGCTGACCCTGGGAAATATCTTCGTGCTGATGCTGCTGGCGACCGGTGCAGCATGGCTGTGGCACAACCACGGCTTGCGCGAGCGAGCGCTGGAACGGGTCAAGCGCCACTGCGCCAAACTCGACATCGAATTGCTCGACGGCAACGTGGCGCTGAAGAAAATCGCGTTCGTCAAAGATGCCAACGGCCGACGCCGCCTGGCGCGAATCTACAATTTTGAGTTCACCGTGACCGGCGAAACCCGGCATGCCGGTACCATCACCCAGTTCGGCCAGCACAGCGCACAGATCGAGCTCGCGCCCTACCCGATGCCCTATGATGAAAAACCGGCGATGCCAAGCGCCGAAGTGATCGAGCTGAGCCAGTGGCGCCAGGATCACAGCAAGCAGCGTCCCTAAGGCCTCAAGCCAGCGTCACCCGGCAAGCGGCCAGGGCCTGTTGCAGTTCATCCACCGCTTGCGGCGCCTCGAAGATCAATTCCAGGCGTGAATCCTGGCGCCACTCACTGGCCCGCCAATCCAGCGCCGCGTTCTCCAGGGCATTGGCGGATATCCAGCCTTCGGCGCTGTGGATAACCAGTTTGGCCCGACGCCAGGTGAGGCCCTGCAGCCAAGCGGCAAGGCGCTGGCGATCGAATACCTGGCTCGAGTGCCAGCGCCAACCGATGCTCCACCCCCCTTCCTGCTGCTGACTCAAACAGATTGGCGAGGCCGGGTCGGTCCAGATCAATGGAGCGGGCGCCACGCCCCTGGCGGCAGTAATGTTATCCACAAGCGCCTGGGCCTGGCTTTGCCCGCCTGGCAGCTCGCTGAATGGCAACCGACCGTGCTCGGTCCAGATCAGCGGGCACTGGGGCAACAACCCGCTAATTCGTTGCCGTTGGTCCGCAGCCAGGTGCTCGGCCTTGTTCAGCAGCAACAGCCCGGCGCTGGGCAGCGCTTGTTGTTGCGCGGCGGGCAATGGCTTGCCGGCCGCCAGCGCCTGGGCGTCGAGCACCATCACGCTCGGCTGGAGCGCCAGCACCCCTTGCCAGGGAGCCTCGCTCAATTGCCGGAGCAACTGTGCCGGATGGCCGAGACCCGAAGGTTCGATGAACAGGCGATCGGGACGTGAGCGGCGCAGCAACCGACCCAGGCCGATCTGGAAAGGTGCGCCATTCACGCAGCACAGGCAGCCGCCGGCCACTTCTCCCAGCGCAATGCCATCTGCGCCGGTGGTCAACAGTGCGGCGTCGAGGCCGATCTGTCCGAACTCGTTGATCAGTACCGCCCAACGTTCGTGCGCCGGCCGCTGCGCCAGCAAGTGACGAATCAGACTGGTCTTGCCGGCACCCAGGGGGCCGGCAATCACGTGGGTAGGGATGTTCTGCAACAGGCTTGGCGATTTCACGGCAGAGAGCGACATCACAGGAAGATCATCGCAATATGCCTGAGCGCCGGCCGATTCACTATCGCCACCTGACTCACGCCAGCCAGTCCAGCGTCAGGATCAGGCGGCGCTCTCCCGCCGCCAGGGCCGGCGAACGGTGGATCAGGCCCGCGCCTTCGTTGCCCTGCCACTTCTCCCCCTTGAGCAACGCCACTTCACCACCGAGCATCTGTTGGCACTGCCCAGGCTCGGCTTGCGGATTGCCCAGGAGCTGACGCTCGATCATGCCCTCTTCCAGCCACTGGCTGCCGATCCCCGCGTAGGTGGTGATCAGCCGCACTGGCACATGGTCGACGTGAAAACGAGGACACATGGCTTTATCCAGGGTACGCACCCGCACCCCGATCCGCCGTGCCCCGAGCAGGCAGGCAAAGGCACTGATCAGCCAGGCAACATCGGCGATAAATCCCTCATAGCCCTGCAGATCACTGCAACAAGCCGCCAGGCTGCGCAGGTCGGGTTGCGCCTCGTCATTGGCCAATTCGACCACCAGCGATTCGGCCAACGGCTGGTTCAGCGACAACAACAGCGTGGCGAAATCGACGATATGCAATGGCAACCGACGCTGCCACAGCGCCAGGTTGATCCCGTCCTCAAGGATCCGGGTGAACACTTCGGGGGTCTGGCCAATGGCCTGGCGGACCAACGGCCGGGCCTGGAGCGCAGGCGCCCGGCTCATGCCGCCTCCTCGTCGAACCAGGGACCGAAGGGATCGACCAGCGAGCGCCACCCCTCCACGCCCATGGCCATTTCGTCAGCGCTGAGCAGGCAGTCATCCAGCTCTGCAGTGAGCTGGGAAAAGTCGATGTTCTGCCCGATGAACACCAGCTCCTGACGACAATCGCCGGTGCCAGGCAGCCAATTTTGCATGATCGCCGCGGTGCTTTCCTGATCGTCCGGCCACTGCTCTTTCGGTACAAAACGCCACCAACGCCCAGCAAAACCGTGGCGCATCAAGCCGCCTGCCTGGGACCAGCTGCCGGCATCCTGGTGCTTGCTGGCCAGCCAGAAAAAGCCCTTGGAGCGCAGCAGTTTGCCGTTCACCCAGGGCCGGTCGATAAAGCTGAAAAAACGCTGGGGATGAAACGGCCGGCGAGCCCGGTAAGCCGTTGAGGCGATGCCGTACTCGGTGGTTTCCGGCACATGCTCGCCGCGCAACTCCTGGAGCCAGCCCGGCGCCTGGGCCGCCTTGGCAAAATCGAAACGCCCGGTATTGAGGATCTGCCGCAACGGCACCTCGCCCATGACCATGGGGATGATCTGCGCCTGGGCATTCAGGCGCTTGAGGATGGCGATCAACTCCTCCCGTTCGGCACTGCTGATCAAATCGATCTTGCTGATCAGCAGCACATCGGCGAACTCGATCTGCTCGATCAGCAGATCGGTAATCGAACGCTCATCGTCCTCGCCCAGGGTCTGCCCGCGGGAGGCGAGGCTTTCGGCGGCCTGGTAATCAAGCAGGAAGTTCATCCCGTCGACCACCGTGACCATGGTGTCGAGCCGCGCGATGTCGGCCAGGCTCTGCCCCTGTTCATCACGGAAGGTGAAAGTCTCCGCCACCGGCAACGGTTCGGAAATCCCGGTGGACTCGATCAGCAGGTAATCGAAGCGACCGTCCCGGGCCAGTTTGCTGACTTCCTCCAGCAAGTCCTCACGCAGGGTGCAGCAAATGCAGCCGTTGCTCATCTCCACCAGTTTTTCTTCGGCGCGGTTCAGGCTGACATCGCGCTGCACCTCGCTGCCGTCGATGTTGATTTCGCTCATGTCGTTGACGATCACCGCGACCCGCAGATGCTCGCGGTTGCGCAGGACATAATTGAGCAGGGTGCTTTTTCCGGCGCCGAGAAAGCCGGAGAGCACGGTAACGGGAAGGCGATTGGGCATCAGGTAGTCCTCTGGGCAGCAGGCGTCACGGGAGATCACAGATCAGGCAAGGCGCAAATGTTATAGTATAACAGTGCAAATAAGCCAATCAGTGCTTGTCGCCCGCGACGAAGAGCGCAATCCTTGGCCCTGCCACCTGCCCGAGAAACCCCATGCCCTATGCCCTGAAATGCACCTTGTTCGGCCTTTTGCTGCTGTTCGCGGCCGATGCCTGGGCGCAACTACCGGGGCTGGCTACCTGTACCCGCAGCGCCACCCTGCTGGCCTGCGTCGACCCGCAAGGCAATGCCTACAGCGTCGCCACGGCGGGCAATACCACCTACATGCGCGGCTTTGAACAAAACGGCAAACGGTACTGGGCGCAAACCACCAGCCGTTACGGTCAGCTCACGTTCTTCACTGGCCTGGCCTCCGATGGCGAGGCCTGGGTCGGCTACAGCCGGCGTGTTGGCTGGACCACACTCAACCGGTTTTCCAGTTCAGGGGGAGCCAGCGCCCGCTTCACCTGCAGCCGCCTGACGGGCTGTTGAGGGCAATAGGGGGCATGGCTTGAAAAAGCTGTCGTCGATTTGATTGTTATAATATAACATTCGAAATCATCTCCTACGACGGACCCGCTCATGAATGCGCTGACTCTGCCGGATATCGCCGCGCAGGCCGCACGCCAATCCTTGCCCCTGGACTGGGTGGGCATGTGCGGCATTGCTCTTCCTGTTCTATTCGACGACCAGCGCCTGAATGCCAAAGCCGATGCCGGCGTCAGCCTCGATGACGCGCAAGCCCGTGGCATACATATGTCGCGCCTGTACCTGGCACTGGCCATGCTGGAGCAGGAGAACCTGACACCCGCACTTCTGCGCCGCGTACTGCAAGATTTTCTCGACAGCCATCAAGGCCTGGCGACCTCTGCTTACCTGCGTATTCACAGCGATGTCCTGCTGCAGCGCTCAGCCTTGGTCAGCCCATTGGCCGGCTGGAAAAGTTACCCGATCAGCCTCGATGCGCGCCTGCAAGGGGCGGTGTTCCACGTGGAACTGCGTGTCGATGTCAGTTACTCCTCCACCTGCCCCTGCTCCGCGGCGCTGTCCAGGCAACTGATTCAGCAGCAGTTCGTCGATGACTTTGCCAACACACCTTTGCAGCACGCCGAAGTGCTGGCTTGGCTTGGTTCCACCCGCGGCATAGTCGCCACCCCCCACAGTCAGCGCAGCACGGCCCAGTTGTGCTTGCACCTGGACGGGACGCTCGACGATCTGCCGCTGATCGCCGCCATCAACCACGCCGAAGCCGCCCTGGGCACCGCGGTACAAACCGCAGTCAAGCGCGCGGACGAGCAGGCCTTCGCCCTGGCCAACGGGCAAAACCTGATGTTCTGCGAGGACGCTGCACGCCGCCTGCACCTGGCGCTGCAACGCTTCCCGGGGCTGCAGGCGTTCGATGTGCGCGTGGTCCACGCCGAAAGCCTGCACGCCCATGATGCAGTCGCCGAAAGTCACTGGCGCCGGGAGCAACCATGATCCGCAAGAATCCCTCCGGCGACTTGCCGCGCATTGCCGAGTCCGCCTACGTCGATAAAACCGCAATCATCTGCGGCAAGGTGGTAATCGGCGAGAACGTGTTCGTCGGCCCCTACGCGGTGATTCGGGCCGACGAAGTCGATGAGTCGGGCCAGATGCAACCGATCACCATCGGCGCCAATTCGAATATCCAGGACGGCGTGGTCATCCACTCCAAATCCGGTGCGGCGGTGACCATCGGCGAGTTCAGTTCCATCGCCCACCGCTCCATCGTCCACGGTCCCTGCACCGTCGGTAATCGGGTGTTCATCGGTTTCAACAGCGTGCTGTTCAACTGTGCGGTCGCCGACGGTTGTGTCGTGCGGCACAACTCGGTGGTCGATGGCCGCGACTTGCCCAGGGATTTCTATGTGCCCTCCACCACCCGCATCGGCCCCCACACCGACCTGTCCCAGTTCCCGCCGGTCAGCGTCAGCGCCTCGGAGTTTTCCGAAGATGTGGCACGCACCAACGTCGATCTGGTGCGAGGCTACAAAGCCTTGCAGAACGAGTTTTGAGCATGGCCAGTGTGCTGATTCGCAATGCGCGACTGGTCAACGAAGGACGAGTATTCGATGCTGATCTGCTGGTGGATCATGGGCGCATCGTGAAAATTGCCAGCAGCATCGACGGCGAAAACGCTGCGGTACAAATCGACGCCAACGGCCAATGGTTGCTGCCGGGGATGATCGACGACCAGGTGCATTTCCGTGACCCGGGGGCGCCGGAAAAAGGCAGCTTCTACAGCGAGTCGCGCGCTGCGGTGGCCGGTGGCATTACCAGTTTCATGGACATGCCCAACACCCATCCGGCGACCTTGACCCTGTCAGCGCTGGCCGATAAAAAACGCCGGGCGGCGATGCATTCGGTGGCCAACTACGGCTTCCACTTCGGCGTCAGCAACGACAACCTGGACACCGTCGCGGCGCTCAACCCCAGTGAGGTGGCAGGGGTCAAAGTGTTCATGGGCGCGTCCACCGGGAACATGCTGGTGGATGACCCGCGCGTTCTGGAACGGCTGTTTGCCGAGGTGCCGACCTTGCTCCTGGCCCATTGCGAACACAGCCCCAGCATCCGCCTCAACGAGAGCGAATTCGCCGAACGTTACGGCGACAGTGTGCCCGCCAGCGCCCACCCGCTGATTCGTGATGCCGATGCGTGCTTTCGGTCATCCTCCCTGGCCGTCGACCTGGCCAAGCGGTTTGGCACTCGCCTGCACGTCCTGCACCTGACCACCGCCCGCGAACTGGCGCTGTTCGATGACCGGCCCCTGGCGCAGAAACACATCAGCGCCGAGGTCTGCCTGCATCACTTGTTGTTCGATGATCGTGACTATCCACGCCTGGGCAACCTGATCAAGTGCAACCCGGCCATCAAGACCCAGGCTGACCGCGATGCGTTGCGCCGGGCCCTGCTGAGTCACCGCCTGGATGTCATCGGCAGCGACCATGCGCCGCATACCTGGGCGCAGAAACAGCTGCCTTATCCACAGGCACCCGCCGGCTTGCCACTGGTGCAACACGCCCTCCCCGCGCTGTTGGAACTGGTGGCCGACGGCCTGATTCCGCTGCCGACGCTGGTGGCGAAAACCAGCCATCGGGTAGCGGACCTGTTTGCTATTCCCGATCGCGGTTACCTGCGCGAAGGATACTGGGCCGACCTGGTGCTGATCCGTCCCGAACCTGGGGGCAAGGCGGTCGACCAGCAGCCGATTCTCGCGCAATGCGCCTGGACGCCGTTTGCCGGACGGCGGTTTCGCCACAGCGTCAGCACTACTCTGGTCTCGGGACAAATCGCCTGGCACGCCGAAAGTATTAATGACGGCTGCCAGGGTTTACCTTTACGGTTCATGCGTTGAATCCGGTTTTGCGTAAAACTGCCGGGGGTCACTGAGCATGCTGAAAATCACCTTGGCCGATGGGACCGTGCGCGAGTACGACCAGGCGCTCTCAGTATCGGAGCTGGCCTCGAGCATAGGCCCGGGGTTAGCGAAAGCAGCGGTCGCCGGACGGGTGAACGGCCTGCTGGTGGACTGCGCGTTCATGATCCGCCAGGACGCCCGCGTCAGCCTCATCACCGCCCGCGAACCGCAAGGCCTGGAGATTCTGCGGCGCTCCTGCGCACTGCTGCTGGGCATGACGCTCAAGCAACTGCATGCCAAGGCCGAGCTGGTTGCCGCAGCGCCAGTCGGTGATGGTTTCTACTGTGATTTCACCCTGGCGCGAGCCTTGGGCCCTGAAGATCTGCAACGGATCGAGACCCGGATGATCGCGCTGGCCGCCGCCAACCATTCACTGCATTACGTGCTGGCGAGCTACTGGTCGATGGACGGCACCGCGCTGGCCGCAGGCCCCTATGTACCCACCACCCGGGTGATGAACGCGTTTGCCCTGACCCACTTGAGTGGCAAGGGAACGCAACGCATCTATGGCGTGTGCTGGACCGACCAGCAGGAGTTGCAGGCGTGGCAAGCCACCCCGCAACTGGTCGTCATCAACATCGATGAACGCCAGATCGACTACAGCCAAGCGCTGACCGACACCCTGCGCCGCGCCGGGGTGCACGCTCACTCGGACCTGCGCAACGAGCATATCGTCAGCAAGATCCGCCAGCATCGATCGCAGGGCGTGGAGTATGTGCTGGTGATTGGGCAACGGGAGATGGAGGGCGGTTTTGTCAGCCTGCGCGACGGCTTTGGAGACGACCTGGGCAGGATGAGTGTGCAGGCGGTGTGCGACTATCTGCTGAAGGCCAGTGACGGGCGGCATTGCGCCGCCCCACAGCAAAGCGCTTAAGCCCGCGGCTTGACGGTGCCGCAATCCTGCCCCAACCACACGGCACGGGTGTCCATGCTGCCCTGTTGCTGGATGCCGGTGGCATTGAAGGTGCCATTGACCTTGGTATTGAACTCGCGGTCGCTGAGGAAGGTGGCAACACCGGAACCCTGGGCTTTCGGGCAACTGAAGCGAAACTTCCACTGGTTAGCGCTGCGGTCGGTGATCTCTTGCTTACAGCCCGACTGCGCGTCCTGCAGCGGAATATCGTCGGTTTTCACTTGCTCGGGTGTCAGGCAAACACGGATGCCCTTGCCGCCCATGTTGATCCCCTGTTTCTCCAGGGCGGCCTTTTGTGCCGGGGTCATCTGGTTACCCAACTGCCCGAGGATCAATTGCAGGTCCGGCAGATTCTGGTTGTCGACCTTCATGTTGCTGGAGGTCAATTCCCACAGACCCGGTTGCAGCATCTGCGCCTGAGCGGCCACAGGAAGTGACAAGCCAACAGCCATGGCCAAACCCAGCAGACGTACGTTCATTGAGTAACTCCTAGTCAGTAATGGCCGTTAGACGTCGCCAATCTACTTCGGTTGCATGGCGAATTAAATAGCGACATTCATCGAAGAACATGGTCTGTTACGCATTGAATTCTCCGGAGCAAGGTTGCCCCATGGATTTTTTTGGCCCCCATCTTTTTGCCTACCTGATCACGCTCATTCACTCCCTGGGCACGATGGCCGCAGTCCACGCCGTGCTGACCGTCAGGACCGCCCAAGGCTCGATTGCCTGGGCCCTGTCGTTGATCTTCATTCCCTACCTGACCCTCATTCCCTACCTGGTGTTCGGACGCAGCACCTTCGATGCGTACATCAAGGCTCGGCGCCAGGCCAACGAAGAGATGCGCAAGGCCATCGCCGACCTGAACTGGCGCCCCTGGGTCGAGGAAGCGCTGACGGCCCGCGCCTCGAATGCCTACGACTCGCTGCGCGCCATGCCGAAGCTGGGGCGCATGCCGTGCCTGGCGAACAATCAACTGCGCCTGCTGATCAACGGCCAGGCCACCTTCGACGCGATCTTCGAAGCCATCGAGCAGGCCCGGGAAGCGGTGCTGATCCAGTTCTTCATTGTCCATGACGACCAGCTCGGGCGGCGCCTGCAAAGCCTGCTGATCAAAAAAGCCGCGCAAGGGGTCGCGGTCTACCTGCTGTATGACCGCATCGGTAGCCACTCCCTGCCCCACCGCTACGTGCAGGAGCTGCGCGACGCTGGTGTCCAGGTCAAAGCGTTTGCCACCCGCAGCGGCTGGCTCAATCGGTTCCAGGTGAACTTTCGCAACCATCGCAAGATCGTGGTGGTCGACGGCCGGCAAGGCTTCGTCGGTGGGCACAACGTCGGCGACGAATACCTGGGCGCCAAGCCCCCGCTCTCGCCATGGCGCGACACCCACGTGGCGGTCAGCGGCCCGGTGGTGGCCTGCATGCAGGAATCGTTCGCCGAAGACTGGTTCTGGGCGGCGCGCGAACTGCCGCCATTGATCCTGCCACAGAGCTATCCCGACGACGGCGTGCTGTGCCAGTTGTTGGCCAGCGGCCCGGCAGACCCCTACGAAACCTGCTCGTTGTTCTTCGTCGAAGCGATTCATGCCGCCACGCAGCGCGTGTGGATCACCAGCCCGTACTTCATCCCCGATGAAGCGGTATTTGCCGCGCTGCGCCTGGCGGTCCTGCGTGGCGTCGATGTACGGTTGCTGCTGCCGTCGCGCCCGGATCACCGTATCGTCTATGCCGCCTCCAGCCTGTATGCCTTTGAAGCCGTACGGGCCGGGGTCCGGGTGTTCCGTTATCAACCGGGGTTCCTGCATCAGAAGGTGGTGCTGGTCGACAGCGAAATCAGCGCCATCGGCAGCGCCAACCTGGACAACCGTTCGTTCCGGCTGAATTTCGAGGTGATGTTGTTGACCGTCGACAGCGCCTTTGCCGGCGAAGTGGAACAGATGCTCAACGCCGACTTCGCCCTGTCCCACGAGATCAACGAGGACGAAGGCCGGGAGACCCACCGCCTCAGGCAGCTCGGCATGCGGGTCGCCCGCCTGATTTCGCCGATTCTCTAGGGCGTGTAGATATCGTCCCGGGTCCAGGGCAGCTCGTGGCTGCCATCGGCATGGGCCTTGACCGCCAGGATCTGGTGCAGGTTGATCCAGCCCCGCGCGAACGCGTAGGCGCAGCCTGCCAGGTACAGCCGCCAGATCCGCAGCGCTTGCTCCGGCACCTCTTTGGCCGCAGCTTCAAGGTTGTCTTCCAGGCGCTCGCTCCAGTGATCCAGAGTGCGCGCGTAGTGCAGGCGCAAGCTTTCGACATCGACTATTTCCAGGCCCACCTCGCTGATCTCGGCCGAGATCATCGACAGATGGGGTAGCTCGCCATTGGGGAACACATAACGCTCGATGAACTCGCCGGCGCCTCGCCCCACTGGCCGACCATCGATATGCTTGGCGGTAATCCCGTGGTTCATCACCAGGCCGCCTTCGCGGACCGCACCAAATAAAGTCTGGCAGTACTGCGCCAGGTTGGCGTGGCCGACGTGTTCGAACATGCCGACGCTTACCACCTTGTCGAATCGGCCATCCTGCGGCAGGTCGCGATAGTCGAGCAGTTGCAACTCCACCAGATCCTCCAGCCCTTCGTCGATGACCCGCTGCCGGGCCAACGCCAGTTGCTCTTTGCTCAGGGTGACGCCGAACACCCTGACCCCGAATTCCCGCGCCGCATACCGCGCCAACCCGCCCCAGCCGCAGCCGACATCCAGCAAGTATTCACCCGGTTGCAGCCGCAGCTTGCGGCACAGGTGGCGGAATTTGGCTTGCTGGGCCTGCTCCAGGGATTCGCTGCCGGTTTCGAAATAGGCACAGGAATAGGCCATGTCGCTGTCCAGCCACAGCTGGTAGAAGGCATTCGACAGGTCGTAGTGGTAGGAGATCGCCGCCGCATCGGTGGCCTTGTCATGCACGCTGCGAACCGGCTGGTCGTCATCGTCTTCGTTGAGCAGGGCCTGGCTCCACTCATCACACACCCGGATCACGTCGCTGATCGACCCTTCCAGCTCCAGCTTGCCCTCGACGAAGGCCGCGCCCAACAGGTCCAGGCTGGGGTGGGTAAATTGCGCGACCATTTGCGGGTCCTTGACCACAATCGTGACACTGGGCGCAGGGCCCAGGTTAAATTCGTGGCCGTCCCAGAGTCGCAAGCGAAGTGGCAGTTGCAGATTCTGTAAGGCCGGTGGAAGTTGCGCGAGCATGAAAATTCCCCTTGTTTCAGACGTCTGAAATGAGGGTAGACCATCGTAGAAAATTAGCTGGCTATCGAATCAGACAGCTGCGCAGGCACGCCCTCACTGCGGTTGACTGTCATTTCTGGTTTCAGTTCGATAAAGCCGATTGCTCACAATTTGTCCCCGCCTACATGTTCCACGTGGAACCCCGCGCCTGGCTGTCAACCGAACGCGGGGGACGCCGTTACTGACTCAGGAAGCCTGGCGTCGGCGCCGCAGCAACAACAGGCCCGCTACCCCCACCAGAAGCAGCCCGCCGACCTGCAGCACGCGCTTGTACGGCCGCAAGTCCGAACGCACGTTGTCCACTGCCTCGGTCACGTAGCGCTGGTTGGCGGCGGCGAAGTCCGGCTCCTCACACTGCTGGCCAAAGTTCTCTGCCCACGGCACATAAGGCCCCTGCTCGACGTAGCGCCGGTACAACGCACGCTGGTCCTCCAGGCCGGTATCCCAGCCCGAGGCCTTGCACAGCACGGCGGCGAAGGCCTGGCTGGTATGGGGCAGCAGGTCGGCCGCCTGGCTCGCCAGCGCGGTGGCGACATAGCGATAGTGGAAGCGCTCGTTCGGCTGGGCGACGCTGGCGTGCTGACGCTGGACTTCGCCGAGGGCGATCAGGGGGGCGGCCTTGATCTCGGGGATGTCGAGGCTGAAGTTGCCATCGAAGGTGGCGAAATCCGGGGCCATCTCGTAACCGAGCAGCTCCATGCCGTGTTCCCGGGCCAACCGGCCCGCGTCATAGAAGGCTGCGGCACGCTTGGTCGGCCACCAACTCGACTGCGCGGTTTCGCGCAAGCCCACGTACTCCTTGGCCAGCGCCTGCAGCCCAGGGTTGTCGAAGTACGCCGCGGCCTCGGCATAGCGCTCCTCGCGCAGCAAACGCCGGCCCAACAGGTCGCGCAAGCGCGCGCTCACCGGCAGGGGCTCGTAGTTGTCACGCTGCTCCTGGGTCAGTGGTGTGGGGGCCGGCACCTGCTGGTCCACGAACTGCTTGAGTTCGTCCACCGTCAGCACCCGCTCCGCGACCAGCGCGGCATCCTGCCAATACAGGTCCTGGCTGCGGTACAACTGCTCGAATGCCTGCAGGTAGTCGCCGCGCTCCAAGGCCAGCAAGGCACTTTCACCCTCGACCCGGCAGCCGGGCTTCAGCGCTTCATAGTCACCGCTGGCGGTGTTGCGCAGGCCCCAGTCTTCATCCTGGGGAAAGGCTTTGGCCGCCTTGGCATACGCACTGGCAGCCAAGGCCTTGTCGCCGTCGCGCAGCGCCATTTTTGCCCGCAGCCACCAGGCCAGGCCACCGTCACCGGCATGCTCGAGCAGGGTTTTGCTGGTGGCGTAGTCACCGATCTGGTAGTTCAGCGCCGCGAGGCGGTCAGCATTTTCCAGGCTGCCGGTAGTGCTCTGTATCAGGGCCTTGATGATTTTCTGTTCAGCCGGCGGTTGCTCACCGAAGGACCAGCCTACGTGGCTGATCAACGCCGCCGTGATCAATTGCTGGACTGCCTGGCCTTCGAGCAAGGGAATGAGCTGCGCCTCAGGCATGGCATTTAGCTCATCGATCAACTGCTTGAGGGAGCTGTAGCCGACGGGCGAACCTTGCCGGCTTTGGGTCGCGTACAACTCGACGGCACTGTTCCAGTCACCCGCCTGGCGCACCAGTCGCGCTTCTTCACCGAGGCTGGCAATACCCAGTTCGAGCGGGTCACTGAAGCCGTCGACACTCAGTTGACGGGCCTGGATAAAGGCCTGCCGGGCTTGTTGCAAGACGTCCTGGCTGGCGGGTTGATGCTGCTCGCTGGCCTGCTGATTGATAGCCATCAATGCCCGGCCGAGCGAGTACGCGGCCCAGGTGCTGCGCAGGGCGCGCTGGTCGGCCGGGAGCGCCAGCACCTGGCGGAAGTAGTCGGCTGCCGTGGTCGCATCGCCAGTGTTGAACGCCACCGCACCCGCGGTATAGAGGCTGAGTTCCGGGGCCAGACCGGCACTCTCGGCCAACACCTGGTGCGCGTCCTGCAGGGTTCGCAGCCGGGTTACCTGCGCGCGCTGCGCGTCAGTCAGGCCCAGCTGTTCAGCGTTGTTCCGGGCCTGTACGTAGGGGTCCAGGTCACTGTCGTAATCGCGGCTCAGGCCAGTTGTCGCCGCTGGTTTCAGGCCGGCGATGACCTTGCCCAGGCGATTGATCTCGAACTGGAAACTGCCTTCCGGCAACTCACCCAGGGTCATCGCCCGGTCGCCCAACAGGCGCAGTGGAAAGTCCGGCCCGCAGGCGGTGGCAGTGCCCAGCGGCAGAAACAGACTCAACGCGAGCAAATGCCGCGACCAGTTACGGGAATACATGTGAACCTCCTTGATCAATTTGTGTGCAGCGTGCCCAACCCAGGGTGCGCTCGGCACCGGCGGGCAAGCGGCCGTCCCTGAGGCGGCTGAAACTCAGTTGTTCAGGCGTCTGCTGTACGGCATAGCCGTTGAGCGCATCTACGGCGACGCATTGGCTGACGGCCAGGGTCACCCGTTGCGGCAAGGTGCCGTCGAGGTTGCCGTCATTTCTGACCACGATGTCGTACAGACCTTGCTGGCTGGAAAGGTTCAACGCCAGGCGGCTGCGCAGTTGCTCGCCGCGCGCCACGGCCCCCAGGGTTGTGAGGCTCCAGGCACGCCGGTCGCCCTTGAGCGGCAGGCGAAACCAGATCAATCCGGCCAGGTGTGGCGGCGGCTCGGCACGCAACTGGCTGGCCAGTGTCGCCAGTTGTTGCGGGTCGGCCATCAGTTCGCGGCGCTGGCCGACCCGTTCGATCGGCACTTCACTCTCCACCAGGGGCGCCCCGCCCTCTCCCGGCAGCAGGGCGATGCCATAGGCCGGCAATGCCAGGTAAAACGGTTGCCGAGTGATCCGGCTCCAGCGCTCGGCCCATTGCTTGGCTTGCACCGGGTCGAACAGGCCAAGCTCCGGACGGCTCACCGCGTGCACCTGCAAGACGCTGCTGTCGACCGCCGCCAGCAAGGCCGCCAGCTCGGGACTGTCGAGCCAGGCTGGCAAGGCAGTGATGCTCAGCTTCAAGGAGGCGGGCAAGGCCTGGCGCAAACCCAGCAGGAACTCGCGATAGGCCGGCAATCGCGCGGTCCCGGCGTCGTGATCGATTTCCACACCTGCCAGCGTCAAGCCCAAGGCCTGCCAATCGGCGACCATTTGCAGGATCTGCGCCGTGGTATCGACCGGGTCCAGGTGCTTGAGCTGGCCATCCAGGCGGACCACCGCAATCAGCGACCGGCCGTCACGCTGCAACAACGGCCCATCGATCTGCGCGCGACGCCAGCCGCCTTGTGGATAAGTCTGCAGGGCGAGGACCCGCAGGGTGGAAAAATCGGCACGCGATTGCGCCAGCGCCTCGGCATGGGCGGTGGTCCATTGGCGCTGCCAGATGTAGAGCTGTTGATCGAGGGGGGGCGCGGTCGACTGCTGGCAACCGCCCAGGAGCGCGAGGCTGAACAACAGCGCACGACGCAGAAGATAAATCGAAGACATTAAGGGCCTGTGGCTGAAGGACTGACCTGGCCCGCTGGGGGTGATAGTTTTGTTGTGGGTGTTTGTGTGGGAGCGAGCCTGCTCGCGATGGACGCAAGAGCGCCGCGGTGAATCAGGCTTGATGCGTCATCGTTGACGACCATCGCGAGCAGGCCGCAAGCGGGCACCCGCTCCTACAGTGATATTAGGTGCCCACAGATTCCGCATACACCTCGCTCCCACATTCACATCAACACACAGCCGGGCCGGTGCGTCAGCCTACGCAGCCAATGGCTTGCGGGCAATGATCACCTGACTTTTTGCGACTACGCCATCCAGCGCCTGCTTGATCTGCTCGCCGCGTGGCGACTCCAGGACCGCCGCCCAGGTCTCGGCCCAGTGGTTGAGCAGCGGATGGTCGGGACTGCTCAGGTCGACCTTGGCTTCCCAGAACAACATCATCCACAGCGACCAGTAGAAGCCGTACTGGCTGTGGCTGAGCACTTCCAGCCCGGCGTCGCTGACCATCTGCTTGAACTGATCTTCGCTGATGATGCGGATGTGGTTAGGCTTCTGGAAGTACTCGGGGGCGGCGATGTCTTTCTGCAGGTTTTCCGAACTGGGGTGCGGGACACTCAGCAGATAGAGCGCGCCCGGCTTGCCGACGCGCACCAGTTCGGCGAGAAACTGCGCGGGGTCGTCGACGTGTTCGATGACCTCGGTGGACACCACCCGGGTCGCCGTCTGATCGGCAATCGGCAGTGGCGCGCAGTCGGTGACGTGGCACTCGACGCTGGCCGCGATGGTATCGCCCAGGCGCAGGCGAGTGGCTTCGACCTTGGCCGCGTCGATGTCGGCAATGATGATGTGCGCCCCCCGGGTAGCACAGAAGTGCACGTTGCCACCGTCACCACACCCCACGTCCAGCAGCGTGTCGGCGGCCGTTACCGGAAAGCCGGTGAACAGTTCGCCGGTCTGCTGGTTGAACCAGCCACTGAGCACCGCATCGCGCAGGCCCAGCATGTAGGGATCGACCTTGGGTGCCGGCGCAAGCGTTGCCGCGGGGGGCGCGGCTGGCGCAGGGGGACAGGCCGCAGCGGGGGCAACAGCGCCCCCCGCCAGCTTCTTCAACAGGCTCAGCATGAGGTGACTCCTGGGGATGGGGTGGCCGCTCGGGACGCACTCAAGCGTTTGACCAACGCCGCGCCGCGATTACGCATAGGCATTTCGATAAAGCGGTAGTTGAGCTCGCTCAACAGCACGATCAGACCGAACGCCAGCAAGATCGTGATGATCGGGTGGCCGGCCGGGCTCGGCAAAGACGCCGCCTGCAAGCGAAAGATCAATTCGCGCACCAGCGCATAGGCCGGGATATGGATCAGGTAGATGCCATAGGAGCGACTGCCGATCCAGGTCATCACCCGCTTGAACAGCCCCGGTGGCATCAGGTAGTCACAGTTGTAGGACGCCAGCCAGACCAGCACCGCACTGAGCAGCGCGATGGCGCCGATGCGGTAGGAGGTGAAGGTAAAACGATCGGTCGCCAGAAAGCTCATCAACATGGCAATGGCCACCAGCACCGCGATACCTGCCCAGGGCCGGCGCAAGAAGGTCGGCTGCCAACGGCGGTAGGAAGGTTGTGCACTCCACATGGCCAGCAACACCCCCAACGCCAGCGCGTCGGTGCGGATCACCATCAGGATCGGCGTGCGCAACGTCAGCAGTTGCACCGCCACCAGCGCCAGCAAGGCCCACACCAGATGTTTGCGGCAGACCAGGATCAACAACGGAAACAACAGGTAGAACTGCTCCTCCAGGGACAGGCTCCAGTACACGAAGCTGGTGCCGTACTCATAGTGGAAGAAGCTGTCGGCGAAGCGGAAGTTGGCGTACTGCAACACCCCGGCCAGCGTCGCCTGCAGGTTGGCGACCAGGGTGCCGAAGGCGCCTGAGCGGTTGATGAACAGGCAGGCGAGGAGCATCAGCGCTAGCCACAACCAGGCCGACGGCAAGAGTCGAAAGGCGCGCCGCAGCCAGAAATTGCGGGTCTGCTCCCAGCACTCCTGGCGCGTACTGCAGCCCTGCAGCGCGGGGATCAGGCTGCGCGCGATGACAAACCCGGAAATCGCGAAAAACAGATCGACGCCCCACCAGGGCTGGCCCAGGGCATGGATGGCTTGCAACAGCGGGACCTGCCCGGCGAACAGGCTGTCTTGCAGGTGATGGAACAGCACCCCGAGCACGGCAATGCCGCGCAACAGTTCGATGTCCATGATCCGCTTGTCACTCATCCCGCGCTCCCGGGCGTTACTTCGCCAGCCATGGGCTTGCGCGCGATGATCACCTGGCTCTTGGGCATGAACTGGTCCAGCACCTGCTTGATGGCCAACCCGTCGGGCTGCATCAGCAAGTCATGCCAGGTGCGGGCCCAGCCTTCCATCAGGGGCGGGTAAGGCGCCTGGATCCGGTCACGCACTGCGCCTGCCATATCCCGCCCCGCCGCGCGCTCGCTGGCCCAGAAGAAGATCATGCCCATGACCCAGAAAAAGCCGGTGGCCTGACGGTGTTCAATGATTAGCCCCGCGTCTTCGACCAGGGCGGCAAAACGTTCATGGGAAAAGATCTGCACATGGTTCGGCGCCTGGAAATAGGCGGCAGGCGCGATGCCTCGTTGCAGGTGCTCACCCACCGGCGCGGGCACGCTGAGCAAGTACTGGGCACCGGGACGGCCCATGCGCACCAGCTCGGCCATGAACTGCTCGGGGGTATCGACGTGCTCCAGCACTTCCATGCACACCACTTTGCTCGCACAGCCGTCCGCCAGCGGCAGCGGCAGGCTGTTGCTGACCAGGCCGAGGGCTGGGGCCTGGGTCATGGCATCCACCTGGCGTGCCAGTTCGCGGACCTTGTCCTGTTCGCTGTCGGTAAAAATCACCGCGGCGCCCTGGCGCACCGCAAACAAGGTCGCCGCGCCCTCGCCACAACCGACGTCGAGCAGGGTGTCGTCGGCGCCAATCGCAAAGCCCTTGAGCAATTCCCCAGTACCGCCGAGAAACCAGCCGTCGAGTACCGCATCGGTGAAACCACAATCACGCGGCGATACCACCGGGACCGGGGCCGGTACTGGCTCCGCTACCGGGACGGGCGCAGGACGCAGCCAGTCGAGCAGGCGGCCGATCATGCTGGTTTCGCCTGGGCGATCACGCTTGCCAGAAACGCCTGCAAGCGCTGCTCGGTAACCGCTTGGCTACAGAACGCCTGCAGACGACTGACGGCATGGGCCGACATGCGTGCATAGCGTGGCGCATCGTGACGCGCCACCTGATAGCTGGCCTGGTAGGCCGAACACAGCGAATCCCAATTGGTGACGTACCGCAGGGTGCGGTAGGCCGCACGCGGGTCATGGGGCCAGGCGGTGAGTTCGTCGGTCGAGTCGACGATGAAGGTGTTTTGCCCATCGATGTAATCGGCCATCGCCGTGTTGCACGGGGCGACCGCCGGCTTGCCGCAGGACATGAACTCCATCAGCGGCAGGCACTGGCCTTCACCGAATGAACTGTTGACCACAAAGCTGGTGGCCTGCACCAGGCGCTCATAGTCCGCATCGGCGAGGAAGCCGTGGATCAACACAATGCGGCAACGGTAGTGCTGGTTCTTGTAAAGGTGGTGCAGCATGTCATTCAAGGCGTCCGCGATGTCGTGGTGCGTGAGCTTGAGCACCAGGGTGGCATCGGCACACTCGCGGAACGTGGTGCAGAACGCGCTGAGCATGTCCTGCCAGTTCTTGCGCCCATCGTAGGGGTTGAACACCGAGGTGTAGATCACCCCGTCGAGCACCAGTTCGTGCTCGCCGGCAGGCGCGGCGAAATCCACCGGCTCGCCTTCACGCAACGCCACCGGGCCATACGGCCGCAGGTCCAGGTTGCGGCTGTCGATCAGCAGGCCACGCAGGCTGAGCCTGACCTGTTCGGCCAACGGCTGCTGCCCGAGCGCGCGCCCGCGCCCGGCAAAACGGTCCCAGACCGGCGCCGGAATCGCGCTGATCGGGTAGTCCGGGCCCATGGCGTCACGCACCGCGGTCACGGTAAAACTGGAATGGGTAATCGCGGCGCCGACCTTGTCCAGCACCATGCGCCAGTCGTGCCGGGGTTCGCCCTGCCAGGTGTCGGTGGGAATGGTGCTGAACTCCCAGGCAAACACCGGAATGGTCGGACAGGCGTAGTGGATCGGTGTGCGATGGGGCGGCGAGAACGACAGGAACACGCAGTCTTCGCCACGGCTTTGGCAGTCGAAATACAGGCGGTCGACCAGTTCGTCGGGGTTGCTGACCTCGATCACCTGCCCCAGCCGCTCCAGTACCGGACGGAACTCCTTGAGCACAAAGTAGTAGCTGTACTCGGGACGGCCGAGATTCTGCTCGATGTTACTTTTGTTGGTTTCCGAATGAATGATGATCAGCATGAGGCCGCCCCTGCGGTCGCGACCGGCGACTCAGGCACCGGGCTGGTTGGCTGTTGCAGTCGCAGGAAGTCCGCCAGGCGTTGCTGCACCCCTGGGAAATTGCAGTAGTCGCGCATCCGCTCGTTGGCCGCACTGGCCATGGCCTGGTAACGCTCGGGCTGCGCCTTGGCCATGTGATAACTGGCCAGGTAGGCATTTTTCAGCGATCCCCAATCGGGACGCTGGTAGACGGTGCGGAACAGGATCCGGCTGTCCTGCGGCCACACGGTCGGCTCCTGGCTGGAGTCGACGATAAAGGCCACGCGGTCGTCGATGTAGTCCAGCATCGCCGTATGCCGAGGGGCGATCACCGGCTTGCCACAGGCCATGAACTCCATCAGTGGCAGGCACAGCCCTTCGCAGCGCGAGGCATTGACATAAAAACTGGCGGCGCCGTACAGCCGGGCAAACTGCTGGTCGTCCAGGTAGCCGTGGATGACCACCACCCGGCAACTGAAGGGCGACAACTGCGACAGCAGGGTCAGCATGTGCACGTAGTAGGTGGACAGGTCTTTCTGGGTCATCTTCAACACCAGGGTGGCGTCTTCGACATCGCGCATGGCCCAGCAGAATGCAGTGATCAAGTGGTGCCAGTTCTTGCGTCCGTCATCGGGGTTGAACACGCTGACGTACACCACCCCCTCGACCTGAATTTCGACCACTTGATCGGTGTCGGGAAACACTGCTTGCGGGTGTGAATCCTCGAGGGGCACATGCGCCCTTTCAACCACCTCCACTACCGGGGCAAGCGGCGATACTTCGGCGGCAGGTCGCTCGCCGCGCAGGCGTGCTCGCAGGCTTTGCGGCAGCAAATCACGAAAACCTTCGCCGTAGACCTGGTGCAGGTAATGGCGAAAGATCACCAACTGCCGGCGCAAGGGTTGGCTGGCAGCCTCGCGCAGACTCTGGCGCAGGTAATGTTTGGTGATGAACAGACGCCGATGCCAGGTCAGCGGTGGCGCCAGAACCACCGCTTCAGGCTCAAGAGCGGGCTCGGGTTGCGGCTCAGGTTGCGGTTCAGCCTCAGCGACGATCGGCGCGATCAGGCCGTCCGCCGAAAGCCCCAACGTGCGGCTGTCGATGATGCAGCCCAGGGTCTGCAAGGTGGTGCCGGGGTTGACCGGCTGGCTCGCGGACTGTTGGCGAATATCGGCGAACCGTTCCCAGAGCGGGGTCGGCAGCACCAGCACCGGGAAGTCTTCGCCCAAGGCCCGACGCATCGCCTGCGCCGTATGGCTGGACAGGGTGATGACCCGGCCATGCTGCGCCAGGGTATGGCTCCAGTCCTGCCGGGGGTCGTTGTCCCAGTGCTCGGTGGGAATGGTGTCGAACTCCCAGGCAACCACGCAAATCGTCGGGCAGCTCAGGTCGGTAGGCGTCTTGTGTGGCGGTGCGAACGAAAGGAACAGGCTTTCTTCACCCTCGGCGGCAAGGCGTCGAAAAAGTGGGTCGACTTCGCTGATCGCGTCCACCATATGGACCCGACCCAGGCTTTCAAGGACCGGACGATAAGCCTTGAGGACGAAGTAGTAGCTGTATTCAGGACGGCCGAGGCTCTGGCTGATCGAGCGCTCGTTCACATCCGAGTAAAGAATGAAATTCATGGCATCCCACGCTGAAACCGCCTTTTCGGCAGCCTCATTCTTATGACGGCACAGCCCTGGATTTACCCGCCATAGCGCAGTTCGTCCAGCGCCTGCATGCCCGTCTACGTTCTTGTTTTTGTGGTCAGCTTTGTGTGGTCGAAGGACCACTTTGCTGATCGCTGGGCAATCGTGCTGAGGGGCATTCTAAACACATCCGTTGGGGATTCGTGAACACCGGCGATGAATAAATCCGACGGTCCTGACGAGAACTGCCCAGTCACGTTAAGACCTGTTGAAATTGCCGCGCAATTGGCACAGATTGACGCAAACAACTACAACAACGACTTTGCATATCAGAACCTTCCGAAAAGTGAGCACAGCTTTTCGGGTTCGCCCAATGAATTGATTGGGGTATGGCAAAGTTTACCGATTGAGGGGCTGTTGCTTGAAAAAGCGTCTGTTCGTTACAGGCCTGAATGGATTCGTCGGCCGTCATATCCAATCACGTCTGAACGCTGTCGACTCGCAGTGGCAACTGCTACCTGTTGCCCCGGGCTACGACCTGCGCGAGCCAAAAAGCCTCGAAGGTCTATGGCCGGAACTGCCCGATGCGGTGATTCACCTGGCGGGGCAAACCTTCGTTCCCGAAGCCTTCCGTGACCCGGCCAATACCTTGCAGGTCAACCTGCTGGGCACCCTCCACCTGTTGCAAGCACTCAAGGCTCGCGGCTTCAGCGGCACCTTCCTGTATGTCAGTTCAGGCGATGTGTATGGCCAGGTCAGCGAAAGCGCCTTGCCCATCGACGAACACCAGCCACCCTGCCCGCGCAACCCCTATGCAGTGAGCAAGCTCTCGGCAGAATTGTTGTGCCTGCAATGGGGCATGACCGAGGGCTGGCCGGTACTTGTCGCGCGCCCGTTCAACCACATTGGCACCGGGCAAATGGACAG
Source organism: Pseudomonas sp. NPDC087626 (assembly GCF_044743405.1). Lineage (NCBI taxonomy): Bacteria > Pseudomonadati > Pseudomonadota > Gammaproteobacteria > Pseudomonadales > Pseudomonadaceae > Pseudomonas > Pseudomonas sp. NPDC087626. Next base: position 174,467 of record NZ_JBIUWJ010000007.1, read on the forward strand.
TTTTGTCGTCGCCAGCGCCGCCCGGCAGATCTGCCGGATCAAACAAGGCCTGCAACCGGCGCAACTGCAGGTCGGCGATATCGATGTGACGCGCGACTTCCTCGACGTCGCGGACGTGGTGTCGGCCTACCTGGCCTTGCTGGCGAAGGGCGAGCCTGGGCAGGTGTACAACATCTGCTCCGGCATCGAGCAGAGCGTACGTGGCCTGATCGAGCAATTGGCCGATCTGGCCCAGGTCCCAGTGCAACTGATTCAAGACCCTGCGCGCATGCGCCGTGCCGAGCAGCGGCGTGTCTGCGGCAGCCATGCCCGGCTGCACCAGACCACCGGATGGGCGCCTGAACTTACAACACAACAATCCTTGCGGGCGATCCTGTCCGACTGGGAGTCACGGGTACGACAAGAATGACAAAAAGTGCACTGATCACAGGGATCACCGGCCAGGATGGCGCCTATCTGGCCAAACTGTTGCTCGACAAGGGCTACCAGGTTTTTGGCCTGGTCGCACGGCGCAGCAGCGACTCGCGCTGGCGCCTGCGGGAAATGGGTGTGGAAGGTGATATCCACTACCTGGACGGCGACATGGCCGACGCCTGCTCGGTGCAGCGCGCAGTAATCAAGTCGGCACCCGATGAGGTGTACAACCTGGCGGCGCAAAGTTTTGTCGCGGCGTCCTGGGACCAACCCGTGACCACCGGAATCGTTGACGGCCTGGGCGTGACCCACCTGCTTGAAGCGATTCGCCAGTTCAGTCCACACACCCGTTTCTACCAGGCCTCGACCAGCGAGATGTTTGGCTTGATCCAGGCCGCACAGCAGGACGAAAACACCCCGTTCTATCCACGCAGCCCCTACGGCGTGGCCAAGCTCTACGGCCACTGGATCACGGTCAACTACCGCGAAAGCTTCAACCTGCATGCCAGCAGCGGCATCCTGTTCAACCACGAATCGCCGCTGCGCGGAATCGAGTTCGTGACCCGTAAGGTCACCGACGCCGCCGCCCGCATCAAGCAGGGCAAACAGCAGGAACTGCGCCTGGGCAATATCGACGCCAAGCGCGACTGGGGTTTTGCCGGTGACTATGTCGAAGCCATGTGGCTGATGCTGCAACAGGACAAGGCCGACGACTATGTGGTTGCCACCGGCATCACCACCACGGTGCGCGAGATGTGCCAGATCGCCTTCGATCATGTGGGCCTCAACTACCGCGACTTCGTGAAGATCGACCCGGCGTTTTTCCGCCCGGCCGAAGTCGACGTGTTACTCGGCAACCCGGCCAAGGCTCAACGGCTGCTGGGCTGGAAACCGAAAACCGATTTGCAGACCCTGATCCGCATGATGATGGAAGCGGACATGAAACGCGTCGCCAAGGAGTAGGTCATGTTCGAAGATCAGTACGGCAGGACAGTCTGAATGCTCCTCAACCTCTATCGCTCACTGCGCAGCTATCGGGGTTTCATCCTCGGCAGCGTCAAGCGCGAGTTCCAGTCGCGTTATCGCAACTCTCTGTTCGGTGCCTTGTGGACCGTGCTCAACCCACTGTCGATGATCGTGGTGTACACGGTGATCTTCTCCCAGATCATGCGCGCCCGGTTGCCGGGCGTGGAGGATGGGCTGGCCTATAGCGTGTACCTGTGCGCCGGGCTGCTGACCTGGGGGCTGTTCTCCGAGATCACCCTGCGCAGCCAGAGCATGTTCCTGGAAAATGCTAACCTGCTGAAGAAGATCAGCTTCCCCAGGATTTGCCTGCCGGTGATTGTGCTGCTCAACGCCGGGATCAACTTCGCAATCATCCTCGGCCTGTTCCTGGGCTTTTTGCTGATCACCGGGCGCTTGCCCGGCATGGCGTTGTTGGCGCTGGTGCCGTTGCTGGCCCTGCAAGTGATGTTCTCGGCCGGGCTGGGGATGATTCTTGGTGTACTGAACGTGTTCTTCCGGGATGTCGGGCAATTCTTCGGCATCCTCCTGCAGTTCTGGTTCTGGCTGACGCCCATCGTCTACCCGATGTCGATCCTGCCCGAAGGCATCCAGCGCGTCCTGGCGCTCAACCCGCTGACCGCCTTGATGCACAGCTACCAGAATGTGTTTCTCTACAACCAGTGGCCGGACTGGAGTTCGCTGACCCCCGTGCTGGTGATCGGCCTGCTGTTCTGTGTGATGGGGCTGCGGCTTTTCCGCCAGCGTGTCGGTGAAATGGTGGATGAGCTCTGATGGGAACCATACGCGTCAGTGGCCTGGGCAAGGCCTACAAACAATACCCGAACCGCTGGAGCCGGCTGATTGAATGGCTGGTGCCCTTCTCCCGTCCTCGCCATCAACAGCATTGGGTGCTGCAAGGCGTCGATTTCGAAATCCCGGCCGGTGAAGCCGTGGGCATTGTCGGGGTCAACGGTGCCGGCAAAAGTACCCTGCTGAAAATGATCACCGGCACTACCCAGCCCACCTGCGGGCAGATTCATCTGCAAGGCCGCGTGGCGGCCCTGCTGGAATTGGGTATGGGTTTCCACCCGGATTTTACCGGTCGGCAGAATGCCTTCATGGCCGGTCAGTTGCTGGGTATGCAAGTCGAGGAGATCGAGGCGCTGATGCCGGAGATCGAAGGGTTTGCCGAGATCGGCGAAGCCATCGATCACCCGGTGCGCACCTATTCCAGTGGCATGCAGATGCGCCTGGCGTTCAGTGTGGCTACCGCGCGCCGACCCGACATCCTGATCGTCGATGAAGCGCTGTCGGTCGGTGATGCCTACTTCCAGCACAAGAGCTTCGAACGCATCCGTAGCTTTCGCCGCGCCGGCACCACGTTGCTGATCGTGTCCCACGATCGCTCGGCCATCCAGTCGATCTGCGACACCGCGATCCTCCTGGAGAAGGGCCGCATGGCCATGCACGGCAAGCCGGAAGAAGTCATGGACTACTACAACGCCATGCTCGCCGAGCGCGAAGGCCAGATCGTGCGCCAGGAAATGCTCGCCAACGGCCAGGTGCAAACCATCTCCGGTACCGGTGAAGCGACCATCCACAGTGTGCGCCTGCTGGACCAGCGCCAGCGTTCGGTGGAAGTCGCCGAAGTCGGCCAGCCCATGGTGCTGGAGGTGCAAGTGGACGTGCGCCAGGACATCGAGCGCCTAGTGCTGGGCTTCATGATCAAGGACCGCCTCGGCCAGGCGATCTACGGCATCAACACCCACAGACTCGACCAGGCGCTGACGGACCTGCACGCCGGCGAGCGGGTGACTTACCGCTTTGCGTTCCCCATGCGCCTGGGCAAGGGCAACTACTCCGTGGCCCTGAGCCTGTCACGCCTGGACTCGCACCTGGACCGCAACTTCGAATGGCGCGATTACGGCCTGGTGTTCCACGTGATCAACAACCGCCAGGAAGACTTTGTCGGCTGCTCGTGGCTGGAGGCACAAACCAGCATCACCCGTTCATCAGAAACCTCGGTACAACCTCAGGCGCCGGAGACCGCCCCATGACACGACTGCTGGTTGAATGCACCTATGTGTTCGAACACCCGCAAGCCAACTCGGGTATTCAGCGCGTGGTGCGCAACGTCATTACCGAGCTGCCAAGAAACAACCCGGCCGTCGAATGCATTCCCGTGGTGATGCTCAAGGGCGCGCTGTATCAAGTGACCAGCCTGGCGCCACTCAAGGTGCCCAAGCTGGACCTGATGGGCGTGCGCGTACGGCTGGAGCAGATCGCCAACCGGTTCTGGCTGATGCACCGCACGCTGGAGCGGCGCACGCCGTTTCGCCAATCCCGGTTCGCTCGCCGAGTGTTGTATGTAGGCTGCCGGCTGGCGGCATTTGCCGCGTTGAGCGTACCGATCCGGCTGCTCGATTTCTGCCTCAGGCGCCAGGAGATCCCCACCCGCTGCCAACCCCTGCAGCATCAGGCGGGCGATCAACTGGTGCTCCTGGACTCTTCCTGGCACGCCGATTTTTTCCCCCTGGCCGAACAACTCAAGCGCGATGGCGTGGGCATTGTCTCGGTGATCTATGACTTGATCCCGCTGACCCACCCGCAGTTCTGCGACGCCGGACTGGTCCGGGTGTTCAACGACTGGTTCGACTGGATCGCGAAGACCGCCGACGGTTACGTGGCGATTTCCGCGACCATTGCCGATCAGGTACGCGATGAGATGCTGCGCCGCGTCGGGCCCGAGCAAGTGGCGCAACGCTGGTTCGACCACTTTCACCTGGGCAGCGAGCTGGACCTGTGCGACGACGCGTTGCCTGTGGAGCCGGCCCTCAAGCAGATGTTCAAGAACAAAGACCCGGTGTACCTGATGGTCAGCACCATCGAGCCGCGCAAGAACCACGCCTACCTGCTCGATGCGTTCGAGCTGGCCTGGGCCAAAGGTTCGCGCGCGCGGCTGTGCATTGCCGGGCGCATCGGTTGGAAGTGCGATGCGCTGATCGAGCGGATCCGCCAGCACCCGCAGCTCAACCAACGCCTGTTCATGTTCAATGACCTCACCGACAAGAGCCTGGAGTACGCCTACTCCAACGCCACTGCGCTGGTCTTCCCGTCCTATGTCGAAGGGTTCGGCCTGCCGCTGGTGGAGGCCATGCAGCGCGGTTTGCCGGCGATGGGCAGTGACATCCCGGTGTTCCGCGAGATCGGCGGCCCGTTCATGGCGTACTTCGACCTGAATGACCCGCAGACCCTGGTCGACCTGATGACACAGATGGAAACCACCGGCACCTTCCCGGCGGAGCGCGACGTCAAGGAGTGGCGCTGGCTGGGCTGGCGCGAGGCCAGTGCACAACTGGTGGAGCGCGTCCTGCGCCATGTGCGCAAGACCCCGACGACGGTTGAGAGGCAGCATGCAGATTGCTCTTAATGCGCGAATCCTGCAGGCGCCACGCACTGGCATTGGCCATTACCTGGCGGAGCTGGTCAACGCCCTCGGCCAGGAACCGGACATCACGCTGTCGTTGTTCCACGGCTGGGGCTGGAGCTCCCAACTGCCGAGCGCCGCGATGCCCGGTTACTCACGGCTGAGCCCGGTGCTGCGGCAGATCCCCGGGGCGTATCAGGCACGCCGCTGGCTGGAGCAACGGCGCTTCGATCAGGGCCGCCCCGGCAACATCCAGCTGTACCACGAACCGAGCCTGTGGCCGCTGGCATTCAAGGGGCCGACGGTCGTCACCCTGCATGACCTGACGCACGTGCACTACCCCGCCACCCAGCCGGCGGCACGCTTGAAAGAGATCGAGCGACGCCTGGAACAGGGGGTGAAACAGGCCAGCCTGATCCTCACCGATTCCCAGTTCATTGCCGATGAGGCACAAGCGTATTTTGGCCTCGGCCCGGAACGCTTCGTGGTCGCCCCCCTGGGAGTCGCTCCGCGTTTTCACCCCCGTACCGACTTGACCTTGCACCCGGTACTGCAGGCGCATGGGGTGGAGCCGCGCGGCTACTTCCTGTGCGTCGGCACCCTGGAGCCGCGCAAGAACCTCGGGCTGGCGCTGCGCGCCCATGCCCAACTGCCGGAATCGCTGCGCCAGCGCATGCCCTTGCTGATTGTCGGGATGGCCGGCTGGAAAGCCCAGCAGCTCGACGATGAACTGCGCAAAGGCCTGGCCAGCGGGCATGTCTGCCTGCTCGGGTACCTGCCCGATGAGGAAGTCGCCCACTTGGTGGCCGGCGCCCGGGCCCTGGTATTTCCATCGATCTATGAAGGTTTTGGCCTGCCCGTGCTGGAGGCCATGGCCAGTGGTACCCCGATCATCCTCACCCGACGCTCGGCCATGCCGGAAGTCGCGGGGGCTGCGGGCAACTATATTGAACCCGAAGACCTGCACGGCTTGCGTGATGCCATGAGCCGGCTGGCCGACGATCAAGTGCATTGGCAGGTAAGCCGAGAAGCCGGGCTGCAACAGGCGAAGCTTTTTTCCTGGGATCGCTGCGCGACGCTCACCGCGCGCGCCTATCGCCAGGTTTTAGGAGGTTGAATGCGCGTCCTACATTTCTATAAAACCTATCTGTCGGAAACCGTCGGCGGCATCGAGCACGTGATGTTCGAACTCTGTGAAAGTGGCGCCGCCCATGGCATCGAGAGCCAGGTGCTGACATTGAGCGCCAACCCCGTGCCGGCGGTTATCCCATTTGGCCAGCACCAGGTGCACCGAGCCAAACTCGATGTGCAGATCGCCTCCACCGGGTTCTCCTACAGCGTGCTCAAACAGTTTCGTGAGCTGGCGGCCGAAGCTGACGTGATCAACTATCACTTCCCCTGGCCGTTCATGGATGTAGTGCATTTTCTCAGCGGCATGAACAAACCGAGCGTGGTGACCTACCACTCGGACATCATCCGCCAGAAGCTCCTGCTCAAACTCTACCAACCGTTGATGACGCGGTTTCTGGCCAGCGCCGATCGGATTGTCGCAGCCTCGCCGAACTACCTGCATACCAGCGAAGTGCTGAAAAAATTCCCGGACAAGACCCGGGTCATTCCCTATGGCCTGAACAAGGCCGCCTACCCAAAGTCCGACCCTGAGCGTATGGCCCGTTGGCGGGAACGCCTGGGCGAGCGCTTTTTCCTGTTCGTCGGGGTGATGCGCTACTACAAAGGGCTGCACATCCTGCTCGAAGCCCTCAAGGGTGTCGATTACCCGGTGGTGATCGTCGGTGCCGGGCCGCTGGAGGCCGAATTGCACGCGCAGGCCGCCGCACTGGGCCTGCGCAATATCCAGTTCCTCGGTCGTCTCGACGATGAGGACAAGGCCGCCTTGCTGGAGCTGAGCTATGCCATCGTGTTTCCTTCGCACCTGCGCTCGGAAGCCTTTGGCATTTCGCTGCTGGAAGGGGCGATGTATGGCAAACCGATGATCTCCAGTGAGATCGGTACCGGTACCAGCTATATCAACAGTCACGGCGAAACCGGGCTGGTGGTGCCACCGAGCGATCCACCGGCCTTGCGCCAGGCCATGCGTACCCTGTGGGACAACCCGCAACAGGCCGCCGCCATGGGCATCAAGGCCGAGGCTCGTTACCGGCAGTTGTTCAGCGCTGAAGAAATGGGTCGCCAGTGGGCGGCGTTGTACGAGGAAGTGCTGGCCGAGAAGTCACTGTCCTATGCCTGAACGGCGCCAGCGTAGAGCCAGCGCCGCCGGACGCCGCACGACCTGCTCCACCTGCAGCGTCCACAGCCTTTCAGCGCCTTGGCAGGCCGCCACTTGCGGCCCGTCGAGGATGATTTCGCTACGACCACTGAGCTGCAGCACATCACCCGTGGTGAAATCGATGAACAGCAGCCCCGCTCGGGGATTGAGCAGCAGGTTGCCCAAGGTATTGAAGTGGCGGTTGCCGGCAAAGTCGGGGATGGTCAGGCGATTGCCCTGCACCTGGACAAAACCGGCATCACCGCCACGATGGGAAACATCCACCGCCCGTGAGTTATCCACATCCACATAGCTGGCGACAAAGAAGGTGTCGGCTGTGCGAATCAGCGCCCGGGCCGCGTCATCCAGGGCATCCAGGTAGTGCACGATGCGCGCGGACGGGTCGGCCAGCGGCACTGACTCGAACTGGCGGATCTGGATGTACTGCGGGCAATTGCCGAAAGACTGCTCAACCGCAACACTCAACCCCAACTCGTCGACCGTCAACACCCGGCCATTGAGGCGGTTGCGCCGACGACTGTGCAGTTCGATCCCCAGTAACCCGATCGCCGCGCCGGCCCGTACCTGCGCCGGATCATCGAGACTGGGCAGGCTGTCCAGGCGCAACCGCGCAGGTTGCGGTGAATGGGCAAAGCCGGGGGGGCCCTCGAGAACGCTGGCCCAAGGATTACCTTGGGCGTCGACTGCACCGAACAGCATGAAGGGTAACTGAGCATAGAACTGGCGATGTTGCTCCGGCATCTCGGTGCGGATCACCTTGCGCCCGAACGCCTCCATGCGTTCAGCAACTCCCACCAGGGTTTGCAACTGCCGCTCACCTGCGTGCCAGGGTGAAACGTCCATCACACAACTCCCCTGCGCACTTGGCGCAGTTTCAGGCGGTTTGCAGGCCGGCGACAGTGCGGGGCATCGCCACGAAACCCGGCAGCGCTTCGATTCGCGCCAGCCACGCCTGCACGTTGGCGTACTCGTCCAGGGCAACATTGCCTTCCGGGGCGTGGGCGATGTAGCTGTAGCCGGCAACATCCGCGATGGTCGGCTCGTCACCCACCAGGTAGCGGGAGGTGGCGAGTTCCTGATCCATCACCTTGAGCAGTGCGTGGGCGCGGGCGATGACTTCTTGCGCGTTGTGGGGGGCGCCAAATACTGTGATCAGGCGCGCGGCGGCCGGGCCATAGGCGATTGGCCCGGCCGCCACCGACAACCAGCGCTGCACCCGTGCAGCGCCCACGGGGTCGGCAGGCAGCCAACGGCCCTGGCCATATTTTTGCGCCAGATACAGCAAAATGGCGTTGGAATCAGCCAGCACCACGCCTTGATCATCGATCACCGGCACCTGGCCAAACGCATTCAACGCGAGGAAATCGGCTTGCTTGTGCTCACCTTTCGCCAGATCGACAAAAATCAGTTCGGTGGGCAAATCCAGTAAAGACAGCATCAGCTCCACCCGATGGGCGTGGCCGGAGCGAGGGAAGTTGTAGAGTTTGATGCTGTGCATGGTCGACTCCAGAGGGGGAAATCGCGCCGCTCAGGAGCGAACCGCGCTGATGGAGTCCATCTTGCGTCAGCTGAAAAAACAACAGAATCACCAGAAAAGGCAATCCACCATTTCACCCACCGCAATAATGCTTCAGCCGCGTAATGCCGGATGCTCGCGCAGCGCCTGCACTGCGTAGTCGACAAAACTGCGCACCCGCGCCGGTGCCTTGCGCCCACCTTGATACACCACGTGGATAGGCAACGGTGGCAGCTCAAAATCCTCGAGGACAATTTCCAGCTCACCGGCTGCCACCTTGTCCGCCACCTGATAGGACAACACGCGGGTCAACCCCAGGCCCAGGGTTGCTGCCGTGATGGCCGCCTGATTGGCCGTCACCACCATGCGTGGCTCCAGGCGCACACTCATCGAGGCGCCCGCCGCCATAAAGGGCCAACTGCGCTGCTGCCCGATGGCAGAGGTGGCAATAATCCGCGCGCGGGCGAGTTCCTCTGGGTGCAGGGGGTGACCAAAACGCCTGAGGTAGTCGGCAGAGCCACACACCACCCGGCGTACCTCACCGACCGCAATCGCGTACTGGCTGCTGTCCGGCAGCTCGCCAATACGCACCGCAACATCAACGCCCTCCTCGACCAGGCTCACCACCCGGTCCACCAGCAATGCATTGATGCTGACCTGCGGATACTGCTCAAGAAAGCCCACCACTACCGGCGTGACATACAAATCGCCAAACAGCACCGGCGCGGTAATCGTCAATTGCCCCCGGGGGTCGGCATGACTACCCGCCGCCGACTCTTCGGCGTCCTGAATATCGGCGAGAATCCGTCGACAGTCTTCCAGGTACCGCTGCCCCGCTTCTGTCAGTTGCACAGTGCGCGTGGTGCGAATCAGCAACTGCGCACCGATCCGCACTTCCAGCGCCGCCACCGCCCGGGTCACGCTGGCAGCCGACAGCCCAAGGCGCCGGGCTGCCGCCGCGAAGCCCTGGTCATGGGCCACGGCCATGAACACCTGCATTTCCTGAAAACGGTCCACTGCCTGTCCTCGGGCTGGAGTGCTTGGTTTGCAAGAAAAGCACAGAGGCTGCCAACGCAGCAACCAACGCTCCTACTAGCGGGATGTGCGACAAGCTGCCGAACGCAATGGTGATGCTGCCAAGTACTCCACCCAGTGCTGTGCCCAGGTTGAAGGACGCGATATTCAATCCGGCGGCCACGGCGGTTGATTCCGGGATATAGCACTGGGCCTGTTTCAGCAGACGCAGTGTCAACATGGTCACGATGGAAAAGAAAAAGACCCCCAATGTGCCGACCAAGAGCGTCATCATGAGCGCAGAGCCACTAAACCAATAAAGTCCGATCAAGTTTATGGCCAAGCCCGCCAATGCCATCACGGTGCTGCGGTTCGCGTCCATCTTGTCCACAAGATAGCCGCCAAGCAGATTCCCCACGATGGAGCACAGGCCAAACAGCAGCATGCCCAGACTCAGCCGCTGCACGTCCACCTCGGTGATTCTCAGCAAGTAGGGAGAGACGAAGGTGAAGAATGAAAAGGTCGCAATGCTCACCAGTACGCCGATGCCGGCGGTGATGAGCAATTGCGGATGGGTGATGGCCTTGATCCCTTTCCATGCGCTCGCTTGCCTGCTGTCCGAAGGCTCTGTGCTGCTGGTCATGAAAAGCAGCAGTCCGAGCATGCTCAACAGGCTGAGTACCCCGATAGACAGGAAAATGCCCCGCCATGACCAGATGCTGCCCAGAAACGTGCCAATCGGGACGCCGAAGGCGAGCGCGAGGGTCAAACCTATCCACACCACGGATAGCGCCCGTCCCGAACGCTTCTGATCAACCAGCTTCGTCGCGGCATCCGATGCTACCGCCATGAAAACACCATGGCCCAGGCCCACCAGAAACCGGATCACCAGCAGCATCGACAGATTCGGCGAAAGGCTCATCAGCACGCTGCCGACAGCGAGGACCGCCATGGCAAGCATCAGAATGTGCTTGTCCCTCCAGTGCGAGACGAGGGCTGTGATGAACGGTGCGCCAATGGCTGCGCCCATGGCATAAGCGGCAATAGCGGTGCCAACTGCAGCAATTTTTGAGTCGAGGTCGGCCGCGATGGCGGAAACCAAACCTGCGACGACAAACTCGGAGAGGCCGAATGCAAAGGTACACAATGAAAAGACATAAATGGCGGCAGGCATGGCAGTCCCTGGTTCGACAATAGTGGAGTGACCTTGGGCTCACTCTGGGATCGGGTGCTGCCGTACAGTAGTGCCAGTGCCTATGTTGGTAAAATACTGTTTTTATCGCGAAACAAGACGCTGAACGTCTCAATTGGTCAGTGGCAGAACAGCGCCTCGGACTGCCTCGATTAGCCGGTCCCGGATCGGCGAGTCCTGATTCGCGTTCCACGCCATCAGCAGGTCCAAATGCAGCAGTTCTTCGGGCGCATCCACGATGATGGGGCGAAAGACAATGTCTTCGTGCATTCCTATCGCCAGCGATGCGGGTACCAGGGCAATGCCGAACCCGCTGGCCACTAACGCGATCAAGGTTTGCAATTGCCGTGCTTGTTGAACAATGTTTGGCAGGAACCCTGCGGCTTGGCAAAGACCGATAAGTTGATCGTGAAAGCCTTGCCCCAGCGGTCGGGGCGATGCCACGAAAGCCTCGTCCTTGAGTAACGCCAACTCGATGGATGCGTGATCCTCAAGCCGATGCCCAGCAGGCAGCGCGACGCATATCGGCTCGCGCAGGATAGTCTCGAAGCGCAGATGGGGCGTGGTCGTCCCCGGCGTGCGCATGAAGCCGATATCAGCAGCGCCGCTCTCCAGCGCCTCCACCTGCTCGTGGGTCGTGGCCTCCTTCATGGTAAACGCTACCCCTGGCGACGCGAGCCGGAAGCCCCGTAGCGCCCGCAGCAACGGGGCATAGGACACAATGTTGATGAATGTCATCGTGAGGTGGCCCTCGAGCCCTTCGGCGACACGCCGGGTATGCGTCACGCCCTCATCGAGAGACTGAAGAATGCACCTGGCAGTCTGCAGAAACGCTGTGCCGGCAGGCGTCAACAATACGCTGCGGTTCGTGCGCTCGAACAGCGGGAAACCAATCTCGCTCTCCAGCCGGCGAATGGCTTGGCTCAGGGGCGGCTGAGCCATATGCAGGCGCACCGCAGCCCGATTGAAGTGCAGTTCTTCGGCAACGGCAATGAATTGCTGTAGCAGGCGAGTTTCGATCATTGAAACCTCCAAAGTCTTATTGAGTTTGATCATTCTGACTGATAGTCGGCTTCATCGAGGCTTGAGCGATTGACGGGTTCGGGTTCGGCATTACTCGCGATATGTCTTAAAATAGCCGGTTGCCGAAAGAACCGTCATGGCCATAGCCATGAAGGGCTTTCATCCTTTACAAATAAATGTGGTGAAGATGAACAAGCCTTTCATTTCGCTGTGCCCTGAAATTACTCGGGCGCACGCACTGACGCTGATGGATTGGTTGGAGGATGAGCGCGTCACCTGCTATCTGAGCGATTCGCGTGATGTTTCCCGCTCCATCGAGCAAGTCATCGATCGGACTCAATCGCCGATCCTGACCCATCTATTCAACCGGGGCGGCCGATTCTTCATGGCCTATGACCGGTATGACGCTCCGGTGGGCTTTGTCCGTCTGATCAAGACCGGCTCAAATTGCGAGATAGTCCTGGTCATCGGAGACAGCGACAAATGGGGCCGAAACCTTGGCGCCCGCACGATCCGCGAAGGCATGAAACTGGCCTTCCTCGACATGCGGGCCGAGAAACTCATCGCCAAGATCCACCCGGACAACGCGCGCTCGCTGAAAGCCTTTTTGCGCAGCGGCTTTGTGCTTGAGAGCGAAACGCCGACATTGAAGTCATTTTCCATGACGGCGGGGCGCTACCTCCAGCGCTTGCGCGAAGGTGCCGTTGACGACTCCACCAGGATCTACATCACTGAAATCGACAAGGCCAGGCTCGAGAGTCTAATCGTGCTCGAGCAAGGCCCGACCGTGGTTGAACTCGAACATGAGCTTGAGCGAGCCATTGTCGTCAAGCCGCAGCAGGTGGCGTGCAATGTCGTCACGATGAACTCCAGGGCCTTGCTGCAGCTGGACGACGAAGAGATCGAAGTAGTCCTGGTCTACCCCGAAGACGCGGACAGCAACGCAGGGAAGCATTCCGTGTATTCCGACATCGGCGCCGCCATCCTGGGCTATCAGGAGGGGGACGCAATCGACTGGCGAATTTCTGACCGAACCCGCCGGATTGAAATCAGGAAAGTGCTTTACCAGCCGGAGGCGGCGGGCGATTTCCACCTGTAATTGCGTCTTTTACTCAGTGTTCGTCCATCAGGCGCGAGGATCCCCACAGGACGGGGGCCTCGCTTTGCGTGCCTGAATGGGCCGTTGTTATTTCGCTGTGGATAACTTATTCCACAGTCACCGACTTCGCCAGGTTGCGTGGCTGGTCGACGTCAGTGCCCTTGAGCACGGCGACGTAGTACGACAGCAGTTGCAACGGAATGGTGTAGAGGATCGGCGACAGGATGTCGTGAATGTGCGGCATGTTCACCACGTGGGTGCCTTCGCCGTTGCTCATGCCGGCTTTCTCGTCGGCAAACACGATCAACTGGCCGCCACGGGCGCGAACTTCCTGCAGGTTGGATTTGAGTTTCTCCAGCAGCTCGTTGTTCGGCGCCACGGTGACCACTGGCATATCGTTGTCGACCAGGGCCAATGGACCGTGCTTGAGCTCGCCCGCCGGATAGGCTTCGGCGTGGATGTAGGAGATTTCCTTGAGTTTGAGTGCCCCTTCCATGGCCACCGGGAACTGTGCGCCACGGCCCAGGAACAGTGAGTGATGCTTGTCTGCGAACAGTTCCGCGACTTTCTCGACGATACCGTCCATGGCCAGGGCTTCGCCCAGGCGGATCGGCAGGCGACGCAGTTCTTCGACCAGCTCGGCTTCCACGCCAGGGGCGAGGGTGCCGCGGACCTGACCCAGGGACAGGGTCAACAGCAGCAGGCCGACTAGCTGGGTGGTGAAGGCTTTGGTCGAAGCCACACCGATTTCACGACCGGCCTGGGTCAGCAGGGTCAGGTCGGATTCACGCACCAGGGAACTGATGCCGACGTTGCAGATTGCCAGGCTGGCGAGGAAGCCCAGCTGCTTGGCGTTACGCAGGGCGGCCAGGGTGTCGGCGGTTTCGCCGGACTGGGAGATGGTCACGAACAGGGAATCGGGTTGCACCACCACCTTGCGGTAGCGGAACTCGCTGGCGACTTCGACCTGGCACGGGATGCCGGCCAGCTCTTCGAGCCAGTACCGGGCAACCATGCCGGCGTGGTAACTGGTGCCACAGGCGACGATCTGCACGTTGCGCACTTTGGCAAACAGCTCGGCGGCTTGCGGGCCGAAGGCCTGGACCAGCACCTGGTCCTGGCTCAGGCGCCCTTCCAGGGTGCGTTGGACCACGGACGGCTGCTCGTGGATTTCCTTGAGCATGTAATGGCGGTACTCGCCCTTTTCGGCCGATTCGGCGCTGTCGCGGTACTGTACCGACTCGCGTTCCACGGCCTGGCCGTCGACATCCCAGATCTGCACGCGGTCACGCTGGATTTCGGCGATGTCGCCTTCTTCCAGGTACATGAAGCGGTCGGTTACCTGACGCAATGCCAGTTGGTCGGAGGCGAGGAAGTTCTCGCCCAGGCCCAGGCCGATTACCAGCGGGCTGCCACTGCGGGCGGCAACCAGGCGATCCGGCTGCTGGGCGCTGATCACGGCCAAACCATAGGCTCCGTGCAGTTCCTTGACCGTGGCCTTGAGGGCAACGGTCAGGTCAGGCTGATCCTTGAGCTTGTGGTTGAGCAGGTGGGCGATGACTTCGGTATCGGTGTCCGAGGTGAACACATAACCCAGGGCCTTGAGTTGTTCGCGCAGGGCTTCGTGGTTCTCGATGATGCCGTTGTGCACCACCGCCAGGTCGCCGGAAAAATGCGGGTGGGCGTTACGTTCGCACGGGGCGCCGTGAGTTGCCCAGCGGGTGTGGGCGATACCCAGGCGGCCGACCAGTGGTGTGGTTTCCAGGGCCTGCTCCAGTTCGCTGACCTTGCCCGGCCGACGCACGCGCTCCAACGTATTGTCGTTGGTGAAGACTGCCACACCGGCGCTGTCATAGCCGCGGTATTCGAGGCGCTTGAGGCCTTCGAGCAAAATGGCGGTGATATTACGTTCCGCAACTGCGCCGACAATTCCACACATGCTATTTCTCCTGGCTGACTGCCGCGCAAATCAAGTGAATGCCGCGGGCCTGAATCTGATCGCGCGCTTCGATGGGCAGGCGGTCATCGGTAATAAGGGTATGGACGCTGCTCCATGGCAGCTCCAGGTTAGGGATCTTGCGTCCGATCTTGTCGGATTCGACCATCACGATCACTTCGCGGGCTACATCGGCCATGACCCGGCTGAGGCCGAGTAGCTCATTGAAGGTGGTGGTACCGCGCACCAGGTCGATGCCGTCGGCACCGATGAACAACTGGTCAAAATCATAAGAGCGCAGGACCTGTTCGGCCACCTGCCCCTGGAATGACTCTGAATGTGGGTCCCAGGTTCCGCCGGTCATCAACAGCACAGGCTCGTGTTCCAATTCGCTCAAGGCGTTGGCCACATGCAGAGAGTTGGTCATGACCACCAGGCCAGGTTGCAGGCCCAGATGGGGAATCATCGCTGCCGTGGTACTGCCGCTATCGATGATGATGCGCGCATGCTCGCGAATCCGCTGCACGGCGGCGCGAGCGATGGCCTGTTTGTAATGGGAAACCGGCTGGCCGGGATCGCTGACCAGCTCCTGGGGCATGGTGATTGCGCCGCCATAACGGCGCAGCAGCAGGCCATGGCTTTCCAGTGCAGCCAGATCCTTGCGAATCGTCACTTCCGAGGTTTCGAAGCGTTTGGCCAATTGATCCACACTGACTTCACCCTGCTCGGTGAGCAAGGCAAGGATATTGTGTCGGCGTAGGGGCGTGTTGCGTTTCGACATGGATTGGTAAGTTTCGTTTCGAAAGATAACGAAAGCAATAAAAACCTATCAGCGAAACTTCGTCAAGCGGGCAGAAGAAAAAAGCTTCGCGGGCAAGCCTTGCTCCTACCAGGAGCAGGCTTGCCCGCGAATAAAGTGGATCATGAGCCTGTGGATAACTCAGACCTTCTTGATCTTCTCCGGGCGTTTCCAACCGTCGATATTTTTCTGCCTGGCCCTGGCCACTGCCAGTTGGAACTTATCCACATTGGTGGTGATCGTTGACCCAGCTGCGGTGGTTGCACCGGCAGAGATATCCACAGGCGCAACCAGGGAGTTGTTGGAGCCAATGAACACGTCTTCGCCCAACACGGTTTTCCATTTGTTGGCGCCGTCGTAGTTGCAGGTAATGGTGCCTGCGCCGATGTTGCTGCGCGCACCGATTTCAGCGTCACCCAGGTAGGTCAGGTGACCGGCCTTGGCTCCTTCCCCGAGGTGGGCATTTTTCAGTTCGACAAAGTTACCCACATGGGCCCGCGCTTCCAGGACCGTGCCCGGACGCAAGCGGGCGAACGGGCCGGCATCGCTGCCTTCACCCAGAACCGCGCCATCAATGTGACTGTTGGCCTTGACCACCACGCCTTTGCGCAGGGTACTGTCCTTGATCACGCAGTTCGGGCCGATCTCGACGTCGTCCTCGATGACCACGCGGCCCTCGAGAATCACGTTGATATCGATCAGCACATCCCGACCGACGGTCACTTCGCCGCGCACATCAAACCGGGCCGGATCGCGCAATGTCACACCCTGGGCCATCAGTCGGCGACCCGCGCGCAGCTGGTAATGACGCTCGAGTTCGGCGAGTTGCTTGCGGTCGTTGGCGCCCTGCACTTCCATGGCGTCGTGGGGTTGTTCGGTAGCCACCACCAGGCCATCGCTGACGGCCATGGCAATTATGTCAGTCAGGTAGTACTCGCCTTGGGCGTTGTTGTTGGACAACCGGCTCATCCAGTCACCCAAACGCTCGAAAGGCACCGCGAGAATCCCGGTATTGCCTTCGGTGATGGCCCGCTCGGTCTCATTGGCGTCTTTTTGCTCGACGATGGCGGTGACTTTGCCAGCCGAGTCACGCACGATCCGGCCATAGCCGGTCGGGTCATCCAGCTCGACGGTCAACAAGCCCAATTGCTGCGGCGCTACGTGGGTAAGCAGACGTTGCAGGGTCTCGACTTCGATCAGCGGCACATCGCCGTAGAGAATCAATACGGTGTCGGCCGTGATGAACGGCACAGCCTGGGCCACGGCATGCCCGGTACCCAATTGCTGGTCCTGCAGGACAAAATTCAGGTCATCCGCCGCCAGGCGCTCACGCACGGCGTCGGCACCATGGCCGATCACCACGTGAATGCGCTCGGGCTGGAGTTGCCGGGCGCTGTGGATAACATGGCCAAGCATCGAGTTACCTGCCACGGGATGAAGCACCTTGGGCAAGGCTGAACGCATGCGGGTGCCTTGACCTGCGGCGAGGATAACGATTTCTAATGACATGACTGGCTACCAATCCGGGATGGTCAGCGGCTGCGACCAAATGGTGAATTGCAGAAAAAGAAAAAGGGTAGCCGAGGCTACCCTTTTTAATCAATCACACAACAAGCGGGAGGCGATTAGCCGCCGAACTTCTTGCGGATCTGCTGGACGGTGCGCAGCTGAGCTGCAGCCTCGGCCAGACGTGCGGAAGCAGAGCCGTAATCGAACTCGGCGCCGCGCTCATGCAGGGCCTTCTCGGCAGCCTTGACGGCTTCCTGAGCGGAGGCTTCATCCAGGTCGGCAGCACGTTGCACGGTATCGGCAAGTACCTTGACCATATTCGGCTGAACCTCGAGGAAACCACCGGAGATGTAGAACACCTCGGCTTCCCCGCCTTGCTTGATCAGGCGGATCGGACCCGGTTTCAGATTAGTGATCAGCGGCGCGTGACCCAGGGCGATACCAAGATCACCCAGTGCACCGTGCGCAATCACCATCTCGACCAGACCGGAAAAGATTTCTCCTTCCGCGCTGACGATGTCGCAATGGACTGTCATAGCCATCTGATTGCCTCAACCTAAATTAGCGCCCGTCGCCGGGCGCCTGGATTACAGTTTCTTGGCTTTCTCGATCGCTTCTTCGATGCC